>JBDTYN010000063.1:0-15909 GCA_040005675.1 Chthoniobacterales bacterium
GATGAGCCAGACGAACAGACCGGAGAGAATGAACACGCCGAGGTTCTGCACTTGCGATGAACTCCCGCGCCACACTGTTTCTTCGGACATGTGGCAAGTTCTAGCAGGGTCGCGAGCGAGCACAAGGCGGAGCAAGAACTGCGGGGCGGGCGCTCAGGTTACGGAACGGGATCCCTCCGCTTCGCTCGGGATGACAGGTGCGGCGCCGCGAAAGACCTCCCAACTTCGTGAGACCGGCAAGAAGTTCGCAATCTTTGGCGCTCTCGATGCGAAGAACGCCAGCGTCGCTCGTATGGCCGAGGGCAACATGAGAGGTCCTTCGTCGTCGGAGCCTGCCCTGAGCGAATTCCGTGAGTCGAACGGGCGACTCAGGATAACAAACGGCATTACTTGCGAGGTTCATCGATGGCGGTAATCACGCAGGCGTTCGTGCTCGGTGCAGGGCTGGGCAACCGATTGCGGCCGTTGACGGACGAGCTACCGAAGCCGCTCATACCGATTTTCCAAAAACCGTTGATCAGCTTCGCGTTCGATCACTTGATCGACGCCGGCTGCGAGAAGCTCATTGTTAATACTCATCGGCGACCCGAACGTTTTGCGGAAATTTTCCCCGAACCCGTTTACCGCGGCGGGCGCCTCTCTTTTCTAAACGAGCCCAAGCTGTTGGGCACGGGGGGCGGGATCAGGAACGCCCTACCGTCACTCGGGGCCGAACCATTCGTCGTTTATAGCGGCGACATTCTTACCGATTTCGGACTCCCCCCATTACTGGACGAGCACGTCCGCGCCGGGAATGACGTGACTCTCGCCCTGCGAGAAACTCCCTTCCCACCGAGCGTCGCGCTGCGTGGTGGGAGGGTCGTGGATATCGGTGGCAAGTACGGGCAGCCGGGCGACTACGATTTCGGAAACGTCTCGATTTGGAGCCCGGAAATTGCCGGCCGAATTCCCCCCGATAGAGCGATGTCGTTCATCCCGATTCTGACGGACGCAATCGGCGAGGGCGCCAGAATTGGCGGCGTCGTTCTCGACGACGGTCACTGGTTCAACATCGGCTCGCGTAAGCAATACCTCGAAGTTCACCAAACGATCGCCGAGGAAGGATGGAAACCGGCTTACCTGGGCCCGAATTCAGGCTGGCCTGTTCGCATTGCGCCTGATGCGATCGTTGATCCGAGCGCAGTTCTTTCCGGGTTCTACTCGATTGGCGCTTCGTGCCGCGTCGGAGCCGGTGCGAAAATCGAAAACACGGTCCTCTGGCCGGGTGCACAAATTGCTTCCGCTTGTCAGCTCCGAAACTGTATTGTCCGCTCCCATCAAACGGCGAAAGGCACCCATAGTGACATCGACATCTAGCTCCAGCCGCACCGACTCGCTGCTCCGGCAGACGCGGATGCGTTTTCCGCTGCTGGAGGAAGCAAAAGTCCAGATCACTCCAATCGAAAAAGGCGGCTCGGACCGGAAGTTTTACCGGGTCCGCTGCTCGCCGGATGAGCCGATCATTCTCGTAAAATATAACCTGAAGCGCGAAGAAAACCGGCACTACGTCCAGATCGCGCAGTTCCTCGCCGCGAATGAAATCCGCGTTCCGACGATTTACTTTCACGATCCGGACGAAGGACTGATCTGGATCGAGGACCTTGGCGAAACCGATCTCTGGAGTTACCGAACGGAAAATTGGATGGTGCGGCGCGCCTTTTACGAGTCGGCGCTCGAAGAAATTGGCAAATTGCACTGCCTGCCGCAGACGAAGCGCGACAGCATCAGCGGCAACTTGCCGGCTGAGTTCAATGCGGCCCTGTATCTGTGGGAGCAGAATTATTTTTTCGACCACTGCCTCGGACGAATCTTTGCCGTTTCGAAAGAGGAACTCGCGCGGCTCGTAGCGCTACCTGCGCTCTGCTCCATCGCCCAACGGCTCGCGGACAGGGCGCGCGTGCTGGTGCATCGCGACTTTCAATCGCAAAATATCATCATGCGCAATGGTCACGCGCATCTCATCGATTTCCAAGGCATGCGACCCGGCCTTGCGGAGTACGACATTGCCTCGCTGCTCTTCGATCCATACGTCTCGCTTTCGTCGAGTGAACGCGAAGAGCTGCTGGAGTATTATCGCTCAACCCGTGTCGCATGCGGCTTCGGTCTGGAAGATGATTTTGAAGAAATTTTCCGTCTCTGCGCCACGCAGCGACTGATGCAGGCGCTTGGGGCTTACGGATATCTGGGGCTCGTCAGTGGAAACAAAGCCTTCCTCGAGCATGTCCCGGCCGCGATGGCCTCGCTACGGCATTTGGTTGCGGAACTCGAGGGGCTCGAGCAGCTCTCGGTCGTGCTTGATCGAGTTTCCGCAGCGAGCAGCTAGCGCTTTTCGTGTAGCTGCCGATATCGAACCAGATGCCGGTGATGTTCTTACTGCGGCCCGATCACCGAACGAACGGATTTGTGCGGCGTTCCTGGCCGATGGTCGCAGGCGGGCCATGCCCGGGCAGAACTACGATCTCATCACCCAGCGGATAGATCTTCGTGCGAATTCCCTCGAACAGAAGTTCACCATCCCCGCCGGGCAGGTCCCACCGGCCGACCCCGCCGGCGAATAGCACGTCGCCGCCGACAAGTAAGTTTTCCTCCCGCGCCAGGAAGCAAAGGCTGCCGGGGCAATGGCCGGGGACTTCCAGCACTTCCATCGAAAGCCCGAGAAAATCACGAGCCGGCGTCGCTTCGATCAGAAAATCGGGCTGAGCCGGTTCGATCTCGAGCTGAAACCCGTAGCTGCGAAAAAACTCCCGGTCGGTGATCATCGGCGCCGTCTCGGCGTGGCAGCCAATCGAGCATTCGAACCGCCGCTTGATCCTCGCAACATCCTGAACGTGGTCAACGTGGCCATGCGTGAGCAACAAGAGCTTTGGGGCGAGGCCCTGGGATTCAAGCCAATCGCACGCTCCCTCGGGGGCATCGAACAAAACAGGGCCGTGAGGGGCCTGAAGGAGGTAGCAGTTTGTCTCAAAGATTCCGCCACAAAACGTTTCGTAGGTCATTCCGTTGCAGCCGACCCGTAAGCGATGAAGAGGTGCCTGACAAATATCCATGGGAACTCGAGTCTCAGTAGGGATACAGTTCGTCGGTCGTTTTTGCCCGAATCGAGCCGAGCCGAGGATTCCGTGCACTACGATAATGCTTCGGAATTCCTCGACTTCGCTCGGGATGACCGCGTGAACCTGTATTTTAACATCAACCCTCGATGTCCTTGACGCGCAGAACTCCGTTGAGCCACAATTACCAGAATTACTAGGACAGAGGGAACGGAAGAAGCTACAGCATTCACGGAATAGCGACGCGCGAACGATCTCTTCTAACCGTTCTCTTTGAATGTTCACGCAGTCGCGATGTGTCACCTCTACCGCGGCTGTGAATTATAGGCTATCTTGCGTTTGAAATGAATTCTGCGAGCATCGCAAACCTTCTTTATATCGCCCAATGAAATTACTTTCCCGCCGGCCGATCACAGCCGCGATTGCTCTGCTCACCTCTTCGCTCGCGGTGCAGCCCCTGGCTGCGAAATCGGACGCCGATCAGGTCGCTGTTTCAGTCGGGCGATTGCTTGAGGAGGGTCACTACACCCATCAGTTACTGAACGACGACGTGTCGCAAAAATTCCTGCGCACCTACCTCGAACTTCTCGATTTCAGCCATCTGTTTTTCACGCAGCAGGATGTTGACGCCATGAACGCGAAGTACGCGAAGGCTTTGGATGACGATGTTCTCCTCGGCAATCTCAAGCCGGCCTACGAAATTTTCGACCTTTACGAAAAGCGCGTCGACGAGCGCGTGGCCAAGGTTAAGGACCTGCTGAAGGAGCCGTTCGATTTTGAGGGCGATGCGACGCTTGAATTGAGTCGGCAAAAAGCGCCGTGGCCAAAAGATGCGGCGGAGGCCGACGCGCTCTGGCGCAATCGAATCGCAAACGAACTGCTGCAGGAACGTCTGAGCGAACATCCGATCGAGCCCGGCCCGCAGCTGGTGGCTCGGCGTTACGATCGCCTCGCGCGGAATGTCCACGAGGAGGACAAGGAGGAACAGGTTAAGCTTTTCCTCGACGCGCTTGCGCAAACTTACGACCCGCACTCGGAATACCTGAGCAAAGCCGACCTGAAAAATTTCAGCATTAACATGGGCCTCTCGCTCGTGGGAATCGGCGCGATGCTGCGGACAGAAGACGGTTACGCGAAAATCGAGAGCCTTGTGGCGGGTGGACCCGCTCAGACGGACGGGCGCCTGAAAGTGGGCGATCGAATTACGGCCGTGGCGCAAGGCAGTGCTGAGTTCGCCGATGTGCGCGACATGCGACTCGACAAAGTGGTGGAACAAATTCGCGGTAAAAAGGGATCGCGCGTTCGGCTTCTCGTCATCCCAGCGGACGCGCCCGATCCGTCGAAGCGGAAAACCGTCGAGCTCGTGCGCGATGAGATCAAGCTGAAGGACCAGGAAGCGCGCGCCGATATCATCATCAAAAAGAACGCCAGCGGCGACCCGGTGAAGCTGGGCTGGCTCACTTTGCCCTCGTTTTACGCCGACATGGACAAGCACCAGAAGAGCACGACGCGCGACGTGAAAGCGCTGCTGAAACGGCTGAACAAGGAGAACATTTCCGGCTTAATCGTTGATCTCCGCCGCAACGGCGGGGGCTCTCTTGAAGAAGCGATCGCGCTGACGGGGCTCTTCCTGAAATCCGGGCCCATCGTGCAGACGAAAGGCGCGAACGGGAATATCGTCGTCTCGCCCGACCCCGATCCGTCAATCGCGTACACCGGTCCAATGGTGGTCCTGACCAGCCGACAAAGCGCCTCCGCAAGTGAGATCTTCGCGGCCGCGCTTCAGGACTACGGCCGTGCGGTGGTTGTGGGCGACAAAAACACCTTTGGCAAGGGGACCGTGCAGACGATTCTGGAGATCGGCCGGTTCACGTCTCTCCTCGGCAGCCGTTCTCAGGAAGATGGCGCGCTCAAGTTGACCATCCAGAAGTTTTACCGTGTGGCCGGTGGCTCGACGCAGTATCACGGCGTTGCCTCCGACATTGTCCTGCCGTCGCTCAGCGATCTGCCTGAGTTCGGCGAAGGCGCGTTGAAAAATTCCCTGCCCTATGACGAAGTGCCACCTGCAAAGTTCAGCAAGTGGTCAGGGGACCATCCGCTTTTCATGGATGAGCTGAAACACCGGTCCGAGGCGCGCGTGCAGGAGAGTCCGGAATTTCACTACGTCATGGAGGACATGGCGCGGCTGCGCAAGAAACTCGATGAGAACCGCATCACCTTGAATGAGGACATCCGTCGGGCCGAGTTAAACGAAGACAAGCTGCGCAAAGAGACGCGGGCCAAAGAGCGGCTTGCCCGCCAGGGGGAAGATATGCGGATGTTCCGTCTCACGCTCGACACGGTGGACAAGCCGAATCTTCAGCCCGTGATGTTCCCCGGAAAACTGGCCGCGTCAAAGAGCGCGAAGGTTGCACCGGAAGCGGCGCCTGACGCGGACACCGACGAATTCGGTGGAGCGCCGGCCGATGATACGAAAGAGCCGGTTATCGATCCCGAGCGCGACGAAACCTTGAATATTCTTACCGACCTGGTCGAGCTATCGCACGGTCCGAAGACCGCGAGCGCAGCGGGGACCCCGGTTCGCGGCAACTAGCGCGGCAGACTCAACGGTCGATCCCTGCCACCCCGCGGGATCTGTTGCGCAGCTACGAACTGCTCGATCGTTTCAGGCCGCGTCTTCCTGACGGCTGACACAAACGATCACCACCAGCCTGGCGGCGGCACATAGCGCGGATCGGATCGTGGGTCGTTGAACCTGGGATTGTAACGCGGGTCGAAGCGCGGATCCAAACGGGGCTGGTAGCGCGGTTGATACCGAGGCCCGCCAGGCGGCTGCGGCCCATACTCTGGATAATCGCGCGTCCGCGGAGTGCGACCGAACACGCGTACCGGCGTGCCGTTTTCCACGGCATTGAAAAAGGCAATCGCGTTTCCCTCCGGCATGCGGATGCAACCATGGGACGCGGGATAACCAGGGAGATAGCCGGCATGCATCCCAATCGCGTCATGGATTCGCATAAAATAGCGCATCGGGGCGGGGATAAACTTTCCGCCACGCGGCACGCGCATGTCGGCGTCAGCATCCACCACGACCGTCCGGCCAGTGGCGTCCACGATTTTGCCATAGAGACTTGAAAAATGATTACGCTCCTTCTCGATGATTTTGAACGAACCGGTGTCGGTGAGATGGCCCGCGCGGCCGCTCGAAATGGGGCTTGCTATCACCACTTGCCGGCCGCGGATTAAATAAGCCATCTGCTGCTGCAGATCGATCTGGACAGAGTAAGGGGAGGCCGCTTGCACAGCCGTGCACAGGCAGACGAAAACGGAGGCGAAGAGCCCTTTTCGCAAAACCATGGAGCTGCCTTTGACGCCGGGCCGCGCGACAAATTCAAAGTGAGAAGCAGTCACCCGAGGTAAACCCCGCGCAGCCGCGAAGTTGCACAGATCGAGAGCCGAGAGCAGGAGGCTCGCGCTGAGGTAACTCACGGCTCGAGGGCGAGCCGGTTCCAAAGCATTGTCATCCCGAGCTGCGCAGACGGCGAGAGACCTCACAAAACGCACTCGCGCGGCCTTGATGACATGTGTGCTGCGAAGCACATGGGGAGTTCATTGTGGTATCGCAATTTCAATGGGTGAGGTCCTTCGCCGTCTACGCGGCTCAGGATGACAGCAGCAACGCGCGATACGGCGCTACACTGCAATCGGCGCTTTGATCGCAGGATGTGGATCGTACCCGATCAGGGTGAAATCGTCGTACTGAAACTCGCGGATCTCACTCACCGCAAAGTTGAGCTGCATCTGCGGGAGGGCACGGCAATCGCGCGATAATTGTTCCCGCGCCTGCTCGAGATGGTTCTGGTATAAATGCAGATCGCCAAAGGTATGGACGAAATGGCCCGGTCGCAGGCCGCACACCTGCGCCACCATCATCGTGAGCAGCGCGTAGGAGGCGATATTGAACGGCACGCCGAGGAACAAGTCGGCGCTGCGTTGATAAAGCTGACAGCTCAGCTCGCGCTGGTGGACGTAGAATTGAAATAGCACGTGGCAGGGTGGCAACGCCATGGCCTCGATTTCCGCCGGATTCCAGGCACTCACAATGAGGCGGCGGCTTTGCGGGTTCGTGCGGATCTGCTCGATGACGCTGTCGATTTGATTGATGCGCTCGCCGCTCGCGCCGCGCCAGTCAGTCCACTGCGCCCCGTAGACGCGACCGAGGTTGCCATTTTCATCGGCCCATTCGTCCCAGATCGTGACGCGGTTCTCGTTTAAGTAGCGTACGTTGGTGTCGCCCCGGAGGAACCAGAGCAACTCGTGAATGATTGATCTGAGATGGAGTTTTTTCGTGGTAAGCAACGGAAAATTTTCGCGCAAATCGAAGCGAGCTTGCGCGCCGAAGAGTGAGATCGTACCGACACCTGTGCGATCCATCCGTGGCTGCCCGTTCTCCAGCACGAGCCGCAGGAGATCGTGATATTGACGCATGAGATAAAGCTATGAATGCCGCATGAACCTCGAACTGTCGCGTCGCGGCGGACGCAAACCATCTAGCCCATGACCTCCGCGCCGAGCAACAGAATCCTGATCATCGAGGACGAACTGGATGTCGTCGACATGCTCACGCTCAATCTCCGGCGCGCCGGAGGTTTCGTCATCTCGACCGCAGCCGATGGCGCCACCGGCTTGAGCAAGGCGCGCGCGGAGTTGCCCTCGCTCATCATTCTCGATTTGATGCTGCCGAAAATGCCCGGCCTTGAAGTCTGCAAGGTGCTGAAGAGCGACGGCGCGACGCGGCACATTCCCATCATCATGTTAACCGCGAAAGCGGAAGAGATCGATCGCATCGTCGGGCTCGAGTTCGGCGCTGACGATTACGTCACCAAGCCATTTAGTCCGCGCGAGATCGTGTTGCGCGTGAAAGCGATCATTCGACGCGGGAAAGGGGAAGGGGTCGAGGAACAATTGAGCATCGGGGCGATCACGCTCGATCCCGCGCGACATCACGTCACTGTCAATGGAAAGGCTGTCCGCCTGACGACAGTGGAGTTCAAGCTCCTGAGCATGCTAATGCTGCGGCGCGGCCGCGTGCAGGCACGAGATCGGTTGCTCAACGAGGTCTGGGGCTACGAAAGCTTGATCGATACGCGAACCGTCGATACCCACGTCCGCCGTCTGCGCAAAAAGCTCGGCAAAGCCGCGGATGCGATCGAGACGGTGCGGGGCTTTGGTTACCGTTTGCACGAAGGTTGAACCATGGGCTGGCTCGTGCTCGGCGCCGGAATCGCCGTTGTCCTCATTACGATCTGGCTGCGCGTCCGGCGGCATTGGATCGAACCGTGGAAGGAGCTCGAAGAACTGGTCACGTCCATTGTCGAACGGAAACAGCCTCGGAAATTTCTGATGACCGGAAATCCCCGCGCAAACGTGCTCGGTCTTGCACTCGAGAAGTTTGCCGACCGTCAGCGTGAATTGGAACGTTCCGCAAACGAAGGCACCCACAGTGTGCAAAACATTCTCGGCGCGTTGCCGGACGGCATCGCCCTGGTCGACCAGCAGCGGCGGATTCAGTTGATCAATCCGCAATTCAGTCAGCTCTTTGGCCTCCCGGAAGAGACACGCGGCGCTTCCTTTCTCGAGGCGGTGCGCGACGCGGCGATCGACAGCTCGGTCGCGGCTGCTCTGCAGACGGGAGAACTGCGAAGTGAGACAATGGGCTATGCGCGCGGCGTTCAATCCCGTCGCGAACTGGAAGTGACGGCCGTGCCTTTCCGCGGCGGGAACGCGAGCGCGCAGGGTGCGGTAGTTTTATTCCGGGACATCACGCAAATGCGGCAGGTGGACCAAATCCGGCGCGACTTCGTGGCCAATGTTTCGCACGAGTTGCGCACACCCCTTTCGATTTTCCGCGGCTACCTGGAAACATTGCTCGAGGAGCCGAATCAGTCGCCGGAGGAGTTGCTGCGCATTCTCGAAGTGATGGATCGGCACGCCGAGCGGCTCACCTTGCTCGTCGAAGACATTTTGAGTCTGACGAAGCTGGAGTCGCCCGCCGCGCGGCTCGAGCTCACGGAAATTTATCTGCCCGATTTTCTGGGCGACATTCTGCGCGATTGGGAGCGGCGCTTTAGTGCGAAGCTGCTGCAAGCTTCCCTCGATTCCGCGGCCGATCTGCCAGTGATCGCCGCCGATGAGGATCGTCTGCACGAAGTCATCGACAACTTGCTCGACAACGCAGTGAAATATTCTCAGCCCGAGGGCAGGGTCTGGCTCAAGGCGCAGCGCGACGGCGAGAACATCCGCGTCTCCGTCACAGACGAAGGCATCGGAATTCCGGCGCGCGATCTCCCACGCGTCTTCGAACGCTTCTATCGTGCCGACAAAGCGCGGAGCCCCGAAAGCGTTCGGGGCACCGGACTCGGGCTTTCAATCGTGAAGCACATTGCGCAATTGCACGGTGGCAGCGTCGAGGCAGCGAGCGAGCTCGGACGAGGCACGACGATCAGTATCCTCCTCCCGCTGGGACCGGCGGCGGTCGAGGTAGAAGCGCCGATTGTCGCCTAGTGGCGCGGGCCTGTGGCGTCACAGAAACGTCACACAAAAGAGTTTGTCGGTGCGTGGCCGACCACCGCATCGTTTGGTTCCGATGGACTCCGTCGCCCAACTGCCGCAGAGCCTTTCGTCGAAACGCTCTTCGCGCTCGGCCCGCCGAGTATCCGCGGATCAGGCGATCAAAGTTTTCTTCGGCAGCAATGCGCTCATTGCGATCGTCGTGCTCGCGCTCATCACGATCTTTCTCTTTCGCGAAGGGTTCGGCTTCTTCGGCCAGAACCTGACCAACATCCGGCTCTACCGACAGAGTGGCCTTGAGTACGTCGACATCATGCGGAAGTACGCCGACGCGCATGCAGCGCTGTCGCGCGGGCTAAGCACGCTGCGATTGAAGCAAGTGCGGGTGGCCGAAAAAGCCGGCCTTCCGCTGGAGACGATCAATGCTTCGCTCGCATTGTTCGACGAGTTTGCCAGCGCGTTCAGCGATAGCGCGGAGCCGCTCAACGGACTCGTCTCCGATTCCGGCGAAGTGGCTTCGGCATTAAAAGCGCAACTCGCGGCCCAGATGGGCATGCTCGACCGGAAGGAAGACCTGCAAGAGAGCGGCGCACGAGGGGAGGCGGTGAAGCTCGAAGTGGCGCCGGTCGCGGCGGCGGATGCGCTGGCGAAGCTGCGCGGGAGCACCCCGGTGTTCGAAGCATCTGCAACGACGATGGAAACGCAGATCGAGATGCTTCTCACCGCCGCGCCGCATTTACCCGACACAGGCGTGCAAAAGGCCTTCGAGCAATGGAAGACGCATGCGCGCGATTACGTTCGCGGCCTGGCGGCGGGCGGCGGCGAGCTGAGCGCCTGGACGCCGGATGTGCCGGTGCCTTGGTATCGCGCGATTAGCTCGTTTTTAATCGGGCGCGACTGGGTCACAGCGAGTTTTTGGCAGGACTGGTATGGCATCATTCCGCTCTTCGTCGGGTCGGTATTGGTTTCGGTTGTGGCGCTGGTGATCGCCGTCCCATTTGGCGTCGCCTCGGCGATTTACGTCAGCGAGGTCGCTTCGCCGCATGAAAAACGTTTCATTAAGCCTTACATCGAATTCATCTCCGCGATTCCGTCGGTGGTGCTCGGGTTCTTCGGGATCGCGGTCGTAGGTCAGGCGTTGCGCGCGGCGTCTGAATCTCACTGGCTGAAGTGGGTCAGCTTTCTTCCGTTGAGCGAGAGACTGAACATCTTCACCGCCGGTTGCCTGCTCGCCCTCATGGCAGTGCCGACGATCTTTACCCTTTCGGAAGACGCCCTGCGCAACGTGCCGCGAGGCTTCAAAGAGGCTTCCTACGCGCTCGGGGCGAACCGGCTCCAAACCATTGCACGCGTGCTCGTCCCGGCGTCGCTCTCCGGCATCGTCTCGGCGATCCTGCTCGGGCTGGGCCGCGTCATTGGTGAAACGATGGTGGTGCTGCTTTGTGCGGGGAATCGCATCCAGATTCCCGATTTCAGTGAAGGTCTGGGCGCGTTTTTTCAACCGGTGCACACCATGACTGGCATCATCGCGCAGGAGATGGGCGAAGTCGTGCGGGGGAGTATTCATTATCGCGCGCTCTTCATGGTCGGGCTGGTGCTCTTCGTCCTCACGCTGGGTATCAACTACCTCGCGCAGCGGCTCGTCGCCCGTTACCGCATGAGTATTGGCTAAATGAAACCGGCCGCCGCCAACTCCCGCCCTTCACGCCTCCTCGAGCGAATCGCCTTCTGGCTTTTCCGCTTTGCGACCTACTTTGTCATCGCGTGCGCGAGTTACATCTTTCTGGATATCGGCATCAAAGGCAGCCGCACCCTCTTCATGCCCAGGCCGCCGTTCATCAACCTCACTTTCCTGAGCGAGCGGCCACAGACGCTTTACGTCTTCGATTTTGAAGGCAGGAAGCAGACGCTGGGCGATCAGGACTTTCGCCAATGGCAGGCCGCGCATCCTGCTGCAGTCGTGGAGCCGACGACGGTCGCATATTCGGCGGGCGGAATCTGGCCATGCATCGTGGGGACGGCGCTACTCGTCGTTGGCTCGATGGCCCTGGCGCTTTTTGTTGGGATCAGCAGCGCGATTTACCTGAGCGAGTACAGCCGGAGCGGGCCCTTCATCCGGCTCGTTCGCATCGCCATTCTGAACCTGGCGGGCGTACCGTCGATAGTCTTCGGGCTCTTCGGTTTCGGCCTTTTCGTCATTTTCTTCGGGTGGAACGTCTCGCTGCTGGCAGGCTGGTTCACGCTCGGCCTGATGATCTTGCCCGCCATCATCACCGCGAGCGAAGAATCACTTCGCGCCGTGCCGCAGGGATTGCGCGAAGGCTCGCTCGCTCTCGGCGCCTCCAAGTGGCAAACGATCCGCAAAAACGTCCTGCCCTATGCCCTGCCCGGAATTCTGACCTCCTCCATTCTCGGAATCGCGCGCGTCGCAGGCGAGACCGCGCCGATCATGTTCACCGCTGCCTACGCGATCAAGGATGAGCTGCCGTGGCAGGTAGAGCGCTGGAGCGATTTCTTTTTCCAGGGAGTGATGGCGCTTCCGTATCACATCTATGTCGTCAGTTCGAAGATCCCGCAGAACGAATACACCGAGCGGGTGCAGTATGGCGCCGCGCTCGTCTTCCTTGTTTTAGTCATGCTCATCGCATTGACTTCAATTTTGCTGCGAGAAAGAAGCAGGAGCCGCCTCTCATGGTAAACCTAATGGAACCGCCGACCGCCGCCGTGAACATCACCACCCCTCCTCCAGCCGTCGATTCGCGCGCCGAACGAGGCAACGTGCCTGCGGAAAGCGCCAAGGGCATCATCGAGATCGAGGACCTGGATTTTGCCTATGGCACGAACAAGGTCCTGCATGACCTCCACCTTGAGGTTCCGGCCCGCGCGGTCACAGCGTTCATCGGGCCATCCGGCTGCGGGAAAACAACGCTGCTCCGTTGCCTGAATCGCATGAACGACCTCATCGACGGCGCCTGCATCACGCGCGGATCGATCCGGATCGAAGGGGTTGATATCAACCAGGCGGGTGTGGACGTGGTCGATCTGCGGCGCAGCGTCGGGATGGTTTTCCAGAAATCGAACCCGTTCCCGAAATCGATCTACGACAACATCGCCTATGGATTGCGCATCGCGGGAATCACAAAGCGCGCGATGATCGATGAAGCGGTTGAGAAAAGCCTGCGCTCGGCCGCGCTTTGGGATGAGGTCAAGGATCGTCTGCAGGTCAGCGGTTACGGACTGTCCGGCGGACAGCAGCAACGTCTATGCATCGCCCGCGCGCTCGCGGTCGAGCCGGAGATCGTCCTCATGGACGAGCCCTGCTCGGCGCTTGATCCGATCGCGACCGCAAAGGTGGAAGAGCTGATCCGCCAATTGAAGGCGCGTTACACGATCGTGATCGTAACGCACAACATGCAGCAAGCCGGCCGCATCTCCGATCACACGGCGTTTTTTTATCTCGGACGGCTGATTGAATTCAGCGACACGCGCAAGATGTTCAGCAACCCCGGGCAGCGACAGACGGAAGATTACATTACTGGGAGGTTTGGTTGATGGAGAATGAGCCGACCAGCGAACGCGCAAACGTCTGTCATCCTGAGCCGCTCAGGCGAAGGACCTCACAAATGCTCCGGCGTGCGCGAATGCCTGTCGGCATGATGATACTCCCGGTCTTCACGAGGCTCTCCGCTATCCTCAGAATCACCTTCACACCCGCGCACTCCCGACGCTGACAACGGAACAATGATCGCGCAAAACCACATCCTCGGCACTTTCGACGAAGCGCTCGGCTCGTTGCGCAACAACGTGCTCATGATGTCGAGTCTGACGGAGCGAAGTCTCGACCGCGCGGTCAATGGTTTGCTCGAGCGGGACGATGAGCTCTGCGTCCTCGCGATCGCCGATGATGAGGAGATCGATCAACTGGAGAAGCAGGTTGATAAGGATGGCGTCGATTTGCTCCTCCGTTTTCAGCCGGTTGCGTCCGATCTGCGACGGGTGGTTTCGGCGATGAAGCTGAGCTCGAATCTCGAGCGCATGGCCGACCAGGCGGTCAACATCGCGCGTAAAGCACGCAAGCTGAGCCAGCATCCCGAGCTACCCGAGATGGAGCTAATCGAGCCGATGCATCGCCACGCGATGTCGATGTTCAAAGACAGTGTGGAAGCTTATCTCCGCGAAGATGTCGAGCTCGCGCGGGCGCTGAAGGCGCGCGACAAAGCGCTGGATGAAATGAATGCGAGTGCCAGCCGGCGGTTGATCGAGCGAATGGCGCAGGACCCGGAGCAGTTGCGCGGTTATTTGAACCTGATGTTCATCGCGCGGCATCTGGAACGGGTCGGCGATCACGCGACGAATATCGCCGAAGACGCCGTTTACGCCGCGGCCGCGGAAGACATCCGCCATCAGCCCTTCGTGCCCGAGCGCTGAATTCGATGCCCGCCCGAGCGCGGGCCGATTCCAGCGCGAACTGCGCGACTGATCGAAGCGCAGCTCCGGATCTATCTCCGTGCTGCGCGCTGCGCTTACAATGTTCGTCCCGCAGCAACAAAACGAAGACGGTCTCGGATTTGCTGCTGGAGACATGACCTTCCCCGTCCATGCCTAGCATCGCGCGCGGGGTGAAGCGCGATTCCCAGAGAAATGATCGTAATCCTCAACCGCGCCAGTGGCACCGCCGCAGACAAATCGGAGCTAATGGAGGAATCGCTGAAACAGATCCTTGCCCAAGCGGGGCTGCAGGCGCGCATTGTTCACCCCGATGAGCGGAAGGACCTCTCTGCGCTCGCCCGCGAAGCCGCGGCCGAGGCAGATCCAATCGTCGTCGCAGGCGGAGGCGATGGCACAATCAGCACCGTTGCTGCCGCTCTGGCGGGAACCGGAAAAATTCTCGGCGTGCTGCCACTCGGGACCCTGAATCATTTTGCGAAAGATCTTGCGATCCCGCTCGATCTTCCCGCGGCGGTCGAAGCCGTTTTGCACGGCCGGGTTGCGGAAGTGGACGTCGCCGAAGTGAACGGCCGCGTCTTCATCAATAACTCGAGTCTCGGAATCTATCCGCAGATCGTGGCGAACCGCGAAGCGCAACAGGATCGCTTCGCCCGAGGAAAATGGGCCGCCTTCTTTTGGGCTACGCTCCGCGCATTCCGGCGCTTTCCCTTCCTCGACCTGAGGATCACGCTGGAAGGCAAACAGCTCGTGCCGCGCACGGCCTTTCTGTTCGTCGGCAACAACGAATATCAGATCGCGGGCTTCAATCTCGGTGCGCGCAGATGCATCAATGCCGGCAAACTCGGGCTCTATCTGACGCATCGGAGCGGCCGGTTGGGCTTGTTGCGGCTCGGTCTCCATGCGCTCTTTGGACGGGTGGACCAGGCCGAAGATTTTGATGCCTTCTGCGTGAAGGAGGCGACGATCGAAGCGCGCAAACCGCGGTTGCTCGTCGCGACCGATGGCGAAGTCGACTGGCTGGAGACTCCGCTCCACTATCGCGTGCGGCCGCGCGCGCTACGCGTCATGATCCCGCAACCTGCGATGTAGATGCGCACCCTGGTTCATCTTTCCGATCTCCATTTCGGGCGGATTAATTCCGCGATCCTCGAGCCGCTGCTCGAATTTGTCCGCAGCGCAAATCCCACGCTGGTGGCGGTCTCCGGCGACCTGACGCAGCGTGCCCGCAGAGCCGAGTATATCGCCGCGCGCGAGTTTCTCGCTCGCATCCCGTTCCCGCAAATCGTCGTCCCCGGTAATCACGACGTGCCGCTGCGCAATTTGTTTAAGCGGTTCGCTCGCAGCCTGGATCGCTACCGCCGCTACATCACAGGTGACCTGCAGCCATTTTACTCCGATGCGGAAATCGCGGTCGCGGGTCTGAATACGGCGCGTGCCTTGACTTGGAAGGATGGACGGATCAATCGGCATCAGCTGGAGAAGCTGCGCGGCTCACTGGCTTCGATGGGAAACGAGCGGGTCAAGGTGCTGGTCACGCATCATCCATTCGATCTGCCGGCGGGCGCTGAAGGGCAGGTGGTGGGGCGGTCGCGGCTCGCGATCCAGACGCTGGCGGAATGCCATGTCGACATCCTGCTCGCGGGGCATTTCCACGTCGCAGACATTGGTCACACCGCGAAGCGCTACAATATTCCCGGCTATTCCGCGCTCGTCGTCTCGTCCGGCACGAGCACGTCGACGCGCGGGCGCGGTCAGCCGAATTCACTGAACGTGATTAAAATCGATCGGCCGCAGGTCGCGA
>JBDTYN010000064.1:0-3128 GCA_040005675.1 Chthoniobacterales bacterium
TGCTTGCCTTCCTTTGCATCGGTTCGGTTTTCAGCTGGTCAGTTATGATCACCAAGCTGCGCGTCATCCTTTTCGCGCGGAAACAAAGCGCTCGTTTTCTGACCGCGTTTCGGCAGGATCGCCAGCCCCTCCGGTTGTTCGAGAACAACGCACGCTTCGGTGGTTCGCCCGTCTTCAACGTCTATCGCGCCGGTTGCAAGGAGATGACCTTTCACCTCCTCGGTTCCACTGAGGTCGATGAGACGTTCCGCGCGCGCCTCGGTGTTTCGGAGAAAATTTCGCCGTCCCAAATGCGCGCCGTCAACTCGGCAATGGAGCGCGCAGTGGGCGAAACGGCACTCGAACTTGAATCGCAGATGATCCTGCTCGCGACGGCGGTGAGCGGTTCCCCTTTTCTCGGGTTGCTCGGCACCGTCTGGGGCGTGATGGACACTTTCACCGATGTCGCCGTGGCGGGTTCGCCGAATCTCGCCACGATGGCACCGGGCGTCTCGGGCGCGCTCATCACGACGGTAACCGCGCTCTGCGTCGCGATCCCGGCGATGTTCGGCTACAACTTTCTCGTCACCAGCATTCGCGGAATGATCGTGGAAATGGAGAATTTCGCCGCGGAACTGGCTTCGGAGTTCGAGCATAAATACGTCGACCATAATGCGCATCAGCCGGAGTTCACTAGATGAGTCATTTGAACGGAGCGAAGCGCAGGGGAGAATCTCGAGCTCGCGGGAGCCGGATGCAGCGGACCAGCCCGCAGCTGGGGCAGGAAGATCAAATCCCGTGATGATATTTACGACAGCGCCCCGGGATTCCTCGACTGCGCTCGGAATGACCTAAAATGCGCCGCTACTCGCAACGCAACAGCCTCTCGACGCTCTCGGAGATTAATATCACGCCGCTGCTCGATCTCGCGTTCGTGCTCCTGATTATTTTCATGATCACGACACCACTCTTGGAGAGCAGCCTTAACCTGGTCATCCCATCGAGCGGCACGGCAGCCTCGCCGGTTAATCCTGCCCAGGTCCAGACGATCGCGATCGACCGCAGTGGGAGCCTGAAGCTGAACAGCGAGTCGCTCGACGCCGCAGCATTGGCGACGCGGCTGGCGGAACTCAAGCGCGTAAATGCCGAAGTAGCAGTGGTAATTCGGCCGGATCGCGAGCTGCCCGTCCAGAAGCTGATCACGCTCATGGACGTTCTGCAGCGGGCGGAAATCAGCAAAGTAGGAATCGCCACCACGGCAGAGCCGAAGTAGACGATGGCGCGTAAGCCCGGTTTCTGGCGCAATGTCGGAATCATTGCGCTGGCGCACGCGGTGGTTTTCATCGCGCTGGTTCGGTGGAGTGGCGCAAGCAACAAGCCAGAACGGAAGGAGATCGTGTGGCTCGATGTCGGCGCCGGTGGCGATGTCGCTCCGTCGGTGGCATCGAATGCGGCAGCGTCTTTGGCTACGCCAGACGAACCGCTCGAGGACGATTCCACGGAGGAGGATCCGGCGATGCCGGCTGGGCAAAGCGATCTTCAGCTCCCGACACCCACTCCGACGACTGCGACCACCACTCGCACCCCAAGGCCAAAACCGAGTGTGACTCCGAAGTCAGATGGAGCTCCAAAACCTTCGCCCAAAAAGACGAAGAGCCCGGTCCCTAAAACCACTCCAAAAGCGACACCGAAACCTAAAGCAAAAAAGGCGACACCCACCCCGTTTCGGGAGGAGAGGAAGGAAGGTTCGGAAAAATCCGAAACTCCGCCAACCGCGGCCGCGTTGGACCCATCTGCAGACCACGCGGGAAACAGCCACGCTGCCGCTGCCGGGTCTGGCGGCCAAGACAGCCCTGCGGCTTCCGCTTCAGAGGCCAACTCGTATCGGAAAATGTTGCATGACCGTTTTCATAGCGCCTGGGAGCAGCCTACCTCCGTACTGGCTGCGGGCGCGAAAATCTCCGCGCTGGTCAAAATTCGGGTCGAGAAAGATGGAAGAATCTCAGACTTCACCATCGTTCGCGCATCCGGAAACGTGGTCGTCGATGAGTCGGTCGCAGAGGTAGCGAAGCGCGTGACGCAGGTCGATCCGCTGCCGAAGACGATTGCGAGCGGTCGCGAACACTTCGATGTGAACGTCAACTTCGAGGTGAATCCGGAGTAGCAATTTCGCCGGTAGCGCTAAAGGAGCGCAAGCGACCTGCCCTCGCGATGTTTCACCTGCTCCATGGTGCATTGGCGCGGCGTTTTCTCTGGCCGGTAACGCAGGATCCTGGTTCCGTGTCGGAAGCGGTCTCCGGTAAAGTGATCGTAGGCCACCTCAAGGACCGTCACCGGATCGACCGGCTCCCATTCAGCGGTGCGTTCCGTGCTCCAGCGGCTCGGCCCGCCCGGCGCGTTGCCGGTGAATCCGGGCGATTTCTTTAACGCTTCGAATCTGTTCGTCAATTCGCGCCGCTCACTCGCTTTGAAAGCGGAAGTGAAGCCGACGTGATGGAGCAAGCCATCGTCGTCGTAAAGGCCGAGCAGGAGCGAGCCGATCACACGGGCGCCGGAGGCGTAGCGAAAACCTCCGATGACGCAGTCGGCACTTCGAATCTGCTTCACTTTTACCATCGCGGTGCGCTCGCCGGAGGCGTAAGCGGCATTGGTTTGTTTGGCCATAATGCCATCGAGGTTGCCGCCAACTTTTGCGAACCACTTTTGTGCTGTGGCCAGGTTCATGGTCGCCGGAGAGAGCCGCACCCGTCCCTTCGGCACCAACTGCTGCCTGGCGAACTGCTCGAGCTGCGTGCGTCTTTTGCGCAAAGGAAGCCGAAGCAGCGATCGGCCGTCCTCATCGGCGAGCAAATCGAATGCGATCAGCATCGCTGGATGGGCCGCGGCTAATTTCCGCACGCGGCTCGCCGCCGGATGCAATCGCAATTGCAATTCGTCGAAAGAAAACGCGCTGCCGATTGGGATCACAAGCTCGCCGTCGAGCACGAAGTGTTTGGCTTCGAGGTCGGAGACCGCCGCGACGACATCCGGGAAGTAGCGGGCGAGCGGCTGCCCGGCCTTTGACTGCAGGAAGATATCTGCGCCATCGCGGAACACGACGCAGCGAAAACCATCCCACTTCGGCTCATACTGCCAGCCGGCGCCGATGG
>JBDTYN010000065.1:0-5374 GCA_040005675.1 Chthoniobacterales bacterium
CGCCGTGCAGCTAAACACCCAAAGCCATGAACCTCAAAACACTCCTCGCGACCGCCGCTTTCAGCGCGCTGCTCCTGAACGGTTGCAACAAAAATTCCAACCCGGCGCAGACCACTGCCGACGGTCTGACAAAAATCAAGGTCGGCTACATCGGCATCACCTGCGAAGCGCCGATTTTCACCGCGGTGGAAAAAGGGTTCTTCAAAGAGGAGGGCCTCGATGTCGAGTTGGTGAAATGCGAGTGGTCGAAATACAAGGACGTGCTCGCGCTGGGCGGGTTCGACATCACGCATCATCTCGTCATGTATTTTCTCAAGCCGATCGAGCAGGGGCTCGACGTGAAGTTTACCGCTGGAATTCACAAGGGCTGCCTGCGGGTCCAGGCGGGGACAAAGGGAAATATTCATTCGGTGCAGGATCTTCGCGGGAAGCGGATCGGCGTGCCGGGGATGGGAACTCCACCGTTCATCTTCGCAAATCGGGTTCTGGGCGCGAACGGCATCGATGCGAGCAAAGATGTCACCTGGCGTGTCTTCCCAGCCGGCGAACTCGGGCTCGCGCTCGACAAAGGCGAAGTGGACGCGGTGGCCGATTCTGAGCCGATCGGCAGTCTTTTGCTCGCCCAGGAAAAAGTGAGAAATGTTGCCGACCAGGCGGTGGATGCGCCTTACAAAGACGAATACTGTTGCGCAGTGATTGTGAACGGGAAGTTCCTCGCTGCAAATCCGAAGGCTGCCGCCGGCGCAACCCGCGCCATGCTCAAGGGCGCCAAATGGGTTGAGGCCAACCCGGCCGCGGCAGCGCGTTTGTCGGTCGAAAAGAAATATCTGGCCTCAAATCCGGAGCTGAACACGGTCGCGATCTCACACCTGCGTTATGTGCCGAGCATTTCCGGCGCGGAGGCTGCAGTTAACTCGGCGGCTGCGGAAATGAAAGTTGCGGGCATGCTGAGCCCGACCACCAACGTTCCTGATCTGGCGAAGCGCGCTTTCGCGCATCTCGATGGCGTGTCGGATGAATGGCTCCAAAACTTGCAGGTGGAAAAAGTGACTGGCGGGCAGGTGCCTCCGGACCAGGACATCCGGCTCTATGCAGAATTGATTCTGTCTGATACCGAGGAGTCTTGCTGCAAGGTGAAGACTTCTGTCGCGGCAACGAAGTGAGTCGGTCCGCGGGACAGATTGAACCGCGGGCGCAGATTCCTGCGGTGGAGCGGCGCGCGGGGATCGCTTCTGCAAGTGCCGTCACGCTAGTAGCAACATCACCGCTGCAAACTTTGCTTGCTTTGCCGGTCGCGGCATTAGTCGCGCTTGCGCTTCATTTTTTCGTCTCAAAAAAAGAACCGCCCTCCGAAACACATTTGTACACCCTCCTGCTCTGCGCTCTTCTCGGAGCGGGAATCATGATTGGGTTGGTGCAGCGCTGGTCGCCCGGTCTTCGCCGGTGGATGCGGAACATGTGCCCGATCCTCGCCGTCGCCCTTTTGCTGTTGTGCCTTTGGGAAGTGATCACATCCGGTTTGCGGCTCCTCCCTCTTCCGTATTTTCCCAGTCCGCCAGGAGTCTTGCAAAGTTTGGTGAACGACCGCGCACTCCTTTTCGACAGCACCTGGCACTCGCTCATTCTGCTTCTCGGCGGATATGCGCTCGGTGTGACTGCCGGTTTGATCAGCGGCATTTGCATCGGTTGGTCTTCCCCGGTCCGCTACTGGGGAATGCCGGTCCTCAAGGTGATCGGTCCGATCCCTGCGACCGCTTGGATTCCGCTCGCGATGGTCGTTTCCCCGTCTGCCATTTTCTCGGCCGCGGCGCTGATCGCGCTCGCGGTCTGGTTTCCGGTCACGATGCTGACCGCTTCCGGCATTTCAAATACGCGCGCCTCCTATCTCGACGTCGCTCGCACGCTGGGCGCCGGGCGCGCCTATCTCATCTTCCGCGTCGCCATTCCCGCGGCGATCCCGAGCATTTTCATCGGCTTGTTCATGGGACTCGGCGCGTCGTTTCTGACGCTCGTTGTCGCCGAGACCGTCGGTGTGAAGTCCGGCCTCGGATGGTATGTGAGTTGGGCTCAGGGTTGGGCGGAATACGGCAAGGTTTTTGCCGCCCTCATCATCATGGCCGCCTTCTTTTCGACCATCATGACCCTGCTCTTCAAAGTGCGCGACCGCGTCCTGGTCTGGCAAAAGGGAATGATCAAGTGGTAGCCATTGCCGCCACGGAAGCTTCTTCGCTTCATATCCGCGAAGTCAGCAAGAGTTTTCCCGCGCCCGACGATCATCTCGCGCGGCGGGCCGCTCTTGATGCTGTCTCTCTCTCGCTCGCGGCCGGAGAACTGGTATCACTTGTCGGGCCAAGCGGCTGCGGCAAGTCTACGCTTCTTCGCCTCATTGCCGGGCTCGATCTTCCCGACTCCGGTGAGCTCTTGATTGGCTCTGAGCCAATTACCAGCCCCAGCGCGGAACGCGGCCTCGTCTTCCAGGATCCGAACCTCTTTCCATGGCTCACCGTCCGTCGCAACATTCAGGCGGGCCTCGCCGCGCGCGGCGTCCTGCATGAGAACCGCCATGAGGTGGAAGAGTTCATGCATCTCGTGGACCTCGAGGGGTTTGCCGCCGCTTACCCTCACCATCTTTCCGGCGGCATGGCTCAACGCGTTGCTTTGGCACGGGCGCTTATCAATCATCCCAGAGTCCTCCTCCTCGACGAGCCCCTCGGGGCGCTCGACGCTTTTACGCGCATGCGGATGCAGGATGAGGTGCTGCGTCTTTGGCAGGCGCGCCGCACCACGATGTTGCTCGTTACCCATGACATCGACGAAGCGATCTACATGAGTGACCGCATCGTCATCATGACCCAGCGCCCAGGTAGAATTGAGCGAACCATCCCAATCGAGCTCGATCGTCCGCGGGACCGGAGCAGTCGCGAGTTCCTTCGCCTCCGAAGTGAAATTCTGGAGCTTCTTCATTTCGCCGGGAGTGCAGTTGTCTGATTTTCGCTCTGCGTTGCGAATGACTCGCCTGGAATAATTTCCAAAGTAGATTCCGCGCTCTCTTTGTTCAATGGAGGCCCCAGTTTTACCTCACCTTTTCGCCCCTTTGCAGCTACGAGACGTCCGGTTCCGAAACCGCATCGGGGTTTCGCCGATGTGCCAGTATTCGAGCAAGAACGGCTTCGCGGATGATTGGCACCTTGTGCATCTCGGCGCGCGCGCTGTCGGCGGAGCAGCGCTGGTCATGACCGAAGCAACCGCCGTTTCGCCGGAGGCACGAATCAGTCCCGACGATCTCGGAATCTGGAAAGATGAGCAGATCGAAATGCTCGCGCGGATCTTCCGGTTCACGGAAGCACAGGGCTCAGTCCCCGGTGTGCAACTCGCCCATGCCGGTCGCAAGGCAAGCACCAGTGCCCCGTGGAAGGGCGGCCGGCCGCTCGCACTATCCGAAGAAGGCTGGGAACCGATCTTTGCCCCAAGCGCCATCCCGTTCGACGACGGCTACCAGACTCCAGCCGTTCTCGGCCGCGCCGGGATCGACGGTCTGCTCCGCTCCTTTGCCGACGCAACGCGCCGCTGCATCGAAGCGGGCGCTCGCGTGATCGAGATTCACGCCGCACATGGTTATCTGTTCCACAGTTTTCTCTCGCCGCTCAGCAACCGCCGCACAGACGAATACGGCGGCTCGTTCGAAAACCGCATTCGTTTGCTCTGTCAGGTGACGGAATCGGTCCGCGGTATCTGGCCGGAGCGTTACCCGCTCTTCGTGCGAATTTCAGCCAGCGATTGGACCGAAGGCGGGTGGACGATCGATGATTCGGTCGCTCTCGCGCAGAAGCTCAAGACGCTCGGCGTCGACGCAATTGACTGTTCATCCGGCGGCGTTGTTCGGCAGGCGCGCATTCCGGTCGGGGCGGGGTATCAGGTTCCGTTTGCAGCGCGAATCCGCCGGGAAAGCGGCGTCGCAACTGCAGCGGTCGGCATGATCAGCAGACCGGCGCAGGCGGATCAGATCATCCGCAACGGCGAGGCCGACATGGTATTTCTCGCCCGTGAGTTCTTGCGCAGTCCCTATTGGCCGCTCCATGCCGCGCGCGAACTGGGGCAGGAACTGGCCGGTCCGCCCCAATATGCCCGGGCGTTTTGAAGCCCGCTAAGCCGCCAGGACGCGCCCGCGGCGCGACGTGAGCCATTGGATAACGATTCCGGCCGCTGCGAGTGCGATCAACGCCACAGTTGCGCCACTCTCTGGTAAATGGATTGCTCCAACAACGAGGCGCGCGCCTTCGATCGAAGAAAGCACAATCAGAGCCCAGTCAAACAGCGCCAGAAGTAAAATCGCGCCGATGAAACCACCAATGACAAACGTGATCCAATCGTGCGCGGCCGGGTTCGCAATAAATGCGGCCGCAAGGGAGAGTGCCAGGCGGCCGCCGGCGAGAAATCCCGCGATCGCAATTGCAAACTTCTGCAGGAGAAGGGCGAGCACCGCGCCCACGACCCCGAGCAGAATGCCGGCACTGAGCGCGAGCCACGCGGGCGGGTGCTGAATCACGGTTGTGGTGAGGTAAAAACCGGCGGCGAATCCGAGCGCCGCGATAAACAGCCAGAAAAGCCGGCGACCGAACAGGAGCAGCGCGGCGCCGACCGCGATTGCGATCATCGGTTGCGAGAGGTTCAAGCCGGCAACTTATCGGAGTTCTTGCCCGTCGCGAATCGCCTCCTACCATAACGACGCGATGGACTATGTGAAGCTCGGCTCGACCGGTTTGAAGGTATCGCGCATTTGCCTCGGCACGATGACGTATGGCTCGAGCAAATGGCGCAAGTGGGTGCTCGACGAACCGGAAAGTCGTCCGTTCATTCAGCGCGCCCTCGAACTCGGCATCAACTTCTTCGATACCGCCGACATGTATTCGTTAGGCGCAAGCGAGGAAGTGCTGGGGCGCGCATTGAAAGATTTTGGTCCGGGACGCGATCGGGTCGTCGTCGCCACCAAAGTATTTTACCCGATAAGCGACGATCCGAACCAGAAGGGTCTTTCGCGCAAGCACATCATGCACGCGATCGACGACAGCTTGCGTCGCCTCGGGATGGATTATGTCGATCTCTACCAGATTCATCGGTTCGATCCAGAGACACCGATCGAGGAAACGCTGGAAGCATTGAACGATGTCGTCCGCACAGGGAAAGCGCGCTATCTCGGCGCCTCCTCGATGTACGCGCGGCAATTCGCCAAGATGCTCGCCGTTGCGGAACGGAACGGCTGGACACGCTTCGTCACGATGCAAAACCACTACAACCTCATCTATCGTGAAGAGGAACGGGAGATGATCCCGCTCTGTTTGTCGGAAGGCATCGGCGTCCTGCCCTGGAGTCCGCT
>JBDTYN010000066.1:0-10652 GCA_040005675.1 Chthoniobacterales bacterium
CTGCCTTTTAACAGCAGCGTCACTGGATGTGCGCGGACAAATCCGGCGGCTCGTTTCGCGCGATCCGATCCGCCGCCTGGATCGATTCTTTCCATTTCGCCGGGATGCGGAGTGAGCAGACGCGGCCCGCGACAGTGTTGTAAAATCTCGCGTCGCTCGGCCAGGGCGTTCAACCCATCGGCATCGACCACCATTGGTTGTTCGGCGTGCGCGATCAGATCACGCAATTCGTCTGCGTGGTGTTGGCCCAATCCCGGACCCACAGCCCAGACGTTCACCGGTTGCTCAGCCAGCGTGTTGTAGCCCGAGAGCGGCCGAACCATCGCCTCGGGAGGCGCCGCGGCGGCGACGACAGGGTAGATATCTTCATTGACGAAGATGTTTACGAGACCAGCGCCGCCACGGAGCGCACCAAGTGCACAAAGAACGGCGGCTCCGGTTAGACCTTCCGAACCGGCGACAACCCCGACTCGTCCGAATTGATTTTTATAAGCGCCGAACTTGCGGCGGGGAAGCAGCGTGCGCAAAGCGTCCGGTGTAGCAACGACGCGTTCCGCCGCCGCCGCCGCGCAGCTAAGTT
Source organism: Chthoniobacterales bacterium (assembly GCA_040005675.1). GTDB lineage: Bacteria > Verrucomicrobiota > Verrucomicrobiia > Chthoniobacterales > UBA10450 > JACCXL01. The sequence goes on from JBDTYN010000066.1 coordinate 581, forward strand.
CGCGCAGCGGAACGATCTCAAGTCGACCGACATAATCGAGCGCGCGATCCGACAGCAGGCCGGATTTCGCAAAACCGACCGCAACAGTGAAATCGGCGATCACGCAATCGACGTCGGCTGCGCCAGAATCGGAATCCAGCCCGGACGGAATGTCGACCGCGAAGGTAACGATGTTGGCGTTCTGCCGCAGGCTGTTAATCTCGCGGCACGCGGCCCGCAGCGGCTCGCGCAGTGGGAGCTTCAATCCGATTCCGAGCAGGCCGTCGAGCGCGATTGTGGACGCGGCGTTCGAAAGCCTCGTGCCACTTCGGCCGGGCAGCTCGTGGAGTTTTTTGCGCGTCAACTCGCTGCAGTCAGTTGGATTGAAGGACAAATGCAGTTCAACTGCCCACCCCCGCTCCTGCAGAAGACGCGCCGCCACAAGGGCGTCTCCGCCGTTGTGCCCTTTCCCGACAAAGGCAAGGCAGCGGCCTGGAACAGCAAAAAATCGTTCGACCGTTCGGGCGAGGCCAGCGCCCGCTTCGTCCATCATCTGCTCGGCAGAAACACCGCGGGCAAAGGCCGCTTCTTCAACCGCGCGCATCTCCGCCGTCGTTACGACCTGCGAATCCACTCAGCTCTCCGACGTATTGGTTTTCGTTTTGTTGCGCGTGCTGCTGCTGTCGTCTTCGCTACTCGTCTTTTTTTTCTTTCTGTGATGCGAAGCCTTCGACAATTTGCTGCTCTTTGAGCTTCTGTGCCTGCTCGAGCTGAGCGAATGGCGGGTCGCGGGAACAGCGCGGACAAAATCGCCACCGTTGAACGGCTGCGGCAAGACCTCGGAGGAAACGGCGGCTTCTCGCGACAAAGGGCGAACCCGACCAGCGGGCTGCCGCTGAATGCCCCGGGCGATTGCTTCAGCGAGCTTCTGGCGATAGTCAGGTCGCTGCGCCAACGCACCTTCCGTGGGGTTCGTCAGAAAGCCGCACTCCACGAGGACGGAAGGATTCGCTGATTTGCGCAGCACGAAAAATCCTCGCCGGCGAATTCCGCGGTTTTCGGTCGGCGCGCTGGCCACGACATTTCGGTGGACGCCCGCCGCGAGAGAGGCGCTATCTCGGCTGTAGTAATATGTCTCGATCCCATTTGCGCCCAGCCTCGGAGCGCAGTTGAAGTGCACGGAGACAAAGGTGGCGTTGCGGTAGGAATTAGCGAGTGCGACGCGCTGGCCGAGCGAGACAAAATCATCGCTGTTCCTGGTCATTACGGTCCGGTAACCGGCATCGTCGAGGACCCGTCGCAGGCGGCGCGCGACGTCGAGCGTTTTGTCCTTTTCACTGATCCGCTGCCCGGGAACGCCACCGCGATCGTATCCTCCGTGCCCCGGGTCGATTACGATCGTTCGAAGCGACTGGCCCCGCATCTCGGAGGCAAAGAAGACCGCGATGGCGGCGAAGAGGAACGAGGCGAAACGTGTCGAAATTGGAGCGCCGCGGAAGGAAAAGTTAGTCATCTTTCGGGATGGAAGGCGGGCGCGCCGAGAGTTTCGGAGGTCCGCCGCGCACGCTCTGCGCCATGGGAGCATCCACCATGCCGCCGTGCACCGCGACAGTGCCATCAGCCGCGTGACGTAGCCGCGGCCGCGTTTTCGTTTCCAGGAAAGTGGATTGGGCGAGCAGCTCGCCGTTGAGTCCGATGTGCGAATAGGACCAGGTTCGGGGCGCGGAACAGTGCAGGACGTGCAGCTGATTCGCGGGGTCGAGTTCCGCCTGCGGTTCGTCGTAGGAGATGGCGCGGCCTAACGGGTAGGTCGAGTAAACCACGCCGCTGCTCTTGTCTTCCACTCGCACATAGAGCGAAGTATGATCGGGAAAACGATTCGAAAGCAGCGAATAGGTCCGCACGTTTCCAGCGCCGGCCACGCCCGTTGGGAGGCCGACTGTTTTCTGCCAGATCGCCCGCGCGTCGGTCACTCGAAAAACTTTGGTCTGCGAATAGAAAAATTTATTTAGGTCGGGAAAATAGACGTTGGCGCGCACGTGATAGGCACCGTAATCGTGCAACGCAAATCCCGGCGTCAGGTTCACTTTTCGTGTCACGGTTTTTCCTGTCGGAATGCTAAGCGGCGGTTCCGGGGCGCTGAAATCGACCGGTGCAAGCAATCTCCCGTCGTCACTGGTAACCTCAAACCCAAACCAACGCTGCCCGTCTCCGTCGCGCAGCTCGATCTCGCGCCCGGCGAGATTTGTGATTCCGACGGTCGCCAGGACCGGCTCATAGGCAATGTATTGGAGCCGCTTGAATTTCAGCTCCACCTGGATCTGTGCCTGAGCGACGCCGCCGAATATGATCAGGCAGGCGAACGACGCGATCAGTTTCATGGGCGGCTAAAATAACGCAACTCAGCGGAGATGAAAGAGTGCCGATCCGGTTGCGTGTGGCGTTTCCGACCGAAATGCTGCGCTAGAAGTCGCTTCAGCTTTTTCTCAAGGCGCCGAAAAAGCGACGCTTCGGTGGCGGGAATTTCTCCGCAAGGCCGCTCGCTTCGCCGTGCGTTTCGCGAAGCTTGGCGCCACCCCCGGAGGCCTGCTCTTTATGACGCAGAACCGCTTCAATCAATGCTTCATCCCACTTCTCCGTGATGGTCTCGGTTTCCGCCCGCACCGACTCATCGTAGGCGAACTCGACCGATTCCCACGAGATCATATCCACCAGTGCTTCCAGGCCCCGAAGTGCCGCTCTCTCGGCGTGAACAATCTGGCCGTCGCGAAGATATACGAGCGCCGTCCGCGAACTTTTCACGATCTGGATCGCGCCGCTGCGCGAGCTCAGGCAGCACATCTGAAGAATATCGACGACGTGAAATAAATCGAGCCCCGGATAAGGCGTCGCGACCGCGCGGTCGATCGCCTTCAGCAACTGTTCGCCGTCGATCGGCTCGGCAAAAACTTTCGGATTCGTGACCTGGAGCCGTTGATCTGCTGCGCGGTAGTTTGGAAGAAAGATCGTTTGCAAGCCGGAGAAATACTCACCGAGCGAGCCGCCAAGGGCCAGCCCATCAACACCCGGCGCGGCCAGTTGCGTCAGAAGCAGCGCACAATCGTGGTGTCTCGCTGCCCACTCCAACGCCGCGGCGTCACTCGCGACAAGCTCGCAGGAGTGAGCGGTGTAGTCCGCGACCATTCGCACGAGCTGTTCTCCGACTTCGGCGTCGGAATGAACGGCAAGCAATTGCATAATCACTGCGGAGCCGCCGTGAAGGGTGGTGGAAACAGGTTCAGCAGTTTGTTCGGGTCGGCGCGCACCGCCTGCAGCTGATCGTTGTAATAAACACGCACAATGTAGCCAAGGTATGATCGCTTCGCTCTATCACCGGACAGACCGTCATTTTCCGCGTCGCTCTTCTTTGGGCTCCGGCTTTTCTTGCCGGTGGCCGATGGATTAACCGCAGCCGCAGCGGCGGATAATTCTGCCTCGCTGGTGAGTGAGCGGTTTTTTGGCCGAATATACGTAACCGAGAGAATCTCGGGATTCGTATCCTTCCAATCGTGGTGCGGCGTTACCCACTCATAGCTGACATCCGCATCGGTCAAGGCGACCTTGTTATTGTCGAGCGTGTCGTAGAAGAAGACCTGAATCTTCACTTTCGTGTAGTCGATCACCGTGTTCGGCCGCAGTTTCACGCCGATCCGGAGGGTAAGATTTGTCTCCGCGTCGGGGTCTTCGGTCGGCGTCGGGGTCACTTCGGTGATTCCGAAGCTAGATCCATCTGGGATCCCGTCGGGATCGACGCGTGTGGTGCCTGCATCGAGCGGTGAAACTCCGGCGATTCCCGGACCCGCTGTTGGCGCGACCGGAACTCCCAGTTTCAGTTTCATGTCCGCCAACTCATAGAGTGCGCCCGCCGACGGACCGATCTCCTGCACCTTCCGCCATGTTTCGTTCGAACGGTCGAAAAGCTGCATCGACTCATAAATGGACGCCGTTTCTGCGAGCACGCTGGCATTTTTCGGATCGCGTTGCGCAGCTTCCTGCAGGCGTGCGAGGGCATTCGTGGTGTCACCGCGTTCGCGCAGCGCGGCGGCCTCCTTCAATAATCGTTCGGCCACACTGCGCACCTCGGGACTGCGAGCCGCTGGCGACGCAACACCAGCCGGGGCACCGCTTGTGGCAGAGGAATTTTGCGCGACCACCGGAACGCTGACACCCGGGGAAGCTGCGGGCGCAGCGGTCACGCTCGCGCGCGCCGGCTCGCGCGAGGCGCGAGCCCTTCCCGCATAATAGAATGCCACGCCTACCAATTCCGCGGCGCCGAGGAACGCGACGAGCGCCAGCGCGATGGAGAAGGTACGATCCGGCCGCGGATTGGGAGAAAACGCGAGCGTGCTCATGCGGGATCAGATTCTGTAAACGCGCACCTGCACGTGTCAACCGAGTGGCCGTGCGAGTTAAAATAAAATGTGACCGTCACCGCGAGATATCGCCCTGGCTAAGAATCCGGAAGCCTTCGCCTTTAAGAACCGACGAGGCGCAATCGGTATCATCCACGTGGAGCGCGAGCGCGGCATGACCACGCGGACGGGTCAGCAGCGGATAGGTGAAGTGGACGTTCACTTCCGCCATCAGCAGGGCGGAAAGTAATTTCGCGAGCTGGGTCGCGCGCAATTCCACCACCACCATCTGGCAAACACCGAAGGCAACGTTGTGCTCGTTGAATAGATCTTCCACGGTGTCGGGATCGCTGACCACGATCCGAGCAATAGCGGAGTCGGTGGATTCGGAGATGCTCAAGGCGACGATGTGGGTGTGACGGGTATTGAGCAGCTTCACCACGTCCAGCATCGCCCCGACTTTATTCGGCAGAAAAATCGAGAATTGCTTGACGAGCGGGCCGTCGATGTTGGAGGCGATTTCGGGTAGTTTGACAGGCATCTCAGAGCGGGAGAGCCAGTCCGACTGGACGAGCGGCCACCGCGCGGCAGTATGTCATCCGCGGCGTTTGTTTTGCAAACGAATATTGGCTCGGCGCAGCCCGCTTCACGCTGTTCATTTCCGACCGTCGCCTTACAGTCGGTGCCCAAGATGGAGGATGAGAACGTACTAATTGCGCAGCGACGGGCGAAACTCGATCGACTGCGAGCTCGTGGGATTGCTGCGTTAGGCTGCTCTTTCGAGACTTCTGGCACGATCGCGGAAGTGCGCGCGAAATTTTCCGAGGGAGCGACGCTTAGTGCCGCCGGTCGCGTTACCGCGCACCGCGACATGGGCAGAAGCCACTTTCTCGACCTGAGCGACAGCAGCGGTCGTCTTCAGGTTTACGTTCAGGCGAAAGAGCTCGGCGCTGAGACGATGGAGGTATTCGGTTTACTCGATCTCGGTGACTTCGTCGGCGTCGAGGGCATCTGTTTCGTCACAAGAACCGGCGAGGCGACGCTGAAGGTGCACAAGCTGGAGGTGCTCGGGAAGTCGCTTCGTCCGCTGCCCGAAAAGTGGCACGGACTGCAGGATGTCGAAGCGCGTTATCGGCAGCGCTACCTCGACTTGCTGACGAACGAACGGTCGCGGCTCGTTTTCGAAACTCGCATACAAATTTTGCGCGAGATTCGTCGGTTTTTGGAGGATCGAGGTTTTGCGGAAGTCGAAACACCAATGCTGCAAACCGTCGCCGGCGGGGCAGCAGCCGAACCGTTTCGGACCCATCACAAGGCCCTTGGGCTTGATCTTTACCTTCGCATTGCGCCGGAGCTTTACCTCAAGCGTCTGCTGGTGGGCGGGTTTACCAAGGTTTTCGAGTTGAACCGCAATTTCCGGAACGAGGGAATCTCCCGGCGCCACAATCCGGAGTTCACCATGCTGGAAGCCTATTGGGCCTACGCCGATTTCGAGCAGATGGCGAACCTCGTGGAAGAGATGATCTGTCACCTGGCGGCGATGATCTCGGAGGGACGCTCGGAGTCTGGGCCAACTCCGACGGGCGTTTCGCATCCAGATACGGCTGCGGGACAGAGCCCGTCCCTTCGCATAGAGCATCGCGACGCGGAGGGCAACGTTACGCGCACGATCGATCTCAGCCGGCCCTGGCGGCGCGAGCGTTATCGCGATTTGATCCGCGGCATCGATCCGGCCTGGTTCGACTATTCGAGTGAAGAGCGGCGGAAACGCTGCGCCGAGCTCGGCGTGGAGATCAACCCGCGAATGGCGGACTACGAAGTGACCCAGCAGCTATTCGAAAAGTTGGTGGAGGAAAAAACATTCGACCCGCTTTTCGTGACGCACTGTCCGAAAGAGCTGGTGCCGCTGGCAAAGCAGAACCGGGAAGACGAGTCGCTCGTGGACGTTTACGAATTGATCATCAATGGGCAGGAGATTTCGCCCGGCTATTCCGAGTTAAACGACCCGGTCGTGCAGCGGCAGCGACTGCTCGAGCAGGCCGGCGAGGAGACGCAAAAGCTGGACGAAGAGTTCCTGCTGGCGCTGGAACACGGGATGCCACCTGCCGGCGGCATAGGCGTCGGAATCGACCGGCTCACGATGATACTGACGGGGGCGGAATCGATCCGCGACGTCATCTTGTTTCCGCTGCTGAAACCGAAGAAACAATAGATTCCGATCGCACACTTCTGAGGTTGGAGATGTGACGCCTCGTCCGCCCGAACGTGGCTGGGCACGGCTCGATGGCGAGCCGTCTCCAAAACAAAATATCGCGCTAGCGCGGCCAAATCGGTTTCGCGTCGCGAGGAGCATGCTAAGATACCTGATGGAAACGCCTGAAATTACCGCTTACCTGAAAACCACCTGCGGTTGGAGCGCTGGGGTGCGCGCCGTGCTTGCGAAATACAATCTTCCGTTCACGGAGAAAGACATCATTCAGAATCCCGCTTTTCGCTGGGAAATGGAAACAAAGAGCGGCCAGCCTCTTTCTCCATGTATAGAAATCAACGGCAAAATGATCGCCGATGTGAGCGGCGAGGAAGTTGAAGATTACCTCGTGGAAAATAAGCTCGTGCAATCGAGCGACGCCGACACCGCAGTTCCAATTAACGCCCCTTGCCCGACAGAACAGCACGAGAGTGCGGTGAAGATGCGGTTCTGATCGCCCGGAACTTCAATCCTGTCCGGTTTCAAAGACCTTCCTCACCGCGGGGAAGGTCTTTTGTTTTCAGGGCGAAGGTGAAGAGCGGAGGAGTTGTGCAACATTTCCGTGGGCATTCGGAATAACCGAGGCCCATCTTGAATCTGTGAAATTCTCCGTCCGCGGCGCGACCCCAAACAAAGGCGACCGAACCGGCAAAAAAAGCAGGCGCCGCCGGAGCTGGAAGCTGGCTCTCTTCGTGCTCCCCGTAGCGGGAATTTTCGGCCTGGTTACGTTTTACGGCATCTGGGCGCAGACGTTCGACATGAAAAAGGTCGGCGAGATGCCGGAGCGAAACACCGTCTTCGATGTCGATGGCAAAATCTACAGTCGGTTAGCCGGCGCAAATCGGCTTATTGTTCCACTGAACGACGTTTCGCCCCTGTTCGTCGACGCGTTGCTCGCGCGCGAGGACACGCGGTTCTTTGAGCATGGTGGGATCGATTCCCGGGGCGTCGCACGCGCTCTCTTTCGCGATATCGCGAGCGGCTCCGCCAAGGAAGGAGCGAGCAGTATCACACAGCAGCTCGCGCGCAACAGCCTGCCGCTGGGCGGCCGGACGATAAGCCGGAAAATTCTCGAGGCGATGGTGGCGCTGCGGATCGAGCGCGTCTTCACCAAGCAGCAGATTCTTGAGCTTTACATGAACCGCATTTATTTCGGTTCCGGCTGTTACGGAGTGGAGACGGCGTCGCAGGCATACTTCGGCAAAAACGCGAAGAAACTCAATTTATCAGAAGCAGCACTGCTTGCCGGGCTCATTCGCAGTCCGAATCGCTTTTCGCCGCTAAAGAATCCGGAGGGCGCCGCCATCCAGCGCAACACGGTTCTCGACCGCATGCATGAGCTGAAAAGAATCAGCGCTTCGCAAGTCACGGAGGCCAAGCTGGCCCGGGTCACCTCCCATCCGAAGCGGCTTGCGATGATTCAGGAAAACTATGCGATGGACGCGGCGCAACGTGATTTGAACCTGCTCCTCAGCCAGGACCAAATCGATAATGGCGGCCTCCAAATTTACACCACGCTCGATCCATCAGTCCAAATTTCCGCTACGCAGGCGCTGGAAACGCAGCTCGGAAAAATCGAGCATCAGGCGAATTTTCGTCATCTGACGAAGGCCAGTTATCAGCCTCCCGACAGCGGCGAAGATTCCTCGATGCCTTATCTGGAAGGCGCGGTGGTTGCGATCGACAACGCGAGCGGCGGCATCCGGGCGCTGGTCGGTGGACGCGATTACGCGCAGAGCAAATTCAATCGCGCGTTGCCCCCCGCTAATCGCCAGGTCGGTTCTTCGTTCAAGCCGTTCGTCTACGCCCTCGCCTTCACGCACGGGATTCTGCCGGGCGCCGCGATCAGCGACGGCCCGATCCAGCCCGGTGAAATCCAGGGCGCCGGTAATTGGCAGCCCGGAAATTCCGACGGCACTTACGGAGGAGTTCAGCCGGTTTCATATGGGTTAATTCATTCCCGAAATACGATGAGCGTGCGCGTCGGCGAATTCGCGCGCCTTGATGACGTGCAGAAAATCGCGCTGACCCTCGGTCTGTCAGACAATGTCCCCCACGGTCCGGCGATTTATATCGGGTCGTTCGAAACCGATCTAAAGAATCTTACCGCCGCCTACACTATTTTTCCGAACGCCGGGGTGCGGAAACCGGCTTACATCATCGAGCGGATCGACGATCAGGATCACAATCCGATCTACCGCGCCTCGCACAATACGATTCCGGTGCTCGACGCCGGCGCTGCCTGGATGACCTCCGAGTTGATGGAGCAGGTGCTGACAAGTGGCACGGCGGCGAGTGCAAAGTCGTTAGGCTTCAAATTACCGGCCGCGGGTAAAACCGGCACGACGAATGACTACAAGGATGCATGGTTCGTTGGCTACACCAATGCGCTGACCTGCGGCGTCTGGGTCGGTTTTGATCAGCCCGTGACCATCATTCCGCGCGGCTACGGCGCTGCGCTCGCGCTGCCGGTCTGGACACAGGTGATGACGAAAGCAGCACAACGTTATCCCGCGCACGCCTTGCAGCCGTCCATGCCGGTGCAACGCGTTGCGGTCTGCTCATTCTCCAATCAGCTCGCCACGACGGGTTGCGAAGCAGCCGGCACCGCTTACGAAGTCTCGTTGCCGGTTAGTAGAATTCCCGATCAACCGTGCCAGGATCATGGCGGCACGCCAATGCAGTTTGCGCAAAAGCTTCAGGATCTCGGCCAGCGAGCGGAAGCGTTACCGAATCGCTTTCTCCGATCGTTTCGGAGGTTCTTCGGCGGTCGCTGAGGGCGATGGCTTTCCTGAACGAAAACTATCTCAAGCTCCAGGCGGGCTACCTTTTTCCGGAGATCGGCCGGCGCGTCGCCGAGTTTTGTTCCAGTCATCCGGAGGCCGCGCAGCGCGTCATCCGCTGTGGAGTGGGGGATGTCACGGAGCCGCTGCCAGCGGCTGCGATCGCGGCCATGCACAAGGCAGTAGACGAGCTCGGGCGGCGCGAAACTTTCCGTGGCTACGGACATGAGCAGGGCTACGAGTTCATTCGGAAAGCGATTGCGGAGCACGATTACCGCGGTCGCGGAATCGATATTGCCGACGACGAAGTTTTTATCTCCGACGGATCGAAGTGCGATTGCGGCTACATCCTCGACGTGCTGGGCGATCAGAATAAAATTGCGATCACTGATCCGGTTTACCCGGTCTATGTCGATACGAATGTCATGGCGGGCCACACGGGTCCGGCGAATCAGAATGGTGCCTACAATGGGATTACCTATCTGGCGTGCCGCGCCGAGAACGGCTTCGTGCCGGAGCCGCCAGCTCAGCATGTCGACCTCGTTTATCTTTGCTTTCCGAACAACCCCACCGGCGCGGTCGCCTCACGCGCGCAACTTTCGCGCTGGGTGCAATACGCGCGGGAACATCGCGCAATACTGCTCTACGACGCCGCCTACGAAGCCTATATC
>JBDTYN010000067.1:0-8452 GCA_040005675.1 Chthoniobacterales bacterium
GTTCTGGAAGAAAGATATGGCGTGCGCCAGGCACATGGCCATTCCTCCACTCGCGCGGAGAACGGACATCGACGATTTGCAGGGAAGAGTTGGCGGAATCGAGTTCGTGGACCGTCATCTGCGGGATTTGGGCGAACGGAAAACCAGAGCTGTCCCACGCCTTCATTCCGCCAACGAGGTATCCGGCGAATTTGCGAAACCCGGTTCGCAGGAAAAGCCGGGCGACGGGATCGATGTCGTTATCGTTCTCGAGCACGAGTAAAATCGGCTGGTCCGGATCGAGAAGATATCCCGCCCATGTGGAAAGCATGGGGGAGCCGGAAATGTTTAGCGCACCGGCGATGTGCGCCGCCCCAAAAGCAAACATCGAGCGAGTATCGATCAATACGCCCGCTTTCGTATCGACGGCTTTTTTGAAGGCCTTCGCAGGCAACCCGGGCACGCGCGGAATGCCGCCGAGAATTTCCGGGCCCTCAGCGTTCACCTTTTTCATCACCGGGTAATACTTCGGGATCGGCGGCGCGGTGGAGACTGCGTACTCGGTGAATGCCTTCACATCATCGAATTGTAGGAAGGGATTGAAAGGCCGCTCATAGCCGATCGTACTGCTCAGGCGATCCCCGATCTCCGCGCCGCAGGGCGAGCCACTGCCGTGGCCAGGATAAATGATCACGCTATCGGGCAGCTTCAGGTAGAAGTCGCGCAAGGTATGGAATTGTTGAGCGGCCAGCCCGGCGGTCTCTTTTTCGCCTAACAAGTCGGGGCGACCCGCAGAATTCACGAACAATGAATCGCCGGTCAGGACGCCCCAGGGGGTTTCGGGATGGTCGGTATCAGCGAGTAGAAAAGAGAGATGCTCGGGCGTGTGGCCGGGGGTATGGCGCGCGGTGATCAAAACAGCGCCTAAGGTAAAACTGTCGCGGTCGTTCACCTTCTCGTGCTCAAATCCGTATCGCGCGCCTCCTTCGCTGCTCAGGAAAATTTTGGCGGACTCGACCCGCCCGCAGAGCTCCCGCGCGCCGCTGACCAAGTCGGCATGAATATGGGTTTCGAAAATGTGAGTGATCGAGAGATTCTTGGCGCGCGCCAGCTCGACATAGATCTCCACGTCGGCGCGGGGATCAAAAACGGCGGCAATTCCCTCATCATCGTCCCCAATCAGATAGGAGATTTCTGCCAGTCCTTCCGTGGGGATTGTCTCGAATACGAGCGACATACCTTCTCAACAGATTCGATTGACGCGTCTTCGCCGGTTGGTCGAACTACGCCCGCACTCGCGCAGCGTTTTCTACTCGCCCACGACGAGCAATCAGCAACTTTCCTGGATTGTGAGCGACTGTCACGGCGATTTGCTTGATCTGGGAGGTCTCAGCCAGCCAACTTCAAGCGACGACGCATGGTTTTGTTGAAGACAGTTTATGGGATTTGATAGTTCACGGCGGCCACGCGAATAGGAGCGCATGATAAATGATCTTACTACCCGACGCTTGATCCAGGTCGGCGCACTCTTTTTGATTGGCGATGGCATCATGGGATTGATCAAACCGCGCTGGCACTCGCTCCTGTGGCGCTTCGGGCCGCAGCTTGCTCGTGCGGTAACGGAGGAACTGGTGGAGCATCCCAGGACGGCGCGGTCGGTGTATCTGGCGGAAGCGGCGATTGGTATTGGATTGGCTTTACGACAGATGCCGGAGGAACAATAACTCGCGAGCGAGCGAGGTCCAACCTGTGGGCGACAGTGCGGAACTCACCAGAGTTGGGTGGCGAGCTTCGCGGCGAAGCAAATCATCACGGCGGCCGTGAGAGCCTGCGTCGTGATCTGCCAGACTGGCCGCGCGAAGACCCGTCCGCCCTGCCGCGCCACCACACACAAGACCAATCCCCATGTCGCCGCCCCGAGCACGACGAATGCCGCGAGCGCGACGCAACCTGCGAACGTGCGCTGCCCGGCATCAGCTTGCTGACTGCCGATGACGGCGAGCCAGAATCCGAGATTCCACGGGCTGGTCACCGCAAGGGTGAAGCCCAGAAGGTAGCCGCGAAACGCGCGATGAGGCCGTATTTCCGCAGCCGCTTCTGATTGCGAAGGCGAATCCTCCGGCCGGCGGTAGGCGCGAGCGGTTCGCCACGCGTTCCGGGCGAAGACGAACGCGAGAAAAAATAGGAGCAGCAAGCTGACGATCCCGAGGAGCGTCCGAACCCTCGGCGTGTTCATGAGCGCGCCCGCTCCTGTCGCGACGCCCAGCGCCCACATAAAATCGCCCGTACATGCCCCGAGGCCAAGCAGATACGCCGGCCAAAATCCGCCTCCCTGCCTATGCGGCAGCACGCAACGCCGCATCATTTCGGCGTTGACGGGTCCCGGAGGCCAGGCCACCGACCAACCCAGAATAAAACCTTTGACGACGGTGGAGGTGAACATCGGAAAATCCGGGCGAACTTAGTCGGCGCGGACGAGCGAACAAGAAATGTCGCGCCACGTGGCAATGCCCCAAGTTAGCTTTCCGAGCCCCGCCGTGCTAACGAGTGAACATGCTCCGATTCACGAAAATGAATGGCGCAGGCAACGATTTCGTGCTGCTCGATAATCGCAACGGCGACTTGACCCTCGACGCCGCGCAGATCGGGCGGCTCTGCGATAGGCATCGTGGCGTGGGCGCGGATGGCATTCTCGTAGTGGAACAGCCTGCAAACGGCGCCGACTTCCGGATGCGCTATTACAACAGCGACGGCGGGGAAGCGGAGATGTGCGGCAACGGCGCGCGCTGCTTCGCGCGTTTTGTGAATCGCCTCGCGGGACCATTTCAGAAGGTGTCGTTCGAAACACCCGCTGGCGTGATCGGCGCCACGATTCAAGGCGAACTGGTTTGCCTGCAAATGAGCGACCCAACCGACCTCCGGCTCAATCTCACTGTCGAGGCGCACGGGCAAAACGTGCATGCGCACTTTGTGAATAGCGGCGTGCCACACGTCGTTGTGCCGGTTCGCGGTCTGGCGGATGTCGATGTGCGCAATCTCGGTTCCGCCATCCGTCATCATGAAGCCTTTGCCCCGAAAGGCGCGAATGCGAATTTCAGCGAGAAACGCGACGCGCAAACAATCGCGATCCGGACCTACGAGCGCGGCGTGGAAGATGAAACTCTCGCCTGCGGCACTGGCGTGGTGGCCAGTGCGTTAATCTTCGCCGCGACGGAAGGTGCGCAAAGCCCCGTGGGCGTGATTGTGCGCGGAGGTCCGGAGCTTCAAGTTGGGTTCCGCAGGAGTGGCGAGTTTTTCCGCGATGTGACGCTGACCGGTCCAGCCGATGTCGCGTTCGAAGGAAGCATCGAGCTTTGAACGTGCGCCACGCTTATCCGCATGCGATTTGGAGACGACGCCACCGGCGAAGTTCCGCTAGGAATTGACGCAAATGTTTCACGGCACATTCACGGCGCTCGTCACTCCGTTTCGCGACGGTGCGGTCGATGTCGCGGCCTTTGAGCAGCTGATTAAGCGTCAGATCGCAGCCGGGATAAACGGGTTGGTCGCGGTCGGCACGACCGGTGAATCGCCGACGCTTTTGCACGAAGAGCAGCCGGAGATCATCCGGCTCACCGTTAAGACGGCGAATCGCCGTTGTCAGGTGCTCGCCGGCACTGGATCGAATTCGACGAGGCACGCAATCGAAGCGACGCAGCAAGCCGAAAAGCTCGGCGTTGACGGAGCGCTGCTCGTTACGCCGTATTACAACAAACCAAGCCAGGAAGGACTGTTTCAGCACTTTCAAGCGATCGCGCGGGAAACGTCGCTGCCGATCATGCTCTACAATATCCCGGGGCGTTGCGGAGTGGACATTGCGCCGGAGACGGTGCTACGGCTTGCGTCGGCCTGCCGCAATATTGTCTCGATCAAAGAAGCGAGCGGCAGCGTGGAGCGCGTGAGCGAACTACGTGCCCGATTGCCGGATTCGTTCACGATATTGAGCGGCGATGATTCGTTGACGCTGCCGTTCATGGCGGTCGGCGCGGTCGGTGTCGTGAGCGTTGCGTCGAATTTACTGCCTGCGGAGCTGGTCGCGTTGGTGCAGGCATTTGAAACGAGAGATACGAAGCGCGCTTGTGATCTGCATCGCAAAATGTTCCGCGTTTTCAAGGACCTGTTCATTGAACCCAACCCGGTGCCGGTAAAAACGGCGCTGGCCTGGCGTGGCGAAATGTCGGCGGAAGTGCGTTTACCGCTTTGCGCAATGACAGCGGCAAACGAGGAACAGTTGCGGAAGACGCTCGCCGAATTCGGCGAGAGCGAGTGATGGCCAGGGCAAGTCTATGTATCGCCCTTGTCGGCGCCGGAGGCCGAATGGGCCAGGCGATTGTCGCTGCGGCGAAGGCGGACCCGGACACGGTGGTCGCGGCGGAGTGTAGCCGGGGGCAGGCGATCGAGTCAGCCGTCGCCCGATACGATGTCGTGATCGATGTGAGCCATCCGGACGCGACGCAACAAATTTGCGCCGCATGCCTGCATGAGCGCAAGCCGCTCGTCATCGGCACAACGGGCCACTCGCCGTCACAACGCAAAGTGATCGACGCGACCGCCCGCGCGGTTCCCATCGTGCTCGCGCCGAATTTTAGCATCGGCGTGAATACGCTTTTCTCTCTCGCGCTGCGGGCGGCGCAATTGCTCGGTCCGGAGTTCGATGCGGAGATCGTCGAAACACATCACCGCTCGAAGAAAGACGCGCCCAGTGGCACTGCCAAACGGCTGGCGGAGATTATCTGCAAGGAGCGCGGACTCGAGTACGACAAAAATGTCGCGCATGGCCGGCAAGGGACGGGCGCGGGTCGACCGGCGGAGGAAATCGGCATGCATTCGATTCGTGCGGGCGACGTCGTCGGAGAGCACACGCTCGTTTTGGCCGGACGCGGCGAACGTCTTGAGCTCACGCATAAGGCATCGAGCCGGCAGGCATTTGCGGTCGGCGCGTTGCGTGCGGCGCGTTGGGTGCTTGGTCGCCCGGCCGGAATCTACGCCATGGAAGATGTGCTCGATCTGTACAAGACCACGTGAGAGCAGGCGTGGCGATCGGTTCTAACCTGAGAGATCGTTTCGCCAACCTGAAGTCGGCGCGCGCCAGGCTCACGGAATTACAGGAGATCCAAGCGCCGATCCGGAGTTCTTTTATCTACGAAACCGACCCGGTCGGCTGCGAGCGAGGCGCGCCGACATTCTTCAATGCTGTGGTCGAATTCGATTACGATGCGTCGCCGCTCAGCCTTCTGCGGCAACTGCGCGAAATCGAAGAAGCGCTCGGCCGTCCCGGGAAACATCCGCGCAATGTTTCGCGGCTGATTGACCTCGATATCCTCTATTTTGCAGATCAGATCGTGAACACCGGAGAATTACAGCTCCCGCATTCCCGCATGACCGAACGGCGATTCGTCCTTGAACCATTGGCTGACATTCGGCCGGACCTGATTTTGCCGAAGCAAACCGAAACGGTCGCAGTACTCCTCGCCCGATTGCCGGCGAGTCCCAGCGTTAACCGAACCGCGGAACAATGGTGAGATCGGAAAAAATCGAAGAGCTGTCTGGAAAGAAGCGACGCGGAGAGCGCGTTAGCGCATTGACCGCTTACGACTATCCCACGGCGCGCCTGCTCGATGAGAGTGGGATCGATGTCATCCTCGTCGGTGATTCGTTAGGCATGGTCGTGCTGGGTTATGAGGATACGACGCAGGTTACGCTTGCGGAGATGTTGCACCACACCCGCGCGGTAGCCCGCGGTGTCAAGCGGGCCCTGCTTGTCTCCGACATGCCGATCCACACCTATGATTCCGCCGACCAGACGGTGGAAACGGCTCGAGCACTCATCGGCGCCGGGGCCCAGGCAGTGAAGCTGGAAGGCGGCACCACACACGCTATCCGGATCGCGGCTGTCGTCGCCGCCGGCATACCGCTGATGGGGCATATTGGTATGTTGCCACAGAGCGTGCGTGTGGAGGGGGGGTACAAAGTGAAAGGACGGAGCGAAGCGGAGGCCGCATTATTGGTCGCGGACGCGCGCGCTGTCGCAGCAGCAGGCGCTTTCGCCATTGTGCTGGAAATTGTCGCCAAAGAGGCAGCCCGCCAGATCACGAAGGCGGTGGAAATTCCCACGATCGGCATCGGATCAGGGGCGGAGTGCGACGGTCAGATCCTCGTCACTCACGATCTCATCGGTCTTTTTCCCTGGTTCACGCCGAAATTCGTCACGCCCGAAGCGAGCGTGGCCCAGGAGATTCGCAAAGCTGCCCGCGCCTTTATTGAGCGGACACAGGCGACAGGTGCCGAACCCTAACGAGCCGGCGCCGCCAGTTGACAAACATCCACCGCGCCCGGTCATTTTAAGTAATGAGAGGCACGGAGATTCGCGGTTACGACGACGCCCTCTTAAACGGCAGCAAACAACGCAACTGGCTCCTCGTCGGGTTGATTGTGTCGTTAATGCTGCACTTCGCTCTCTGCGTCTATTTTTATCGCACGCAATTCCAGCCGGCGCAGGCTCTGGTACCCGACCGAGGCCAGAGCGCGACCTTCAAGGTAAAAAACATCCAGGCCCAAGCGCTCGAGAAGGCGAGTACAGATCAGAGCATCGCCGCGGCGAAACCCGAGCCAGACAAAACCGACGTGCAATTGCCCGACGAGAAAAAATCGTTCGATCAGCTCCTGCAGGAAGTTCATGCGAGCGCCGCAATGCCGGATGACACGCGCGACGTGTTGCCGGACAAACCGCAGGTCGATCAGACGAATGCGACCTCGATTATGAATGAAATTGAGCGCAGCACGGTGCAGACGCTTTCGAACAGCCCAAACGCGACACACGAGCAGACATTATTGAACGACAGCGCGGTTTCGGGGCGACCGCAACCCGCGCTTACTGGGACCGAGCTTGCCACCAGCACCACAATTAAACGGCCGAACGTGTTCAATCAATTGCTGGGCGATAGCGCGGGGCCGAACCGCGGACGGGCCCCGGGGTTCAGCGATCTGGATTCGCTCCTCTCGCAAAAAGGACCGCTTGGTTCCGGCACAAAGCTGCGGATGCCGGACGATCAGCTTTTCGGTTACGACAGTGCCGATCTGGCGTCGAGCGCGATCGAACAGCTGCAAAAGCTCGGCACCCTAATCAAGCGAAATCCGAAAGCGACGTTCACTGTTGAGGGTTATACGGATTCACTCGGCGGACCCGACTACAACCTTGATCTGAGCCAGCGGCGCGCGGACAACGTCAAGCAGTATCTGGTCGAGGCGATGGGGATCAATCCCGCGCAAATCGAGACGCGCGGCTATGGCGCGACGAAATTCCTTGTGCCGCCGCGGCCGGTCATCCCCAATACGCCTGACGAGCAAAGAGAGATCGAGCGCCAGCGGCCGAACCGTCGCGTAGTGGTTGTCGTGCACACGAGCGGTGGTTAGCGTAGCCACACGGTGTGCGCTGTCATCCTGGGTCGCGCCAGACGGCGAAGGACCTCGCAATCGGAGCGTGGAAGCCGCGCAGATCGGCAGCGATCAACGGCCTATATGAGGTTCTTCACTTCGCTCAGGCTCGCTAGATCATGATACCCGTCATGACGAAAAGCACTCGACGGCTGTCAAAGCGACATCGCCTGCGATGAGGCGCAAGTTTCCAACTTGCGCTCTCACATCCGCAACTTGAAAAATTGCGCCACAAATACTCGCACTTGGTTTCGCGGCGTACAGTTCAGCTTTGTGCTTGCAGCCCGCTGATGATGCTGATGAGCGGCATGAAAAGCGCGATCACAATTGTGCCAACCACGAGCGCGAGAAACACAATCATGATCGGCTCGAGCATCGAAGTCAGTCCGGCCACGGCATTGTCGACTTCGTCGTCATAAACTTCGGCGATCTTCAACAGCATATCCGGCAACTGTCCGGTTTCCTCACCGACGTCGATCATGCTGACCACCATCGGGGGAAAGGCGCCGCTTGCTTCCAGCGGCTGGACGATCGACTCCCCTTCTTTCACGCTGTCGTGCACCTGCGAAATCGCGCGCGCGATGACGGCGTTACCCGCCGTTTCGCGCGTGATATTGAGCGCCTGCAAAATCGGAACACCGCTCGTAACCAGAGTGCCCAGTGTGCGCGAGAAACGGGAAATAGCTGTCTTGCGCAGGAGGTCGCCGAAAAGCGGCACGCGCAGTTTGACGCGATCGAGCCCGGCACGGGCGGCTGGCGTCCGCGCGGCAAACTTATAGCCGGCTACTATCACTGCCAGCACGCCAAGCAAAACGCCCCAGTGATTCTTCACCACATTGCTAACGCCGATGACGAAAAGCGTGATCGTCGGGAGCGGCTTGTCGCCGAGCATATCGTGGAAAATCGCCTCAAACTTCGGCACGATGAACACGAGCAAAAACACCATGATTGCCATCGCCAAAACCATCACGATGATCGGATAAACCATCGCGGCGACGAC
>JBDTYN010000068.1:0-7115 GCA_040005675.1 Chthoniobacterales bacterium
TTTTCTTTCAGGCGCTCGCCCTGATAGTTAAAGAAGAGGCGCGCGCCGGCGGCGGCCCACGCTTTTGCGATTGCCCAGGCAATGCTTCGTTTGTTCGCAACGCCAAAAACTACGCCGACTTTTCCCGCCAGAGGTTGGTGCGCCATAACGCGTCACGATACGCAGCTTGCGCGGAGCGCCAAGGTGCCGCGTCGAACTCGCGCCGCTCACGCGAGTTGTCGCCGCATTCCGCTTTCAGCAACCGCTCGGAATGACCTTCCTCCCTCCCAACTCCATCATGGTCCTGCTCGCCATGCAGTGTGGAAAACTCTTCCGCGATTTCACGCGCCGGCCAACGAAACGGAGCGCGCGCGTCTGCCTCCGTCAGCAGGCGATCGCGTGACGCCTGCAAACACCCGAGAGCATTTCCCACAATGCATTTAGCACGCGCTCGACCGACGCGTGGACCGACGCGGCGTTTTCCTCGCTCAACTGCTTCTGCAACATTCTGCGCTCCGCGGCGGAGTGCTCGCGATCCGCTTCCACGTGCACGCTGAAATACTCGTAGCTCTTTGGGTCAGAAAAGCCGTAGTGCTTCTTCAAGCCATCAATCTTCGACTCGGAGACCGAAGGGATCTGACTTTCATAGGCGTAAAGCGCGCCTAACCCGCCCGCGGTCGAGCCACTCGTAGAAACGTCGCGGAATGTTTCGATCAACGCAGTTGTTTCCGGCTGCTTCTTCGCCGCGCGGACTTCGGTGCGTGAAGCGCCGAGCGCTTCCGCAAACTGAAGCCAAAGCTCAGGATGATTTGGCTCTCCCGCTTCCTCGTCGATGAGGTTGGAGAGAATCTCCTTCCGCGTCGGCTGGTCGTCACACCTGGCATGCACCGCCGAGAGATAGGTTGGGAATGCCGCGACGTGGTGATAGTACTGCTGCGCATAATCTTTCAGCGCTTCTTTGCTCAACTCACCTCGCGTCCATGCAAGATAGAATGGATGGGTGAGCAGGTGCCTGGCGGCGATTTCTTGATCGATGCGGTCGAGATGGTTATTCATGAGAGATTCGTTGGCGCCCAGCATTTCGAATTCAAACCGGCACGGAAAGCTCTTTCTGCAGGCAATATGCTCAGCCCTCCTGCAAGATATGCTTGATGCCGCGAATCGGAATCACAACCCAGCTCGGCCGGTTGTTTAATTCGTAGCCGACTTCATAGACTGCTTTATCCAGCAGATAAGCCTCGAGCATCACCTGCAAATCATCCTCACTCTTGGGGACGAAGGCTGCTCCGGCCGTCGCCGCAAGGTAGCTCTGCAAAAACGTGCTGCTCACATGCCGGTACCACAGGTCGGCCCAGCGCTCAAGAAATGGCACGTCCTCGACGCGCATGGCAGGCTGCCAGAGCGCGCTGTAGGCCGCGTATTGGAACGAACGCATCATTCCGGCGACGTCCCGGAGCGCTGAACGCTTTAACTTTCGCTCGCTTAAGGGCCGCGCGGGTTCCCCTTCGAAATCAACGATGACGAAATCCTTTCCGGTGGAGAGGACCTGCCCAAGATGATAGTCGCCATGGATGCGAATTTTTGCGGCGGCGCCACCGGTTCGTTCAAGAATACGCTGTTGCGAAGCAAGAATTTGCTTTTCCGCCGCCAGAACTTCAGCCGCTTCGTCCCGGAAATGCTCAGGCAGAGAAGAAAGTTTTTTTTGCAGCAACTCAAAGGCGCGGCGAAGAGAGGCCCGCATGTTTTGATAGACGGAACGTTGCGCCATGGCGTTGAACGCTTCCGGGGCAAACGCCCCGTTGGCCGGATCGGAAGCCAGCGCAAGATGCAGTTCGCCGGTTCGCTCTCCCAAAAGCCTGGCGCGCTCTGGATAAATGCCGCCAATCAGTTCCTCGAGTAAGGGGCCGCGCGCCGTCGCTTGATTTTGCAAGGCGGCTTTGCGGGCGAGAACACGCTCAAAGAAACGGCCGACCGCGTCAAGCGTCAGAGACCACGCATCGCTTTCACTCGTGACTGCGGCTTGCAGCAGGCAAATCACCTTCGGCTCCGCTTTCTCGCGCCGGTATTCGATGGAGCCGGCGAAAGCAGGGACGTGAGAAAAGCTGGTTTGCTCGGTCAGGAAACGCGTCACCTCGACGTCGGGGTTCACGCCATCTTCGAGCTTCCGGTAGAGCTTTAAAAAGAATCCGTTCTCGAAGAGGATGGAGGAGTTGCTCTGCTCCGCAGTAATGACATGCGAAGAGGGAACGCTCTCTGCGTCCAAATCGGAAAAACCGATCCCGCACACACCGTCCACGACTCCATTCTTCCCGTCAATCCGCATGCGCGCCGCCATGATGCGGAAAAGCGTCTCGCGAAACTTCGTGTCCCAAAGAGCGTCGTGCAGGACCGCCTCCGCCTCGCCCGCGAAGCGTGCAATCACCGCGTGGGGCGAGGTTGATGAGAGCGCGTGCGCGGTTTCGCCGCGGGCGATTTCCACCGGCAATGTGTAAGTCTCGGGAAGACCGTCGCGATAACTGACTTCCATAAACCAAACCCGAGCGGCTTCTGGTGAATCACCCAGCTGCAACTCCTCCGCGATGCGCATCGCGCTAACACTCCTCCCCTTCCCGCCAAACCATCGGCGGTTCCTGATGTATGCAGGCAGAATTTCGCGCTCGAGAATCTTTCGCTGATCCGCCAGGAGCGGTGCGAGCGCCGGCGCGGCCTGCAGTGTCGGCACACTGTACTGCTCGAGGGCCGTCGCCGATTCGAATTGCGGGCCGAGCACAAACCAGAAATACGCATGCGGCCCCAGCGTGATCATGTAGGGCGATTCTTTGACTGGCGGGAAGTAGTTTTGGCTGAAAACCTCCATCAACGAGCAGCCGGCGAAACGCGCGAGATCGAGTTCCGCCACTTGCGCAAAACGTGACAGGTTCACCACCACCAGAACGGTTTCTTCTTCATGCCGCCGCAGGAAGGCCAGCACCTTGGCGTTCTCAGGGTACAAAAATTCGAGCGAGCCGCGCGAGAACGCTCTGAAGTTCTTCCGCATCGCAATCACGCGCCGCATCCACCAGAGGAGCGAGGAGAGGTTCTTTTGCTGATTCTCGACATTGATCGCTTCGTAGTGATATTCCGGATCGATCGTGATCGGCAGGAAGAGCTGCTGCGGATTCGCCCTGGAGAACCCGGCGTTGCGATCGGCGCTCCATTGCATTGGGGTGCGGACGCCGTTCCGATCGCCGAGATAAACATTGTCGCCCATGCCAATCTCGTCTCCGTAGTAGAGAACGGGCGTTCCGGGCATGGAGAAGAGGAGCGTGTTCAGAAGCTCGATTTTGCGACGGCTGTTGGCGAGCAATGGCGCGAGGCGCCGGCGAATGCCAAGGTTGATGCGCGCGACGCGATCGTTCGCATAAACGCGCCACATGTAGTCGCGCTCTTCGTCCGTCACCATCTCCAGCGTGAGCTCGTCGTGATTCCGCAGGAACATGGCCCACTGGCAATTATCTGGGATCGCGGGCGTTTGATCGAGAATGTCGATGATCGGAAACCGATCCTCCATCTGCAAGGACATGAACATCCGCGGCATGAGCGGAAAGTGGAAGTTCATATGTGATTCGTCGCCGCGTCCGAAATATGCGACGGCGTCTTCGGGCCATTGATTCGCTTCCGCCAGAAGCATGCGCCCGCGGAATTTTTCATCCACGTGCGCGCGGAGTTTCTTCAAATAGGCGTGCGTTTCGGGCAGGTTTTCGCAGTGAGTTCCTTCGCGTTCGTAAAGGTAGGGAACGGCATCGAGCCGCAGACCATCCACACCCAGCTCGAGCCAGAAATCGCAGACTTTTTCCACCGCTTCGTGCACGGCGGGATTATCGAAATTCAAATCTGGCTGGTGCGCGTAAAACCGGTGCCAGTAATACGCCTTCGCCACCGGATCCCACGACCAGTTCGATGTTTCGAAATCCTTGAAGATAATGCGCGCTTCCGCGTACTTCTCCGGCGTATCGCTCCAGACATACATCTCGCGCTCCGGTGAACCGGAAACAGCCCGTCGCGATCTCTGGAACCAGGGGTTTTGATCGGACGAATGGTTTATGACCAACTCGGTGATGACGCGCAACCCGTGGTCGTGCGCCGCAGAGAGAAACGCCTGAAAATCCCGCAGCGTCCCGTAGTTTGGGTGGACGTCGTAATAATCGGCGATGTCGTATCCGTCGTCCCGCAGCGGTGATGGATAAAACGGGAGCAGCCAGATAGCAGTCACCCCTAGCTCCTGCAGGTAACCGAGCTTCTCGATTACGCCGCGGAAATCGCCAATCCCGTCGCCGTCGCTGTCGTGGAACGTCTTGACGTGCAACTCGTAAATGATGGCGTCCTTGAACCAAAGCGGATCGCCCTGCACTTCGTTGCCAGTCACGGACATGAAAGAGACCTTTGACGCACATTTCCACGACAAGCAATTCCTGCGCGCGGAATGGCTGTTTATTTCGTTCGCAGCGCGGCGACGGTTTCGCTTTTCACCTGTTCGCGATCTGGCGCGCGAGCGGCAATTTGTTTGAATGAAAAGTGCTCGTCGTCAACCAGATGTTGTACAAGTTTGCGCGCCACGAAGTATCGGAAGGCCGGGGACAAATCCTCTTTTCCTTCGAGGAGAAGCTGCACTCCTTCGCCTTCGGGAAAACTGCTCTCGCGCGCGATGTAGTCGCAATATCCTTCATTTATCCACGATGGCAGAAAGAGCGTTCGCGCCAAGCCGAGCGAGTGCCGGATCAGTCCATGCGTTATCTCGTGGGCCATGACCGAGGATAACGACCGCTGGTTGTAAAGGGGCGCCGAGCTGCATGCGATGTTGCGCGCGACGTCGCACTGCGCGACGAAAATATTGTCGGTCACGGGCATCGAGAGGGCGAAGGAACTCCCGCTGAGCGGACTGAAAACGCGATAAAGCCAATTCGCATTGCAGAGAAAAATCCGTTCTTTCCGGTCCGCCACCGCGATGTCGCTCGCGGCGGCGAGCCGCAACGCTTCCCTCACCCGGTCGACAATTTCGGGCCGAACAATTGAACGCGAATACACGCTGATCGAGCCGACGTCCACGTGCTGCCGAAAGACGAGCTGCGGAAAAGCCTCGAGCGCGCAATAGGCGAGCAGCGGGACCGAAAGAGCCAGTTGCAGGCGTGGTGCGCCGAACAATAATCGGGAAAGCGTCCGACCTGCCGCCTTCACTAAATTGCTGCGCGCAGGCGTCTGCAATTATCGTCGCATTTCTGCCGATCCTATTTCTTCGGCACCAGCGCCGCGTGGCTTGCAATGCATTGCCATTTTCCGCGACGTCTCAGCCACGTATCGGTAAAGCGATAGCTGTGCTCAAATTCCCTGCCTTCGGGCGTCTTGCCAACTTCGGTCGCTACGCCCGTGACTACCGCTACGTTCGCGCCGTAACCTCGGAGCGACATATGCCGGGCCCGCGCCGACTCGTAGGTGTTCTTGTCGTTCTTCGCCTCACGGATGAGCGTCGCTTTGCCGCCAACCTTCCCGTTGGAACCGGTACCTACGAAATCATCAGCCACGAGCTCGGCCACGACTTTGACGTCGTGTTTCACGATCGACTTTTCCCATTTGTCCTCCAGGTTCCGCAAGGTGTTGCGGAGGTCGAAGTAGCCAATTGGCGCACCCTCGTCCTCATCGTCGCGTGCTTCCGAAGGCGAATCTAGTTTGCGCTGCTTTTTTGACGGCCGCTTCTCCTCCTCGCCGATAGATGCGGCGGGTTCGGACGGAGCCAAAGGCTGTTGCTCCGCTGCGGGGGTGGATCTCTGTTCCGGAGTCGGTGTTTCTTCCGGCGAAGGCGCCACCTCCTCCCCCGGTGCCGGGCTTAATCTTTTCTCAGGAGTAGGCGCGGGCGTGGGCGATTCTTCCGGCCGAGGCGTCGGCTCGCGGAACGCATTCGACGCTGCGTCCTGAGCGTGTGCGCACGTCCCGGCTGCGATAGCCGCGACAACGACAAGGAAAAATAGTCTCATACAACTCATATTGCACCGCACGAGGGAGATCGAAACCGTAGCGGCCAGCGTGCAGCCGGGTCAAACGTTTATGCGATCCCGGACGTTCCGACGAAGCGCTGTTTTCGCGCTAAATTGTTGGACGCGAAAGAGCACTCGCACTAAAACCTGCCTACCGATGAAGTTTCTTACTCTGCTGGTCTGTGCCTGCACCTTTCTCTCGGCCCGGCTCCACGCGGACAGAGTAGGAGATTTTACGACATGCCTCACCCGGCTCGAGATTGATCGCTACATCGTCTGGCCGAGACAGGCGCTCGGTCACAAGATTGGCCTGCTGAAAATCCGAACTGCGAACCTATGCGGAGACAAAGCTTGGGGTTAGATTCGATTTGCGCGTGTTTCATGAAAAGATACCCAGCGCGGCGTGCTGCCAATGAGTGTGTTGGAACGCATCAAACATTGGGTGGCGAAATGCAAAGCGACATAGACCGAGGAGTGCGATGAAGGGATTTGATATCAACGGCTCGGACGCAGATCCGATTTCCGCCCCTGGCCCGCGCCTGCCGGCAGCGGCGCCCGAACTCGAACCGGGCGCGCCAACTGATCTTGATCTGATGCACCAGATTCAGGAGGAGAATCCCGAGGCCCTTTCGCAACTCTACGATCGTTACAACGGCATTCTGAAAGCACTGATTTTGCGCGTCATCCACAACGAAGCCGAGGCGGACGATTTGTTGCAGGAAATTTTCATGGAGATCTGGAACCAGGCGAAAAATTTCTCCGCGCAGAAAGGGAAGCCGCTCGGCTGGATGGTAACGCTGGCGCGGCGGCGCGCGATTGACGGTTTGCGTAAGAAGCAAGCCTATGCCCGCGCAGGCGAACGTTTACAGGCCGAAACTGAGCAACAGCCGGACGCCTGGGTTCATAATGCGACGGAAGAAGAAATCACCTTTGCTGACACACGCGTCCTCGTGCGCCGCGTCATCGATACCCTGCCTCCCGCTCAGCAGCAGGCAATTAATCTCGCATTTTTTCGCGGCATGAGTCAGCGCGAAATTGCCGCAAAAACGAATACACCTTTAGGCACGGTCAAAACGCGGCTCGAATTGGGCCTGAAAAAGATCTACGACGGCCTGAAAGAACTGAAAG
>JBDTYN010000069.1:0-8767 GCA_040005675.1 Chthoniobacterales bacterium
GCACGGCCTACTGTACGATTACGGAGGCGCTCCTCTTTTCACCCGTATCTTCTGGACGTCGCTCACTTTTGTCGACCCATTGGCTGCGTTGCTTCTGTTTGTTCGGCCTCACACCGGTCTCGTTCTCACAGCAGCGATCATTGTTAGCGACGTCCTGCATAACACCTTGGTGGGCGGCCTCTCGCTGAATGGCATGTATATTTCGCAGGTAGTTTTCTTGCTCTTTGTCGTCTGCACAGTTCATATTGCTTGGAGAGGAATATCTTCTCACCCGCACCACAAAACCATGCAATCCGCTAACCAACCAACGTTAACCGAACATATGTACAACAAAGAAAACCTGACCAAACTGAAGAAGATGGATAGCCTCGCACCGCAAGTTATGAAGGCCTTTTGGGCATTCGACAAGGCGGCGCTCGCCGAGGGAGCGATTCCTGTGAAGTACAAAGAGCTGATTGCCATCGCCGTCGCTCATACTACTCAATGCCCGTATTGCATCGATATCCACAGTGGCAACGCGCGCAAGGCTGGCGCCACCGACGCCGAGATCGTTGAGGCCGCGATGGTGGCAGCCGCGCTTCGAGCGGGAGCAGCCGTGACGCACGCGACTCACGCCCTGCCCAATTAAAAAAGTGGAAAGGTAAAATTAGAAAGTAGAAAGTGGGGGCGAAAGCTCGCTCTCGCCGGCGGTAGCTCAGAAAGCTTTCGCGAGTACTGATCTTGTGTCTCGTTAGACTGAGAGGAACGCATAATATGGGAGGATAAAAAGTTGAAAGGCAGACAGAAGGGTCGCCCTACAAAATGGGTTTCGGCAAGTGTTCTGGAGTACGTTGATATCGGCAAACGTGGAATCCAGTTTGAGGTGTGGGAAAAGTGGAAGAGGCAGCGACGCAAGCTCGGGACGCTCACCATCAGCGTTGGCGGCTTGCGATGGCGCCCGGCAAGCGGGAAGCTTCTTAAGCAGAAGACTTGGGATACCCTGGCGGAGTGGTTCACTCCATCATCCGATGCCTGACCGGAGGATGAAGCTCGCGCGAAGAGCTGTGCGATTTACGCGAGAGGATCGTTTCCGTTGATGGTTACGCCGGTCCCATGCGACTACGCCACATTTACCTGGCTCTATGCATGGTGGGGGCACTTCTGCCCTACTCGCAGTTCGCTCCATGGCTTCTACAACACGGCCTGAATCTCTCATTGTTGCTTCAAGAGTTGTTTGCCAACCGCATCGGAGGCTTCTTCGGCGTAGATGTCATCGTCTCTTCGGTAGTGCTCTGGGTCTTCATTTTCGCCGAGGGCAGACGGCTCGGTCTCCGGCGTCTGTGGCTGCCAGTCATCGCCAGCCTTGTCGTTGGCGTATCGCTCGGACTCCCGCTCTTCCTTTACATGCGCCAACTTCATCTTGATAGAACCGCGGTTTAAACTTGGAGTAGGCGAAGGCGATCGGAGCCACGCTGGGATTGGGCGCGGTGTCCTTCAGGAGAAGAGGTAAAAAGATGGTTTCGGAGAGCCGCTGAAACCAGCAAGCCAGCGCGTGCGCTCCCCAGGCTATGAATAAGCCACTTCGTTTGTTGGGGCGGAAGTGTTTGGAGAGAGTTCTGGACGATCCGTACGGCTCTCAGCTACGCTTTCGGGCAAAGCAATGGCCAGACTGATCATCCACGGAGTGGCGCACGAGTTAAGCGAGGAGTCGATGACCGTCGGCCGCGCGCCGGAGAACCTCATTCACATCGACGATTCATCAGTCTCGATGCGACACGCGGGCCTGCGCCTGATCGGCGGTAAATATCAGTTGCGGGATCTCGGTTCGACGAGCGGCACGCGGGTGAATGGCGAGCCCGTGCGGGAAGTTACGCTGGAAGGCGGAGAGCGAATTCGATTTGGCGGCGTGGAGGTGCGTTACGAAATCGATGCGGCGCTCGTGACGCAACCACTGCCCGTGACCGAGTTCACCGAGATTAAGCCGGCGGAACTCAGCGCGCGTCCCGTCGACTTCATAAACGCGTCGCCGTTTCCAAATCGTGCAAAGGATGTCGATCCGACGCGCACCGCGGTCATCGCCGCAGTGGTGGTGGCGCTGCTCGCGTTCCTCGGCAGCATGGTGGCCGTGCTGCTGATGCACGCACCGGGAGCGTGATTGCCAGTCCGCGACCGGGGAGGCCTGGCACTCGCGTACTTGAAGCGGTTAAAAGCGCCCTGATCCCAGCCTTCTCCCAACAAGGAGAAGGAACAGCTCTCTTTTGAAGGTGAGGAACCGCCCCTCTCGAGGACGGAAGCCTGCGTATGTCGCGGGCTGGCGATGGCGAGGCGCCGTCGCAGGCACGCGAGTCAGCGCGCTCCCCAGACGAGTTGCAAAAGACAATTCGGCGATCCCGCGATATGAGAGGAGATGGACGAATTGGTCACGCGCGCGAAGGCAGCATCAAACAACAAGCGGCTGCTTTTATGGGATATCGACGCGACGCTGATCACGACCGGGGGCGCAGGCGACAAGGCGCTGAAACGTGTGGTCGAAGTTCGGTTCGGGGTGCGCGACGATCTGCACGACATCGAGATCGCGGGCCGGACTGACACCGGGATTATCGCAAGCATTCTGCGCAAATACCGAGGGACTCCGAGCGAAGTGAACGTCCTTTCGTTCCTCGAAGAGTATCTCAGCGGGCTGGCGGAGTTGCTCCCGAAGCTGCAGGGCCATGTGATGCCCGGGGTGCAAGAGCTCCTCACGCGTATGAAGGACCGCCCGGACCGGGTCCTCGCGCTCCTGACCGGCAACGTCGAACGCGGCGCAAAGCTGAAGCTGCAGCATTACGGCCTCTGGGAGTTCTTCGAGTTCGGCGCGTTCGCGGACGATCATCAGGATAGGAACGAACTGGGCGCATTTGCCTGTCGCCGGGCGGAAGAGAAGCACGGCTCGGCGTTCACCGGCGCAGACATCGACGTGATCGGCGACACCGGTCACGACATTGCGTGCGGGAAAGCTTTCGGCGCGCGGACCATCGCGGTCGCAACCGGCTCCTGGTCGCGTGAACAGCTCGCTGAATGCGGGCCCGATTTCCTTTTTGGCGATCTTGCGAATGTCGATGACGTGATGGCGCAGCTCGGCTGGTGAATGGTTGACGACGCACGCGGCGAAGGGATGTTGCACGATTGGCTATTGTTATGCTGCCGACCCAACGCCCCAACGTCCTGCCCCTGGAAGGCGAAATCGATCTGCACGTTTCGCCGCGGGTTACGGCTTCCCTCGGGGCGATGGTCGAAGAGAAACCGAAGCAACTCGTGGTAGATCTTTCGCGGGTCAGCTACATCGATAGCTCCGGCCTCGCAGCGCTGATCGAAGGGATGCAAAACGTGGAAAAGTATGGCGGCAAATTCGCACTGGCCGGTTTGCAGGAAAACGTCCGGCCGATCTTCGAGATCGCGCGGCTCGATCAGGTTTTCCGGATTTATCCGGACGTGGACGCGGCACTCGCGGAAGCTTGAAGCAGGATGCGGAGCGTCTCCTCGACGTTCCTCGAAATATCGAAGCCGCCGGCGCGCTGCAGAATGGTCGGTCTCGCCGACGCCCGCCGTTCCGCGTTTGACCAGTAGCGGATAGCTTTCTGCAAAGCAGGCATGTCCCCGGCCGGATCGACGATGGTGCCATGGACGTTTTGATCAACGATCTCGGCAAAGCCGTTCGCGGAGGTGGTAATCACGGGCAAGCCCGATGCCATCGCTTCAAGACAGGCGTTCGAAAACGGATCGTAAAGGGTGGGCAAAATGAAAATATCCGCTGCGGAATAAAGAGCGGCCAGATCGGTCACGGCACCACGGAAGCGCACCTTCGCCGAACGGGAATAGCTTTCGCGGCCATGGCCGGCAACGAGCAATCGAAGCCAGGGATCGTCCGACGCTTCAACGGCTTCAATTGCGAAGCGCAGACCTTTTCGTTCCCACCCGGAACCGACAAACAGAAGCACCGTTTCGTCCCTCTCTATGCCAAGCGCGGTGCGATGACGGTCACGGAGTTCAGGCGAAGGGCGGAAGGTGTCCAGGGGCACGCCGTTGCGCACGACGTCAATGCTCTCGGCCGGATAGCCGTAGGATTGGGTGATCTCCCGCTTCACCATCTCGGAGTTCGCGATGACGCGTGTCGCGCCGGCTGCTGCGAACAATGATGCCTCGAGGCGAAGAATGTCGCGGTGCTTGCGGTTGAAGCTGTGCGCGACTCGCTGCCAGGGGGTGGCAAATTTCGCGCGGCGGCGAAGCCAGCGTTGATGCACGCCGTCGCCCGCGCGATAGACGTCGCAACGCCACACGCGCTCGAGGCTGAGCACGACGTCGCAGCGGCTGCGCGGCTGGATTTTGGCAACCTGATCTGCGAAATCACGCGGGGATCTGGAAGGGACAGATGTGACCGTACCAAACGGCCACTCGTCCGGCGGCCAGTCGCCGGAGGTAAAGAGGTGAACGGCGTGCCCTCGTTCGACCACACCGCGCGCGAGACGTTTGAGATAAGATTCCGCGCCGCCGCTGGCGGAAAATCCGCGGCGAATCAAACCGATTGTGAGTTGCTCGACGGTCATGGTTGCATCCGGAAGTGACTTTACTTGCCGGAGATAGCCATAATACTTGTTACCCGATGGTGGGTGAAACTCTAAACGCCCCTCCCCCGTCGCATGCCCGATCGTCCGCTTCGCGGCTGCCGCGGGACCTGCTCTACTCGATCTTTGCACGGATCGGCGGCTCCGGCCTGGACACCGACGCGTTTGAGGCACTGCGCGCTTCATATCGCGGCGGGTTCCTGGGAAAAGCCGTCGCATACGACAATCGGCAAAACGAAATTCCAGCGAGGCTGATCCGGTCCTTGCGCTGGCACCCGGTGCGCCTGCTCTCGTCGATGGATCGCCGTTACTATTATGGGGCGAAGAAAAAATATCTCGACTGGATCACTTCGCGCGAACTGGCGACGGGCCGATTCGATCTTCTCCATAGCTGGTCCGGGGATTGCCTCGCCTCACTCCGTGTCGCGCGGAAGCTCGGTATTCCTTCGTTGATCGAAATTCCGACGTGGCATCGCGATCGGGGGAAACGGATCACCTCCCCGGCGAAAACCGCACGAACTCAATCGCGGCTGCGCAGTTGGAAACGCGACCTGCTCCTAACCCGCGCGCGTTTTCTTGAGGAATATGACCTCGCCGATCTCCTTGTAGTTCTTTCCGAGAAAGCGGCGGAGACCTTTCGGGTGCAGGGATTTCCGGAAGAGAAGCTCTTTTACCTGCCGCGCGGGGTGGACGTGGAGCGCTTCCGACCGGGCAAGCGCCCCCCAGTTTTTCGGGCCATTTTTTCCGGCGCCCTGATCGAGCGCAAAGGAATTCATCACCTGCTGGAAGCATGGCATCGGCTCGATTTGAAGGAGGCCGAGCTCTGGCTTGTGGGCACGGTGCACGACGAAGCAAAACCGCACCTCGCGAAGTTTGCGCGCAAGAACGTCAAGGTGATCGGCTTCGCGCAAAACCTCGAGAGATATCTGAGCGAGGCGACAATCCACGTTTTTCCCTCGCAATGCGAAGGCTCCGCCAAGGTGACGTACGAAGCGGCCGCATGCGGCTTGCCGCAAATCACGACGCGCGAAGCCGGGGATGTCGTGAACGACGGAGTGGAAGGGCTCATCGTGCCGCCGGGAAACGTCGATGCGATCGGGGCCGCGATTTTGCACCTTTATCAACATCCCGAAATCGTTGCGCGAATGAGCACGGCGGCACGCCGGCGTGTGGTGGAAAACTTTACCTGGGACCACTTTCGCGCGCGGCTCCTCGGCGCCTACGAGGCGGCCATGCAGAAGGCGCGGTGACGATTGCTGATCGCGCCGTTGCCGAGCTTGCGGAACGAGAGTTCGACGGTCACAGACCGCCGCTACAGGGAAAGCGTGCAGCTTTGAAGATTCTACTCCTTCAGCTGAAACGCATCGGCGATCTCGTTTTGACAACGCCGGCCATCGCAGGGGTTCGGGAGCGATATCCAGATGCGTCTATTACGCTCGTCGTCTCCGCCGCATGCGCTGATTTGTTGCCCGCCATCGAGGGGGTCGATCAAACGCTCACCGCGCGGGGCGATTGGCACGATATTCAGGGCTGGGCCGATCTCGCGTGCAGCGGTCGTTTCGATTACTGCGTCGATTTCACGCAGAACGATCGTTCTGCGTTCCTGACGTTTTTGTCGCGGGCCCACAAACGCATCACCTCGGATCGGGTGAGGGCGCGTGCGTGGGTCGGAGCGCTCACTTACAACACACTGGTCTCCGCATCTGTCCGGAACCTGCACACGGTCGATTACCATCTCGCACTGGTCCGGCCTCTGGGGATCGGAAGCGAAGCGGCCAGGGTGACGCTCGCCATTCCGCCTGCCGAGCAGAGTCGCGCCCGCGAGATTCTCCGCGCCAGCGGCATTGGCGGCCCGTTCGTGATCGCGCACCCAGGATCAGCGCGTGCAGAAAAGTTCTGGGAGCCGGAGCGTTGGGCGCGCGTCATCGATTATTGCGCCGAACACCAACTTCAGTGCGTTGTGACGGGCACGCGTTCCGCGATCGAGCACGGGCACATCGAAGCGATTAAATCGAAAGCGGGCGCGACGTTTGTCGATTTATCGGGCAAGATCGGTCTGCTCACTCTGGCGGCGTTAATCGCGCAAGCGCGCTTCCTGCTCACGGTTGATTCAGCCCCGATGCATCTCGCCGCCGCCACGCAAACGCCACAAATCGCGCTCTTCGGTCCGACGAACCCATTTCACTGGCGCCCGCGGCTTTCCCGGGCCGTGATTTTACAGGCCGGACAGGACGCGCCGATGACGGAATTTTCACCCGAAACGCCCGGCGCACCGATGAAGCTGATCTCGACGGAACAGGTGATCGATGCTATGGAGACGCTGCTGTCGATTCCGGCAGATCCCGCTGTATGAGCGAACCGAAAGCCGCAAGAAAGAAGCTCTCCTTTTGGGAGACAATGCGCGTCGCGGCCGGCCCCTATCGGCGGCTCTACAGTTACGTCGGGCCGTATCGGTGGCGGTTTATCATGGGCCTGGCGTTCGGTGTGGCTTTCGGTGTCGTCAATTCATGCTTCCCAATCGTGATCGCCAAAGTCACGAGTTTTATCTTCCACGGCGCAGCGCCGAACCCGACAGCTCTGCGGAATAACGTTGCTCTGCTAAACAACGGCACGAAGATCGACTCGATCGTCTGGATTTGCCTGGCTATCCCCGCCGTGATGGCGGTTCGCTCCCTCTGCGCCTACGGGAACGCTTATTACATGCAATGGGTCAGCACCAAGGTGGTGAGCGACATTCGGGTGCAGTTGTTTGGAAAAATGATCGGGCAATCGATGGATTTTTTTAACCGGATGCGCTCCGGCCTTCTAATGTCGCGCATCACAAACGATACGCGCGGCCTGCAGGCTGCGCTCACGACGGTGAGCAGCGATCTTTTCCGCCAACCGATCGGCATCGTCGGCGGGCTGGCCGTTCTGCTTTACATGGATTGGCGGTTTACACTCGTCACACTTTTCTTGTTTCCCGCTGTCCTCATCCCGCTCCGCCTTTACGGCCGCCGTGCGCGCAGCGCGGTGAAGAACGAACAGGAAGACATGGGGAAGATGGTCGTGACGATGCAGGAAACGTTCGCTGGAATTCGCGTGGTCAAAGCCTTCGCGCGGGAAGCACATCAGGAAAAATCGTTCCGCCGCAGCAACCAACTGCAGTTCTCGAACGCCATGCGCATGATCCGTGCAATGGAAGCGACGGGTCCTTTGGTGGAAATTCTCGCCGCGCTCGGGGTAGGCCTCGCGCTGGTTTATGTCTATGCGACCAACATCAGCGCCGGGCGTTTCTTCGGATTAATCTCCGGCATTTTTCTGCTTTACGATCCGATCAAGACCCTGAGCAAAATCCACATCATCCTGCAGCGCTCCATCCAGGCGACGACGGAGATCTTCAAAATTCTTGATTCGCAGCCGACCGTGCAGGATGCGCCCGGCGCACGGCCGCTCCCCCGCGCTCTCGGTCGGATTGAATTCGATCATGTCCGCTTCCGTTACTCAGGCGGCGTCACCGATGCCGTCAAAGACCTGAACCTTCGGATCGAGCCGGGAAAGAGTTACGCGCTCGTGGGAGCGAGTGGCGCGGGAAAATCGACCATCCTTTCGCTCATCCTGCGCCTCTACGATCCGACCGCCGGTTTTGTGCGTATCGACGGGCAGGATTTGCGAACCGTGACCCAGAAATCGCTGCGGGAACAGATCGGGCTCGTGACGCAGGAGACGTTTTTGTTTCACGACACTATCTTTAAAAACATCCAGTTCGGACGTTTGGATGCGACTGCCGAAGAGGTTTACGCGGCGGCGCGCACCGCCTTCGCGCACGACTTCATCGTGGCGCAGCCGCAAGGCTACGAAACAGTCATCGGCGACAAAGGCTGCCTCCTCTCCGGCGGTCAACAGCAGCGCCTCGCGATCGCCCGCGCGCTTCTTAAAAACGCACCCATTCTTCTGCTCGACGAAGCGACCTCGGCGCTCGATTCAGAATCGGAAAAGCAGATCCAGGTTGCGCTGCAAACGCTGGCGGAAGGCCGCACTGTCATTGCCATTGCGCACCGGCTCTCGACGATTCTATCGGCCGATCAGATCGTGGTGATGGATCACGGACGAATCAAAGAGATTGGGACGCATCGCGAGCTGCTCGATAAATCCGGTTATTATCGCCGGCTTTACGACATGCAGTTCCACGGGCAGAAGGACGAAGC
>JBDTYN010000070.1:0-25780 GCA_040005675.1 Chthoniobacterales bacterium
TCGCCGAGGCGCGAAGCGACGATCTCTTTCAGGTCGAAAGGCATGGCCGAACGTTCTCTGATTCCCAGCGGGAATGCAAATTGGTAGGGCGAGACTCTCTCGAGCCTTCGCGCGCATACCCAGGCTCGACGGAGTCTCGCCCTACCTCGCCAATACATGACGCGTTAAGGAAGCCAAGCGCGGTACGCAATAGGTGACCGCACTTAGGCTTGTTTTTACTTTTGCAGTGCCAATCGAGCTGTTCCGCCAGTGGTTCAAACCGCTCCCAAGTCAACCGGGGACGACACGGAGGTCGTCCCTCCGTTAAAAGAAAAGCCGCAGGACTCACACGGAATCCTGCGGCTAATTTGATCGATTGGACGTTGCTTATTCGTCAACAACGACGCGATTGGCCACCATCGTCTCGCCGTTCCTGTCATACATGACATGAACTTTGGCGCCGGGCCGGATCATCGAAGCTTCAATTTCTTTGCCGGCTTTGTTCACGTAATGAACAGTCTTGCCCAGGACGTAGCTGATGGGATCAGCCGCCGTGGTTTTCACGACGATCGTTTTGCCGGGTTCGAAGGTGCTGACCGTTCCATCCGAAGTGGTGGTCGTGGTGGTGGTTTCACTCGAGCCCGTGACCGGGTTGGTCGAACTCGATTGAGTGGTGGTGGTGCTGCTCTCCTGAGCGAAAGCGATCGGTGCGATTGCTGCGCAAGCGAGCGTCAGGATTGTCTTTTTCATGGTGGTTTCCTTTGTTTGTTGGTTCGAAGAAGCTGCCCAAGCTGCCCCGGTGCAGTTCTTTGGACGACTCGCGAAGAGCGTCCGGTGTGAAGCGTTGGACTGTTCGGGGCGCAGGGTTATTCAACGAGCGACAGCTGAAATTCAGCGATTGACTCCAAAAGTTTTCGCGAGTTGAGCGGCCTGTCACATCGGCTAAGGTGCGGAGCAGATGGCCGCGTCCGCCGATCCCGCTGTAACTCCCGAAGTCGTCGCGAAGCATGGGCTGACGCCTGAAGAGTTTCAGCGCATTCGAAGGATCATGGGGCGGGAGCCGAACTTTACCGAGATCGGTATTTTTTCCGTGATGTGGAGCGAGCATTGCTCGTACAAGAACTCCCGCAAAGAGCTGAAGAAATTTCCCACGACGGGCCCGAACATTCTCGTCCGGGCAGGCGAGGAAAACGCGGGCGTCGTCGATATCGGTGACGGGTGGGCCATCGCTTTCAAGATCGAATCGCACAACCATCCGAGCGCGATCGAGCCGTTTCAGGGCGCGGCGACGGGCGTGGGCGGAATCATTCGCGACATCTTCACGATGGGCGCCCGGCCGGAGTTTTTGCTGAACTCGCTGCGCTTCGGGCCGATCACAGAAATGCGGAACGCCGAATGCGGAGTGCAGAGTAAAAAGAGCGCGCGGTCGAGGCTCGACGGGGTCTCGCCTCATCAGGCATCAGGCAACGCGCAAATCGCCAGCAATCGAAGACTCTTTACCGGAGTGGTGTCGGGGATTGCGCATTACGGCAATTGCGTCGGAGTGCCGACGATCGGCGGCGAAATTTATTTCGACGAAAGCTTCGAGGGCAACCCGCTCGTAAATGTTTTCTGTCTCGGCGTGCTTCGTCACGAACAGCTTGCACGCGGAGCCGCAAGCGGCGTGGGCAATCCGGTGTTTTATGTCGGAGCCGAGACCGGGCGCGATGGTCTGGCCGGCGCGGCCTTCGCATCTCGGGAACTGACCGAGGAATCGCGCGAGGACCGGCCAGCGGTCCAGGTAGGTGATCCTTTCAAGGAAAAATTGTTACTCGAGGCCTGCCTGGAACTGCTGGCGACAGATGCCGTCGCGGGAATTCAGGACATGGGCGCCGCCGGACTGACCTGCTCGACGTGCGAGACGGCGAGCCGCGGAGGCACGGGCGTGGAGATTGATCTCGCGAAAGTGCCAAAGCGCGAGCGAGGAATGACGCCATACGAAACGCTCCTGAGCGAATCGCAGGAGCGAATGTTGATCATAGCAAAGAGCGGCCGCGAAGATGTGGTGCGCAGAGTTTTCGAGAAATGGGGCGTTCCGTGCGCTGAGATTGGACGCGTGACGGACGACGGCATGATGCGGGTGCGGAATAACGGCTCGGTCGCCGCCCAAATTCCCGCGAAACCGCTGGCGGACGAGGCGCCGCTCTATGCGCGCGAAGCGAAAGCGCCCGAGGTGACAGAAGTTTTCGACTTGCGGGCCTTAGAGGATGGCAGGTTGGAAACTTGCCCTACTGAAGCGTTGAAGCACCTGCTGGTTGATCCGACAATCGCGTCGAAGAACTGGGTCTATCGTCAGTACGATCACATGGTGCGAACCGGCACGGTGGTACGGCCCGGATCGGACGCGGCGGTTTTCCACCTGAGGGCCGCGGATAAATTTCTCGCCGCCACGACTGACTGCAATTCGCTTTACTGCCGTTTGGATCCGCGCGCAGGCGGACGGATCGCGGTCGCGGAGGCGGCTCGAAATCTCACCTGCTCCGGCGCTCGACCCCTGGCAGTGACCGACAATTTGAATTTCGGCAATCCATACAAACCGGAGAATTTTTGGCAACTACGCGAAGCTGTTGAAGGCGTAGCCGAAGCCTGCCGGGCGTTTGGCACGCCGGTCATCGGGGGCAATGTCTCTCTATATAATGAGAGCCCGGTCGGCGTCGTAGATCCAACACCGACGGTCGCAATGGTGGGGCTGATCGACGCCGAGCGGCATATCACGACGCAGTGGTTCAAGGACGAAGGCGATGTCGTCATTGTCGTCGGCATCGGCGGAGGGACGCACTCCCTTGCGCCGACTCTCTCGGAAACAGAGTTCGTCCCTCCAGTTGACTTAGGTTATACGGAGCTCGGCGCTTCGCGATTTTTGAAGGTGTGTTATGGAGAAAAGATTGGGCCGGTTCCGAAGCTGGATCTGGAGCGCGAGATCGCGGTGCAAAATGTCGTCCGCGAACTGATCTGCGGCGGACTCGTGAAGAGCGCGCACGACTGCAGCGAAGGTGGCCTCGCTGTCGCCCTGGCGGAGTGCTGTTTCAATCCCGAAGGCGCGTTGGGCGCGAGGGTGGAGGCGGCGCAAGTCTCCAACTGGCGAACCCAAACCGATCGCAAGTGGGAAACTTGCGCCACATTATTTAACGAAGCGCAATCCCGGATCGTCGTTTCGGTCGCTCCCGAAAAAGCGGAACACGTGCGCGCGATACTGCACGAAGGCGGCGTTCCACACCGGCAGATCGGCGTCGTGGGCGGCGATGAACTGCGCATTCGCGTGGGCGACGAGGAATTCGCCTGGCCGGTCGCGGAGCTGCACGATCTCTGGTATTTTGCTATACAACGCGCGGTCGAGAGTTCCTCTGTCGATCCGCTGCCCAGTTTATAGAGAATCCGAATCGGGAAGAAGACTTGCTACGAATGGAGGCGATTGATGCCAGAGCCATCGTGTCGCGACTTTTCGAGTGTGCAAGAATCAAGACCGCGAGCTGGAAGCTCGCGCTACTTTGTTTCGCGAATTGAATCGTCCGTCAAATCGCGGATGTTATTCCAGGTGAGCCCTAATCATCTAACTCACGAGGAAATGCCGGACCGGCTCGCGTTCCCGCAGCACGAGTGCGGCATCTTTGGGGTTTTCGGTCATCCGAATGCCGCGGTGCTCACCTACTATGGGCTGTTTGCGCTTCAGCATCGCGGTCAGGAAAGCGCCGGGATCGTGACGTCCAATGGCACCGGCCACAGTTTTCAAATGCATCGTGACATGGGACTCGTGTCGCAGGTTTTCGGCGCGGACGAGCTCGAGCATTTGAAAGGCACACGCGCGGTCGGCCACACGCGGTATTCCACGACCGGTTCGAGCACGTTGAAAAACGCGCAGCCTTTCGTGGTCGATTGTTACCGCGGCCAGATAGCCGTCTCGCACAACGGCAATTTGATCAATGCCAGCGTTCTGCGTGATGAACTCGAACGCAAGGGATCCATTTTTCAAACCACTGCGGACAGCGAGATCATTCCGCATTTGCTCGCACAACCGAGGAAAAACGGCGGAAGCGCCCTGAGCGTGCTGCGCCGCCTGGAAGGCGCCTTCTCGCTTGTGCTAATGAGTGAGCGCGAGATCATTGGCGTGCGTGACCCGTTTGGTTTCCGGCCGTTGGTCCTGGGCAAGCTCGATGGCGCTTACATCCTGGCCTCGGAAACCTGCGCCTTCGATCTCGTGCATGCGGAGTTCATCCGTGAGATCGAACCAGGTGAGGTCGTCATTATCAGTGAGGAAGGTATTCGCTCCGAATGGCCCTTCCGCGACGAATCGCCGGCATTCTGCATGTTCGAATATGTCTACTTCGCGCGGCCGGACAGCATTATCGGGAACGTGAACGTGGCCAAAGTTCGCACCGAGATGGGACGCGAACTTGCCCGGCGTTTCCCGGTCGAAGCGGACATCGTCGTGCCGGTGCCCGACTCGGGAAATTACGCCGCGCTCGGTTTCGCGCAGGAACTCAACGTCCCCTACGAGCATGCATTTGTCCGGAACCACTACATTGGCCGCACGTTTCTGCAGCCCAGCCAATTGATTCGCGATTTCGACGTGCGCGTAAAATTGAACCTGATCAAAGAAGCCGTCGCTGGAAAGCGCGTCGTCGTGGTGGACGATTCGATCGTGCGCGGAACAACCGCTCGCGCGCGCGTGGTCAATCTGCGCGAAGCGGGGGCGAAGGAGGTACACATGCGGGTAAGTTGTCCGCCGCATCGGTTCGCGTGTCACTATGGGATTGATTTTCCTGATCCCGACAAGCTGCTCGCGAACCGATTTTCCCACCCGCAGATTTGCGAATACCTGGGAGTCGATAGCCTCGGCTACCTCGACGTCGATGGAATGGTGAAGGCGACGGGGAAAACGGCGAACCAGTTTTGCCTCGCTTGTTTTACAGGGAATTACCCGTTGCCGGTTGATCCTGAACTGGACAAGTTCATTATGGAGAAGCGAGAAGGCCGCTCCAAGGCGTTGGCGGAAGAAGAGGCGCATCCGGAATTGTTTACGCAGCTGAAGTAGTCGACGATCGGGTCGGGACATCGCATTCTGTTTCGTTCATGGCGAGCGTAGTCGAGACATCTCGTTGCCCGCATATGAAAACGGGACTTGCCGACTTCGGTTCGCATCGCTCGGAATGACCACGAAGAAAAAGGCCTATACACGCGCCGGGGTCGACGTCGATCTCGGCAACTTCGTCAAGCGCCGTATCCATGCCCGGGTCCGAGAAACACACGGGCCGGAAGTGCTCGGAAAGATCGGCGGATTTGGCGGCCTCTTCGCGCCCAATTTTTCGGATCTGCGTGAACCGGTGCTGGTCGCGAGTGTCGATGGCGTCGGCACAAAACTGAAGATCGCGTTCGCGATGAACAAACACGACACGGTCGGTGCCGATCTCGTCAACCATTGTGTCAACGACATTGCGGTCCTCGGGGCACGCCCACTGTTTTTTCTCGACTACATTGGCGCCGAGAAACTCGAGCCGCGCGTTTTCGACGAGCTGTTGCGAGGCTTTACCCGCGCCTGCCGGACGGCCGGTTGTGCCTTGATCGGTGGCGAGACTGCGCAAATGCCAGGCATTTATCAACGCGGCGAATACGATCTGGCAGGCTGCATCATCGGAGTGGTTGACCGGGTGAAGATAATCGATGGGACGCGCATCAAAAAAGGTGACGTGATTCTGGGACTTCCTTCCAATGGACTGCACACGAACGGTTATTCGCTCGCGCGCAAGATCCTGTTCGAAAAGATGCGGTTGAAATTGCGCGCGAAACTCGACGGACTGGAGGGCACGGCCGGCGAAGAATTGCTTCGTCCGCACAAAAATTACCAGCCGTTGCTCGCGAAAATATCGTCCGATAAAATCAATGGGCTCGCCCATATCACGGGAGGCGGCCTGGTCGACAACCTGCCGCGCATTTTACCGAAAAATTGTGACGCAGTGATCGAGACCAACTCCTGGGAGGTGCCGCCTATCTTCTCCCTACTGCAGCAAAACGGACGCATTCCGCCTTCCGAAATGTATCAGGTTTTCAACATGGGTATCGGCATGGCCGTTGTGGTTTCGAAACCGGAAGCCCTGAACCTCGCGCGCGAGCTCAAGGCGAAACCAATCGGCCGAATTGACGCCGGCTCTGGAATGACGAGGCTTGTTCTTTAACGCCGCTGCCCTCGTGGTTCTGAAACCGACAAAGGGAGAGAGCCCCTGTGGCGTCCGCCGAGAGAAAGCGAACAAGCTGGAACTCGTTCTTCCGCCTCTCGAATTCGTAGCCTATCTTGCCGAACGGGCGAGTTTCCATGGGAGCGCAACTCTAGCCGCGCGTCTGTCCTTCTGGCGTGAAGGGTCAGCGATCGATGCGGCGGTCGTCCCGTGCCTCGTTAGAAAAGAGGACGCTCATTCTAGTCCGAAATGCGAGTATGTCAGGATTAGAATAAACACCACCAGCTTGATTGACGAGCGCCTTTCGCCTCAAGGACAAGAGGACGGTCGTAGCTCCGGTTGTCCTTTGCTAAAGAAGTTTGTTGTAGTACGACGCTAAGACAGCTAAAGACTCCTTATGGACCTATCTCTTAAGACACTGGAAGCCGCCGTTTCGATACGCCGGCAAATAAACGAACTCGAAACACGACTTGCTTCCCTGGTTGGTAGCTCGTCCGCGCAGTCGTCAGGCAGCACCGCCAGCAGTAGTACCAGCTCTCGCGGCGGCGGTAGGCGGCGACGTGGGATGTCGGCTGAAACCCGCGCCAAGCTATCGGCCGCCGCGAAAGCACGATGGGCTTCGAGGCGCGGAGGTGCCAACCAGAGTCAGCCGGCGAGGAAGCAGCGCCGAAGGGGCAACATCAGTGCCGCAGGCAGGAAGAAGCTTTCCGACATGATGAAAGCACGTTGGGCGGCGCGGCGCAAAGCAGCCGGACGGAAGTAGCCTCTTCCACCGACTTTTCTCCTGCTGGCTGGCTTCGCTGACCTGGATAAGTTGCAGCGAAACCCAGCGAGCAAGGGAGTGGCAGAGAACAATAGTTCGAAGGCACACGCTTTCAAATGAGCGGCTTCGAATCGAATTCTCAACCTTCTCTAAGGTAGAATGACGCCGGCGACACGCCTTGGACCACAAGACAAGTGTGGAGCAACGGCGCTTCGCCTGTGCTGTGAACCTTTAGACTCTGCAAATCGGGGCGGTTAGCTCAGCGGTAGAGCGGCACGTTTACACCGTGTTGGTCGGGGGTTCGATCCCCTCACCGCCCAGTCTTAGAGTTCGCCTCGCAGGCATTCATCATCGGATTGTGACTCAGCACGCTTTGCTGACCCACAAAGCTTCTTTTGCGTTTCGGGCGCTGAGCCATCAATATTTTGCCCAAAGGCGCAGAGAGACCGCTCTCCGCTGCCGCAACAAAAATTAGACTCAAAGCACCGCGGATGACAACCTCCTCCGCCTGCAGGAAAGTTCGCCCCCACATTATGAGAGAGGTCCTTGTCCCATCGCTGCTCCCGCTCGCCGGGTTCGAAGAAATTAGACAACATTTTCCAGCACTGGAACGGAGAGAGAACGGCCACGCGGTGGGTTATTTTGACGGGCCTGGCGGCACGCAGGTTCCACGAATGGTGGTAAACGCGATCTCCGATTACCTCTACCAGCACAACGCCAATACTCACTGGGCGTTCCCCTCCAGCGCAGAGACCGATATTATCGTAGCCGGCGCCCGCGCCGCGCTGGGCGATTTTCTGAACGCCGCACCGCATGAGATCGCCTTCGGCGCCAACATGACAACACTCACGTTTCACCTCGCGCGCGCGCTCGGCCGCAGTTACGAGCGCGGCGATGAGATCGTGGTCACCGAGTTGGATCACCATGCGAATGTCGCACCGTGGCGCGCGTTGGAAAAAGAGCGCGGTGTAACGATTCGAACGGCCCGTCTGATTCCAGAAACCGGTCAGCTCGACTGGGACCACTTCGGGCAGCAGTTGTCGCGGCGCACCAGGCTGGTCGCGATCGGGGCAGCCTCAAACGCGCTCGGCACCATCACCGACGTGCGCCGTGCCGCCGAGATGGCGCATGCAACTGGAGCGCAAATCTTCGTCGATGCGGTGCACTATGCGCCGCACGCGCGCGTCGATGTTCGCAGTCTTGATTGCGATTTCCTCAGTTGCTCGGCCTACAAGTTTTACGGACCGCACATCGGAATCCTGTATGGCAGGCACGACCTGCTCGCGGCGTTGGATTTTCCGAAGCTGATTCCCGCGCCCGAGACCGCGCCCGAGAGAGCCGAGACGGGCACACAGAATCACGAAGGAATGGCGGGGGCCGGCGCGGCGGTGGATTTCATTGCGTCGCTTGCGCAGCGCGGGACGACCCGACCCGAGCGCCTCGGCTCCGCCTTTACGGAGCTCCATCGCCGAGGCAGCGAATTACTCGCGCGGCTTTGGGAGGGCTTGTCGAGAATCAGAGGCGTGCGGCTGTATGGTCCGCCGCCTGACGCGCCGCGCACTCCGACTGTCGCCTTTACCGTGTCGGGGGTTGCCTCCAAAGAAGTATCAATCAGATTAGCCGACCACGGAATTTTCGTGTCGAACGGCGACTTCTACGCGGCGACCGTAGTGGAACGCCTAAACCAGACGCGAGACGGGCTGGTCCGCGCCGGTTGCGCCTGCTACACCACGAGCGAAGAAGTGGAGCGGTTGCTCGAAGGTGTGGAGCGTATCGCCCACGCCGCTTCTTGATCGATGGGGCGATTCAGACTCGCAGGCCCGGACGTCCAATTCATTTCGCATGGCTTACTTTTGCTCCAACAGCGATTTCATCTGTGCCGCGAACTTCGGCCCGACTCCGCTTTCTTCGTGCTTGTAGTAGATAAAGACATCTTGCCACCTCGCCGGCTGCAGGCGCACGTAAGCGGCCCACTTGTGAATGTCGGCATCCACGTAGTCTTCCCGGCGTAGCCTGAGATAGCCGAAATCGGCCGTGGCCACGCTTGG
Source organism: Chthoniobacterales bacterium (assembly GCA_040005675.1). Taxonomy (GTDB): domain Bacteria; phylum Verrucomicrobiota; class Verrucomicrobiia; order Chthoniobacterales; family UBA10450; genus JACCXL01. Next base: position 9,000 of record JBDTYN010000070.1, read on the forward strand.
CGTGGAAAGATTGGCACTCTCTGCGATGCAGAGGGCAACGTTGTGACTCTGGAGTTCGGAAAAGACTTCATCGCTGAACCATGAAGGATGACGAAACTCGAATGCCGCCCGCATTCCCAAGGGAATTGTTTCGAGAAAAGTCGAGAGGAGCGGCACGTCCTTCTGAAGGCTGGGCGGGAGTTGGAAAAGGATCGGGCCGAGCTTCGCTTCGAGGGCAGACACGACTTTGTGAAAGTAAGCCAGCGTATCTCCGGTGTTTCGGAGCTTGGCGAAGTGCGTGATCTTCTGGGGTGCCTTGAGGCTGAATTTGAAATTTTGCGGGGTGATAGTCGACCAGCTTGAAATGGTTTTCGCACTCGGGATGCGCCGGAACGAGTAATTGATCTCCGTGGTTGAAAAATGCTCTGCATAAAAGGGCAGCATTTTTGCCGCAGGCATGTCGTCCGGGTAAAAAGTCCCTTTCCACTCCGGATACTGAAATCCGGAGGTGCCGATCCAGATATTCACGATCTGGCTACAGTGTCATGCTCGCGGCGATTGCTCCAAGATAAACATTTCGCAGCTGAGCGGATTGCAATCCGCCTGCCGCCCGAATCAAGGGCGCGGCTATTAGTATTTCCAAACACCTGCACTCGGGGGACTTTGTTAACCGCAGCGGCGCGCGAGCAGTCTTCGCGCAGCGTAGGTTCAACTGAACGAACTGGTCGACTGGGTTTTAGCAGTCCCCGTTACGCCGGGACTGGTTCTGCGCTGTGCCGGCGCGCGGCCATGTCTTGCTCGATCCAGTGATAGGTGCGCTCAAGCCCATCGCGCAAACGTGTTGCCGGTTCCCAGCCGAGAATTCTGCCGATCAGCTCGTTGTCGCTGTTTCGACCGTTCACACCCTTGGGGGCGGCGAGATTGTAGCGACGCTTCAATTTCGTTCCCCCAATCTCTTCGGCCAGGTCAACGAGACGGTTGATGCTGACCAGCTCGCTGCTGCCCAGATTCAGCGGCTCGGCGTAGTCACCCTTCATGATCATCTGCGAACCTTTCACGCAGTCGTCGATCCACATGAAACTGCGGGTTTGTTCTCCGCTTCCCCAGATCTCGATCTCGCCCGTGCCGGTCAGTTTTGCTTCGATGACCTTGCGACAGATCGCGGCCGGCGCCTTTTCCCGTCCACCGTCGTAGGTGCCGCTGGGGCCATAGACGTTGTGGTAACGGGCGATTCGGGTGACGATCCCGTAGTCTTCGCGGAAATGACGGCACATGCGCTCGCTGAACAACTTCTCCCAGCCGTAGCCATCCTCGGGCAGGGCCGGATAAGCGTCCTCTTCCTTCAAGGCGGTAACGTTCGGGTCTGTCTGCTTGTCAGCCGCATACACACAGGCAGAGGACGCATAGAAGAAGCGTTCGATCCCCTCCTCTTTTGCAGCCATCAGCAGGTGTGTATTGATGAGAACGCTGAGCATGCAGAGGGCTTTATTGTTCTCGATGAACCCCATCCCCCCCATATCGGCGGCGAGATTATAAACCAGCGCCGTGCCTCTCACTGCCTGCTCGCACGATTCTTTTTCGCGCAAATCGAGCTGGCGATTTTCAGCCTCCGGAAAAACCTGATACCACTCGTCGACCGGCTTGACGTCGACCGCGCGGACGTTTTGCCCCTGACGAAGCAAATCGGCCACAAGGTGACCGCCAATGAAGCCGCCCGCTCCGCAAACGACGATTTTCTTTGATCCCATACCGAGTGATGAAAACTGCGCGGGCCATTCCGTCCCGCAAGTCGTTTCAAATCCGAGCAGTTGCAATGCCGCGCAACCGATGAAGACCCGAAAACAACCTGCACTTTGCCGCTTCGGTTATCCTCTACGGAGGTTGCTACCTCGCAGTTGGTCGCGAAACCACAGGGCGCTACAAAGCGCACGACTCTCGTGTTCATGAAGTCACTCGCCGCCTTGGTCGCGCTTGCGCTTAGCATCGCCCCGGCGCATGCCGAATCTCAGACCTTTTTCAAAGGGGTGACTGTTTCGTGCCAGACATGGGGCACGGAGTGGCAAACGCCAGCCATGGCGCAGACACTCGACGAACTGAAGTCGTTAGGCGCGAACAGCGTTGCGATTCATCCGTATGCCCGGATTGAAAACGACGGCCACGTCTCTTTTCGAACCATCGACGGTAACCGGCACATCACCGTTCCCCTGGATTGGGCATGGGAGCGGGGCTTGTCCGTCATGCTAATCCCGCACATTGCCTATTGGGGCTCACGTTTTTCCTGGCGGGGTGAGATCAACTTTAAAACGTCGGAGGAGTGGAATCGGTTTTTTGCTGACTACGAAACGTGGATTGTTCAGATGGCACGCATCGCCGAGTCACATCACGCCGGCATCTTTTGCGTGGGGCTCGAATTTAGCCATGCTCAGAAATTTGAGAATCGCTGGCGCGCCATCATTGCCGCGGTGCGGATGGTTTATACCGGCAAGCTGACTTATGGCGCGAACTGGAACGAATACGCGGACGTGAAATTCTGGGACGCGCTCGATTACATCGGCACGCTGGCGTATTTTCCGTTGACCAAAACAAACAATCCCGGTGCCGCTGAAATCGCGGCCGGCTGGGAAAGGCAATGCGCGGAGCTGGAAAAGTTTTCGCAGGCGAACGGCGGGAAGCAGTTCATCTTCACCGAGGTCGGCTACAACGAAAGTGCGCGCGCGGCAGCCGAACCGTTCGGATTTAAAACCGGCGGAGAGCACGCGGTGGAGATTCAAGCGCGCTGCATCGACGTGGCGCTCGGATTGTCAGGCAAACACCAATTCCTCGCCGGCATGTTCTGGTGGAAATGGTTTCCTGAGCTTCCGAGCGAGGAAAAAGAAGATTTCGGATTACAGACACCGGGGATCAAAGCGCTGATCGCGAAGCACTGGGGCGCGGGGCGGCCGTAAAATGCCCTTGCTCCATCTGAGCCAACGATGACGCAATCACGCTTCATCTTTGTCCGACGGAGTTCTGGCCTCGACCAGATATGTATCGCCCGTTGATCAGACTCTCCGGCCAAACTTCTTCTCCAATTCGGCGAGCGAAATCTGAATCATGGTGGGTCGGCCGTGCGGACAGCAGTAAGGCAGGTCGCACTCGAGCAAGTCACGAATCAACTTTTCCGTTTCCGGAAAACGCAGCGGGTCGTTGGCTTTAACCGCGTGACGGCAGACAGTTTTCGCGATCATTTCTTCACCCAACCGGAGCGCTGAACTGTTGTTGCTCGCACTTTTCAGCTCGTCGATGACACCGCGCATGAAGCGAAGCGGATCGGAGGCACGAAGGAATGCCGGCAAGCTGTCGAGTTTAAAGGTGCTGGGGCCAAACGCTTCGATGCCGATACCCATTTTCTGCAAGGTCGCGGCATTGCGTTCGACCCATTCGGCGTCGCGCGGTGGAAGATCGAACGTCGGCGGGAGCAAAAGCCGTTGCGACGGCACACCCTGCTGCTCCATCCGGCGCCGCAGCTCTTCAAAAAGAATCCTCTCATGAGCAGCATGCTGGTCTACCAAGACCAGGCCGCCGCTGTTCTCCATCAAGATGTAGAGCTTGTTCAGGATGCCAATAATCTGGAATTGCCCGCCAGGATTTACCGGGCGCGAGACATTCTGTGAGTCCTGATCGTTGCGCCCCAGAGTTTGCGAGCGCTCGCCGTTTTGCTGCCGGGAGACGAAGTGCGTTGTTTCATCGGGAGCGGTAAAAACGGGCTGATCTTGATGCGCGGGCGGAGCAATCGGATGAACGACAGGCGCGATCGCCGCTGGCCAGCCGGATTCCGCCGACGGTCTCGACCCCGGCTGAGATGGCCCGGAGTGAAATCGCTGCTGCCAGTTAACGCGATCGCTTTCCAGCGTTCGCTGAATCGCGGCCACGACTCCTTCCCGCACGGCCGCTGGATCGCGAAACCGCACTTCACGTTTCGCCGGGTGCACGTTCACATCCACCGCGGTGGGGTCGAGCTGGATGAATAGAAAGGTGACCGGAAACTGACCGCGCATCAGAGTCGTGTGATATCCCTCGCGCAACGCGGCAGTGAGCACCGGGCTTTCAATCGCGCGACCATTGACGAAAACCAGTTGCTGCGCGCGCGTTTGCCGACTCACGCCCGCTTCGCCGATCAGTCCGCTGACGCGAATCGGCGCTCGTCCGGGCACCCCATCGCCGACCTCCAGCAACCGGTCGACCAATTCGCTGCCATGCAGGTCCCGAACGCGGTCGCGCAGGCACCGCGTCGGCGGGAGTTGGAAAACGACGCGTTCATCGCGTACGAAAGTGAACGCGATCTCAGGATGGCCGGTGGCTTGCAAATAAAGCTGATGCTCGACGTTGCGGCTCTCCGTGTTTTCCGAGCGCAAAAATTTCCGGCGTGCAGGCAGGTTATAAAATAATGATCGGACTTCGATCTGCGTGCCGGGCGCCTCGCCGCCGGCGCGAACTGCTTCGATGCGTCCGCCCGCCACGATGATTTCGCTCCCGGCGGTGGCTTCGCGTTCGCGCGTGGCCAGGCGAAACCGGGAGACGCTCGCGATGCTCGGGATCGCTTCGCCGCGGAAACCGAGCGTCCCGATTGCCGCCAGGTCCGCGGCCGTGCGAATTTTGCTCGTGGCATGCCGCTCGAGGCAAAGGAGCGCATCGTCGCGGTCCATGCCGCAGCCATCGTCGATCACCCGAATGAGCGAAATGCCGCCCCGCCGGATCAACGTTTCAATTTTCCGTGCGCCCGCGTCGATGCTATTCTCGACCAGCTCTTTCACGACCGACGCGGGCCGCTCCACCACCTCGCCCGCCGCCACCTGGCTGGCAAGGACTTCGGGCAGAAGTTGGATGCGACTCATCGTGCTCTCACTTTAGTTTTCCACACGTAATCAGCGACTAAAATTCCCGCCTGATCGAGGACGAATACGGCCCGGACCAGCGGTCCTCCGGTTGACTTGCCGGAGGAGCGCGATAATTTCGCATTACCGATGATCAACGTCACGGAAAGCGCTGCGGAACAGCTGCGCGCCCTTTTGCAGGAGAAGGCGGAAAGCGGCAAGGGCCTGCGCGTCCAGATCGCGAAAGGCGGTTGTTCGGGGCTGCAATACGAAATGTCGCTCGACGCGCCAAAACCGGGCGACGCAGTCGTGTCGCGCGATGGAGTCGAGTTTTTCGTGGATCACGAAAGCGCACATTACCTGCAAAATGCGACGCTCGACTATCGTGGGGGATTGACCGGCGCGGGTTTTCAAATCGTGAACCCCGACGCTGCTCGCACCTGCGGTTGTGGTTCCTCCTTTGAAGCGGCAAGGCCGGTTTGAGAACGACCGCTGCGCAGCGCGCCGGCACCTAGATGGAACGTGATCTCTTACGCTACGACGACCCATATGGTCGGACGCGGCGCAAGACGAACGTGTTTGGCTGGTCGATTGCGATTCTTCTCCTGACCGGTTTCGCTTTCGCGGCCTGGCTTGGCAGTTTCTACATCTTCGGACAACCGGAACGGCCGCAGAGCTATGAGATTTTAAAGAAACTGCACAAGGTCGAACCAGCGAAAAGGTTCGAATTAACGGCTGCGCCGGCGGGCGAATTCCTCAACGCGAAGCAACTCTATGATCGCTACACCGCGATGCGCCCAACAGAATTGGCGAACAAGAATGCGGAACTGGCGCGCAATTACATCCGTAATTTCCAGGGCGTGCGAGGTCTGGTCCCCTATGTAGTGGGCCGATTTGTCATTATGGGCGCACGGGAATTGTCGCCGGCCGACGTTTTCACGAGCGGCATGGTCGCGCTCACGCTCGCGGTCGATCAAGGCGAGCTTCTGATGGAACATGTATATCCAGCCGATACGCGGGCCGTGCCCTTAATGAAGCAAACACTTGGCATGGGCTTGGAGCTGAAGCTGGAGCGCTCGCACGATCTCTCGGCCGTGATTCATGCCGACCGTTTGCCCGACGGTCGAATACTCATTACTGCCATTCCCTTGCTCTACGGAAGCTACACCGTGTCGCGTGGCACCGGCACGTTCGCACTGGAGCCGCCGTTCCTCCTCAATCTCGCCGGTGGCTGGCCTCTGTTCAAAGAGACGACGCGCAGAACCGCGCAGACGCATTTCGATAGCTATCGCGAGCGGGTCGCACCCGTGGGATCGACGGTTCCAATCGAAGGATTCGCACCAGGCCTTGCTCCCTCGGGCGCGAATGCACTCATTCGTGTCCAACCGGCCCTGCCAGTCGAGGGGCCGAAAGTTGCAGCGGCACCTCCAGTGACGCCAGCACCACCGCAAAAGAACACGCCCGTGCGTGGCGACGTTAAAACCGCGCAAAGTCAAAAGGGCGTGCCGTCGGCTTCCTCCGTCACGACACCGCCGCACGGGCAGATCGCCAGCGCGCAAAAGGCAGCTTCTCCAGCAGGTCCCAGACTTCCTGCGGCGACGCCTTCTCCTTCGCCATCTGCGCAAACCGTGACAGCTCTGCCAGCGCAGCCCGTCCCCGGGGAAGCGCTCGCTTCGACCGCGGGCGGCGGCAACTGGAAGACTTATCCTCCAGGAAGAATGCCTGTCGGACGGTTGATTGCCACGACCGATCTTCCTGACGTGGCGGACCGCGGGTTGGCCGGCGAGCGGGTTTATCTCAGTGGCCAGTTCATAGTTAATTTTGTGGAGGCGAACCGTGCGGTTCTGCGTCCGAAAACGCATCTTACCGAATCGGTGCTGCATCCTGGGACGGGCGGGAATTCCACACGCATCATTGTCGAATTTCCCAGCGGCTACCGTCCGCCTGCGCGCGGCACGACCATCGTTCGCGACGAAGCGCGGCCTTACGAAATCACGGAAGTGCGGAAACAGGCTGACGGACAGCTCAACGTCTTCGTGCGTGAGATCATGGAGTAGCGATCACTCGCGGCCCCGCGTTTCCAGCACCACTTTTCCGTCCACGATGTCGAAGACGGAAATGTCGTACTCCGCACACCAATCCGCAATTACTCTGCGGATCGATTTCCACCCGAACATTTCGTAGTCGAGCACATCATCGGACACGCCCTTTCCCATCAGTGTGATATCGCTGATTTTTCCGTTCGCAGGTTTTCGGTCGGATGACGGTCGGACGTTGCAAGAACCATTCAGATAGCGTCCTTTCAGCCAGGCTACCGCGGCAATTGGAATGCTGAGCCGTGCGTGGACGACGTTGCCCTCCATTGAAACGAAAGCTTTTCCGCGCCATTCCGGTTCCGAAGCGATAAGGGCGTTTACCTCCCCGGCATTCAATTCGATGCGCGCCCTGCGGTGCTGATCAGCCGCCGCGGTGAAGACCTCCCACTGCGCCTGCACTTGCTCGACCCGGTTCGGAGCCAGGGCTAGGGCCGGCAGAGGCGCAGAGCCCGGGGCCGAGTAACGCTCCCGCAGGTGGCGAACCGCCCAATAACTGCCGCCGACAAACGCGGCTCCGAGCAGAATCATCAGGGCCAACAGCGTGAGACATCCTTTGGCGAAGCAGCCCATCCCCCTCTGCGGAGGCGGCGCGTCCACCAATGAATTCATGCGCCCGTGATGCCCGGTGAAGAGATCCGCGCCTGGACCGCAATTAACTTTCCATATAGACCCTCGAGTCCTTCCGACAAAGTGCGGGTGCCGGAGAGGACCGGAAAGAAGTTGGTGTCGCCGCTCCATCGCGGCACGATGTGCAAATGCAAGTGGCCGGGAACGCCCGCGCCGGCGCAAGCGCCGAGGTTCAGGCCGATGTTGAACCCCTGCGCTTTCATCGTCTCGCGCAGAAGGTTCTGAGCGTGGATTGCGAGCTGCCAGAGTTCAAGCAGTTCATTCTCGCCTAACGAATCCAGTTCCGCGGTCTTTCGGTAGGGCACGGCGAGCAAATGACCGACGGCGTAGGGATAGCGATTCATAAGCAGAAACCCGTTTTTCCGTCGCGCGATGACAAGGTGCGCGGCATCATCGCTCGCCCGGGCTGCTTCAGTCAGAAAATCCTGATTCGGTTTCTCTTTCTCGAAATATTCGACGCGCCACGGAGCCCAGAGCGTTTCGAGTTCGGCTTTTGGAAATTCCATGTTTGACTTGTTAGGCCAGATTATTCTGTGGACGCAGCAAGTCGAGAAAGGTTTTTGGTTTGCCCCGCGAGAGGGCCGGGCCGGACCTTTTCAAGACCGTGTAAAGCCCTTTTTCCTTTGCGCGCCCCTTCAGTTCGATCGAAGCCGGGATCGCGCCCGGTAATTCCCGCAGCATTCGCGGCACCTCGTCGTTCGGCACGACAACCGCGTCCAGCCTGTTCGCCGCCCACTCCGCCGCCGCTGTTTCAGCATCGATAAAATGGGTTCGCCGAAGGTAAACCAGAAGACGTTCGTCGTGGCCACGCATGACCTCATAACGTCTCCAGTGCTGCTGCTGCGCTTCATTCCGCACCGCTGCCGAAAACGCGACCAGTTCGTCCGGGTGGCGGGCCGCGAGGTAGATTTTCATCACTGAATAACCGAGGGTAAAAATGGCGGCAAGGCAGAGCGAGAGCGTATACCAGCGTCTCGCCCGCGCTCGAATCGCTGGATCGCGCCATGGCTCCGCGAACTGAGCGGCCAGGAGCAGACAAAGCGGCGGTATCACCGGAAAGATCCGGTCAACCCGCTTCGACGGGACCAGAGACATGACGACGAGCCCGCCTAGACTCCAGCAGACGAGCCAGAATGTTTCAGGAGATATACGCGCCCATGCCTCGCGAAATTTACCCGCTCGCAATTTTGCGACGGCGAGACCGACGAGAAGCAAACTCCACGGCGCGAACTTGTGCAGCAGATGCGGGACGTAAAAGTATATCGGCTGAGCGCGATGCGTCTCTCCATCGAAACGCCCGGCGAATTCGCGCAGGACCACCTGCTCGTAGAAGCCATTGACGAATAGAATCCCTCCCGCGCACCAGAGAGCGAAAACTGCCAGCGATAATAACCAGGGCCATAGCCCAAACCAGGCGCTCGCGTTGTGCCGAAGGCGCCCGGAACGGAGCTGAAAGAGGACGATCCCGGGAAATAGAAAAGCGAAAACGATCGGGCCTTTGATCAGCATCGCGCCGGTCAGAAGCAGGAACATTCGCCCCTGAGCCGACGCGTCCCACGTTTCGCGGCGCCGGATTTTTTCCCAGATTTTCCAGCCGAGCAGAAAAATGACGAGCGCGAGCGGCATGTCGGTTCGCACCAGCGTAGCGAGTCGCGGCGTCATCAAGTTGAAGGCAAAGGCGCCAGTCGCGAGCAGAGCGGCCGTCGTGCCGTAGGCGTTTTTCGCCGCGCCGGCGAGTAGGGCCATCAAAGTGAGCGCAGCGATGAACGAAGGTAGTCGCCATGATAGGTCCCATGATCTTGTCAGGGCGAAAGAACCGGCGGAAATCCACCCTACCGCCGGCGGCTTCGTCGCCACGAACTCGTTAGGCGTGCGCTGGTAAAGCCAGCCGCCTTCCTGCACCATTTCCAGCGAGGTAAACGCCTGCTTGGCCTGGTCGTAGTCGCCCAGTTGCCACGGAAGATTCGTTATGCCAAAAAGAACAAGTGCGACCGCGCTCACGATGGAAAACGTGCTGCGCCGTTCCAGTAATTCTCTCGGCGCGGCGGTTTCCATCTCGCACTGTTAATCGCGCCAGAGAATCGCGCGGACCGGCGCGCCGTCTCCGCCCTCGATCTTGAGCGGCAAGCCCGCGAAGTGATAAAGCCCCGGCGCAATCGCGCTGAGGTCGAGTGATTCGACAATCGTGATACCCGCGGCAGTCAAAGCATGGTGATTCGCGAGATCTTTGGCGTTAATCGCGTCAACCGAAGGAAGATCGACGCCGAGAAGTTTCACTCCGCGCGCTCGCAGCCATGGTGCAACCTCAGGCGAGATCACCGGGATCGACTTCGGAAAGGCCGCTGAGTTCAACCAGCGGTCTGTCTTTAATAACAACCGCGGCGCGTGCGCTAAATCATGTTCGACGGCGCCAAGGTGTGAGACATCGATCTCGCAGATTCCTCCGGGTATTTGGGCGACGACCGCGCGGCCGATATAAGACTCGAGCGGCATCTTTTCGATCGTCGGGCTTTGCTGTTCGAAGTGAAAAGGCGCATCCGCGTGCGTGCCATTGTGCACGCTCATCTCGATCGCACCGACGTTGACTGCGGCACCGTCGCTCATCTTCGAGGTCAGGTGGAAAGAGAATGGCGTGTCACCCGGCCACTGGGCAAACGTGCCGTTCAACGCACGCGAGATGTCCCAGATCTCCATCACGTCACCAGCGCAGGGGCAGCGATACGTTTGTCAGTTTGCGCAATCAATCTTCCTCCGGACGTTTTGCCGCGATTTCATCCAGGATGGCGGCGGCCGCCGCGGCACTCGCCCCCCCGCCCCCGAGTTCGGGGATGATCGCATCGAATTCAGAAATAACGAGTTCGCGCGCAGAAGGATTGCCGGCAAATCGCAGGACATGCCGCGCTATGGTGCGCGGCTTCGCGTGGTGTTGAATAAATTCGGGAACAATCGCGCGGTTCGCGAGCACGTTTGGCATGCCGAGGAACTTCGATTTCACAACCGCGCGCGCCGCGAAGTAGGTAAGCCACGCAACCTTGTAAACGAGAACGAAGGGCATGCGAAACCGGGCCGCTTCCAGTGTGGCCGTGCCGGAAGCGACAAGTCCCACCCAGGCGCGCCGAAAGAGCGAGGCCGCCTGGCCGACCACCACGCCGAGTTTCTCGCGCGGCAGCTGTGAGCGGGCGACCAGACGCGTGATTTCGGGCACCAGTGAGGTCGATGCCGCCGCCACTTCGAACCTTGCAGTCGGCTTTTCCTTCAGGATATGCATTGCCGCACCGAGCATGAGCGGCAGAATCTTTCGGACTTCGCGCAGCCGGCTCCCGGGAAAAAGTCCGATGAGATCGGGATCGCGAATTACTTCGCTTTCATTCGGCGTGGCCAGAATCTCCAACATTGGATGACCGACAAAGAGTGTGCGCAAACCAGATTGGTTATAGAGATCAGCCTCGAACGGAAAGATGCAGAGCATCAGATCGAGCCAGCGCGCCATGCGTGGAATGCGTGCGCGATTCCAGGCCCAGACCTGCGGGCTGATGTAGTAGATGATTTTGAGACTGGGTTTGTGCGCGCGAAGCACCCGACCCAGTCGAAGGTTGAAGCCGGGATAATCAATTAAGACGACAGCGGCTGGCGCGCTCTCGGCGATCTCGTCGAGGGTAGCGGCGAACTGCTGCCGAAAATAACCGTAGCGCCTGATCACCTCCCACAGACCGACGACAGCGGCGGCGTCGCTCCAATTCATGAAGCCAGCACCGCCAACCTCCTGCATCTTCGCTCCACCGCGGCCGAGGAGCTTGAGCTCCGGACGTGTGAGACGGAGCGCCCGCATCAGCGCGGCGCCGTGCGCGTCACCGCTCGGCTCTCCCGCGACCAGGTAAAGCGCGTCAGACACTGCGGCGCGCTTCGATGCGCTTCGTAATCTCGACCGCCAGCTCGAGTGCGGCAGTGGCTTCAAATCCGGACACTTTCGGCGCGCGGCCAGTGCGGGCGCATTCAACGAAGGCAGAGAGTTCCTGGCTGAGCGGTTCTTCGCGTTCGATTGCAACTTCTTCGCGCTCGATCGCCCCGTTGACGCGCCGATAAATTTCTCCGCTCTGGCTCTGGTAATCGAGCGAGAGATAGGCGTCTTCCTGAAAGACGCGGATTTTTCGCATTCGCTCCGGGCTGATCCGGCTCGAGGTGATGTTCGCCACGCAGCCGTTTTCGAACCAGAGCCGCGCATTGGCGATATCTTCGCCGCGGCTCAGGACCGGCACACCTACCGCGTCAATGTTTTCAACAGGCGAGCGGACGAGATGGAGAATGATTTCCAAGTCGTGAATCATCAGATCAAGAACCACACCGATTTCTGTGCTGCGATTGGGATACGGCGACAGGCGATGGGCTTCGATGAAACGCGGGCGTGTGAGGCGGGCCTCGAGCGCGCCCAGCACAGGATTAAAGCGTTCCACATGACCGACCTGCAAAACAATGTCGCGCTCGCCCGCCAGCCGGGCCAGCTCGCTTGCTTCCGCGGTATTCTCCGTAATCGGCTTTTCCACGAGCAAATGTTTTCCGCCTTTAATTAGCTGACACGCGACCTCGAAATGCGTGGGTGTCGGCGTCGCGACAGAGGCGGCGTCGACGCGCTGCGCGAAATCTTCCAACGACGCGGCCGAGACGGTTCCGAGCTCGGCCGCCAATTGCTCCGCTTTCCCGGTGTCGGTGTCGTAAAGGGCGGCCAACTCTGCGAGCGGCAATTCGGCGTAAAGACGCGCGTGGTTCTTGCCGATGTGACCAACGCCAACGACACCAACGCGCAGCTTTGTCCTCATACCGATACTGCGCAGAAAGGAGTCGCGTTCTCTCGCAACCATTCGTAGGTACGCGCGATGCCTTCGCGCAGAGGAATCTTCGGCTGCCAGCCGAGCGACCGTATTTTAGACACATCAAGCAGCTTGCGCGGCGTCCCGTCCGGCTTCCCCCGATCCCACGCCAGTTCGCCATCAAAACCGACGACGTCGCAGACCAGTTCTGCCAGCTCACGGATGGAAATGTCTTCGCCGCGACCGACGTTGATGATTTCAGGCGAATCGTAGTTCAGAAGCAGAAAGAGGCAGGCCTGGGCGAGGTCCTCCGCATGCAAAAATTCGCGCCGTTGCTCGCCGGAGCCCCAGACCACGATCTCGCGCGCACCGCTCGTTTTTGCCTCGTGAGCTTTGCGGATCAAAGCGGGTAGCACGTGCGACGAAGCAAGATCGAAATGGTGTGTGCCATAGAGATTCGTCGGGACGGCGGAAATGAAATTGGATCCGTATTCACGCGCGCAGGCCTGGCAGAGCTTGATCCCGGCGATCTTCGCGACCGCGTAGGCTTCGTTAGCGGGGTCGAGCTGGCCGGCCAAAAGAGCGGTTTCGGATATCGGCTGAGAAGCGAGCCGGGGGTAAACGCAGGAACTGGCAAGGAACAACAATTTCCGTGTGCCGCTCTCCTGGGCACCGCCGATCACAATGTTTTGGATCCGCAGATTCTCGAGGAGAAACTCCGTCGGATAGTCGTTGTTCGCCTGTATCCCGCCAACCTTCGCCGCAGCCAGAACGACGACATCGGGGTTTTCCTCGGCATAGAATTCTGCGACCGCAGCTTCATTCCTGAGATCCAACTGTCCCCGCTCTCGCGTGACGATCTTGGTGAAGCCTTCGGTCTGAAGCACACGGACAATCGCGCTTCCTGCCAGCCCGCCATGACCGGCCACGAATATTTTATCTCTCTTCTCCATCGGTCGTCGAATGCCGTTTAGCATTTTCTTTTTTCCGTCGTTGCGCAATCGTGAGTTCTTCGCATGCCAGAAAAGCGCCCTCGCCTTCCGCGAACTACGCGGTGTTTATTGGACGTAAATTATTCAGTCCTGAAAGTGCGCAGCGTTGAAACCGGCCATCGCGCGTGAACTTCGGCTGCGTCAAAACCGGAGCGATCTTCGTGGTCTTTGGGGTGCGCGCAATGGCGCACGCTCAGGAGTCAGGAACGGTCGCGCGACGCCCTCCGCCGCCCTCACCGGTCGACGCGCTCATTCCGTGGCTCTTGCAGGAGCGGGATGAGCTGCGCGCGATTCCCTTCAGTCAGGTCGTTTTTGACACGACCGGAAAGCAAGTTCTGCCCTTTGATTCTAAAGACCGAACGGACGCTCGCGTGCTCCAGCAGGTTGTCACCGTGCTCGACGAAGTGATCAAGGAAATGAATGCGCCCGACAGTCCGATTCAGGGCATCGCACGGATCAACGAGGTCAGCGCGCACTTTGAAAATCGCACGCGCGAGCTGCTCAACACCGAGCCCGGTTTGCGCTGTGATATCCCGCACACAAGCGAAGATCGGTCGCAGCGATCGGGTTATCCCGATCTCCGCCTGGTGGATGCGGAGACGAAGCGCGTTTATTATCTCGATCCAAAACTCTATGCGGCGGACAGCCGCGAGAGCAGCTTTCGCACGTTCTACTTTGAACCAAAAATCGCTACGAACAAGGTTCGCGACGACGCAGTTCACCTGATCATCGGCTTTGAGCATGAGCCGCGAACTGCCGGGCATTGGAATTTCATCCGCTGGGACGTGGTCGATCTTGCGCAGTTCAAAGTGAAATTGAAGGCGGAGTTTCAAGCCAGCAACCGCGACCTCTATCGAGCCGACGCGATCGTTGCGACGAGCGCAAAGTGATATACCCGTTGCCGAAGCGAGGCGCGGAAGTGATGGTATTGCCATGATCGTAGAAGCGGCCCGAGCACTGGAATTCGACACGATCGACGATGTGCTGCGCGACATTGCCGAGGGTCGCCTTGTCATCGTCACCGACGACGCGGACCGCGAGAACGAAGGCGATCTCGTGATGGCGGCAGAGAAGGCGACGGCCGCGGCAATCAACTTCATGGCAACCCACGGCCGCGGGTTGATCTGCGTTCCCGTTTCGAACGATCGGGCTGAGCAACTCGGGTTGCAGCGCATGGTGGCGCAAAACCGGGAGATGTATCGCACCGATTTTACTGTCTCGGTGGACGCGGCGCACGGGGTGACGACCGGGATTAGCGCGCACGATCGCGCGGCCACCATTCAGACGATCGCTGAGCAAGGCTCGGTGCCCGATGACCTCGTGCAGCCTGGCCACGTCTTTCCATTGCGGGCCAAAGATGGCGGCGTGCTGCGGCGCGCCGGTCACACGGAAGCAGCGGTCGATCTCGCGCGTCTGGCCGGTCTGCAACCCGCCGGAGTGCTCTGCGAAATTCTGCACGAGGACGGCACAATGGCGCGCCTGCCGGAGTTAATGGAGTTCAAGAAAAAGCACCGGCTGCGCATCTGCACGATTCAGAGTTTGATCGCGCACCGGCGCATTCGCGAAAAGCTCGTCGAACTGGAGCAGGTGGTAAAGTTGCCGACCGACTACGGAGATTTTGATCTTCATCTCTACCGCTCGCGCGTCGATGACTCACATCACCTTGCGCTGGTCAAAGGAAAAATCAGCGCAACCGAACCAACTCTCGTGCGCGTGCACAGCGAATGCCTGACGGGCGATGTTTTCGGCTCGCGTCGGTGTGATTGCGGCAACCAGTTGCATGCCGCGCTCAAACAAATCGCCGAGGAAGGGAATGGCGTGCTGGTTTACATGCGCCAGGAGGGCCGCGGTATCGGATTGGCCGCAAAGATTCACGCCTACAAGTTGCAGGAAGGAGGGCTGGATACGGTCGAAGCTAACGCGAAGCTCGGCTTTCCCACCGACCTGCGCGATTATGGGCTCGGCGCGCAAATTCTATCGGATCTCGGGGTGCGCAAGTTCCGTTTCCTTACGAACAATCCCAAGAAAGTCGTCGGTCTCGAAGGCTACGGGCTGCAGATGGTCGAGCAGGTGCCGATACGCAGCGAAGCAAATCCCCATAACGCGAGATATTTGGAGACGAAGAAGGTGAAAATGGGCCATCTCCTTTGATTCCGTTAGCCTGACGACCGATCTCCATTCGCTCCGCTCCTGCATGTCCAGCCACGCGCCGCCTCGACCTCCCATCGCCGCCGACACACGGAGTTTCGCCATTGTTGCGAGTAAATTTAATGCCAGTTACGTGCAGGGACTGGTCGATCATGCGACGGAAGAATTGCGTGTGCTCGCGCCCGGGGCGGTGGTGACTTTGCATCGGGTCCCTGGCGCGTTTGAAATTCCGATCGTCGCGCGCGAGCTGGCGAGGCAACGATCGGCAGAGGCAATCATCGCCATGGGCATCATCCTCCAAGGCCGGACCGCTCATGCGGACCACCTCGCGCGGTCTGTAACCGACGCCCTGCAACACATCGCGCTCGAGCATGGCATTCCCGTGATCAACGCGGTCTTGAGTCTCGAGAACGAGCAACAAGCGCTGGAGCGCTGCCTGGAAGAGGAATTAAACCGCGGCACCGAGGCGGCGCGCGCCGCGGTCGAAATTGCCGATGTGCTTTCCACGCTGAGAGCCAGGTAGCGGTATGGGGAAACGTCGCGTCGCCCGGCAGGCGGCAGTGCAATATCATTTTTGGCGCGATCTGCATGGCGGTGATGCGCCGGAGCGAATGGACGAGTTCTGGGAATTTTGTCCCGCTACCCCGCGGGTGCGCGAATTTGCGCAGCCGCTGATCGACGGGATGGCGACGCATCTGCCGGAAATTGATGAGCGCATCCGACGTTACTCGGCCAATTTCGACTTCAAACGGATCTCGCCGGTTGATCGGAATGTCCTGCGCCTCGCCATCTACGAAATGCTTCATCGCGACGATATCCCGCCGGTTGTCTCGATTAACGAGGCAATCGAGCTCGCAAAAATGTACGGCGGACCGGATTCCGGGCGCTTCGTGAATGGGATTCTCGATCGCGTGAAGGACGATCTTTCACGACCCTTGCGCAAAGCCGCGAATGACGATCGGCCGGCCGCAGGCCCACGCTGATTTCGGCGCCCCCGCCTCCGATGAAGTTCTTCCAGTCGCTCGTCCAGAAATTTGCCGGCAAGCCAACCGATTGGGATGAACTCGAGGAGATGTTAATTCGATCCGACCTCGGGGTGCCGATGTCGATGCGCATCGTCGAAGCACTTCGTGAACGATCCGCCCGTTCGACCATTACCTCCAGAGAGGTTGCGGAAGTCGCGCGCGACGAAATCATGCGCATCCTGCCATTGGCGCCGGAACCGATCATGCCATTGCCCGCCAAACCGAAAGTGCTTCTGATCGTCGGCGTGAATGGCAC
>JBDTYN010000071.1:0-1966 GCA_040005675.1 Chthoniobacterales bacterium
CGGGGCGACAAAGCCCGACCTGCGCGTTCATGTTCGCGCCGTCCATGTAAACCTGACCACCTTGCTGATGCACGATTTCGCAGACCTCCCGGATCGTCGTTTCAAAAACGCCGTGGGTCGAAGGGTAAGTCACCATCAGCGCCGCCAGATTCCTGCCGTAGGTATCGGCTTTCGCGCGCAAATCAGCCAGATCGATGTCGCCATGCTTCAGGCAGACTACGGGCACGACCCGGAAGCCAGCCATGACGGCACTGGCTGGATTCGTGCCGTGGGCCGACTGCGGGATGAGACAAATGTCGCGATGCGCTTCGTTCCGCGCGGCGTGATATTCGCGGATTGCGAGCAGCCCGGCGTACTCGCCTTGCGAACCGGCATTCGGTTGCAGGGAGACCGCGGCAAAACCAGTGATTTCGGCGAGCCATTCTTCCAGCTGCGTCGCCATCTGGCGATACCCCTGCGATTGATTCTCTGGCGCGAACGGATGCAGGTTCGCGAATTCTGGCCACGAAAGCGGAAACATCTCGGCCGTCGCATTCAGTTTCATCGTGCAGGAGCCGAGCGGAATCATCGAGGTAGTGAGCGACAAATCGCGAGATTCGAGCCGGCGCAGATAGCGTAACATTTCCGTTTCAGTGCGGTGCGTGTTGAAAACCGGGTGCGTTAAATACTCGCTGGCGCGGCGCTCGAAGGACTCGGTCTCCCCCGCCAGCTCAGACCGAAGCTCTTCGATCGCTGGTGTTGGACCGAGGGCGGGATAAGCATCTACGACGCTGGCGAAAATTTCCTGGATGTCAGCGTCCGTCGTGGTCTCATCGAGTGCGATGCAAACGAACCGAGGTTCGGGGACGCGAAAATTGAGGCCCCGCTTCTCCGCCGAACGGAACAAGTTGCGCCCGTCCGCACGAGCGTGCACACACACGGTATCGAAGAAAGAGTCACTGATCGGCGGATGACCAAGGCGATGGAGGCCCGCGGCGAGTAACCGCGCTTTTTCGTGAATTGCTTCCGCAATTGCCAGCAGGCCGCGCGGTCCGTGGTAAACGGCGTACATGGAAGCGATCACCGCGAGAAGGACCTGCGCGGTGCAAATATTACTCGTCGCCTTGTCGCGGCGAATGTGTTGCTCGCGAGTTTGCAACGCAAGCCGATACGCCGGCCGGCCCGCCGCGTCGTGGGAGACGCCGACGAGCCTTCCCGGCATGTGGCGTTTGTAAGCGTCACGCGTGGCGAAGTAGGCCGCATGCGGTCCGCCGAACCCGAGCGGAACACCAAAACGCTGGGTGCTGCCGATTGCGACATCCGCGTCAAATTCGCCGGGCGGTCTCAGCAAGGTCAGCGCGAGAAGATCTGCCGCGACGACGACGAGTGCGCCAGTCGCATGCGCGCGAGTCACGAACTCCCCGTAATCATAAATCACGCCGTCGGTCGCCGGATATTGAACGAGTGCTCCGAAAAACTTCGCGCCCAGCTCCGGCTCTTTGCCGTCCGCTCGCGATCCGGACGCTTCCGCCGTTTCAAAATCAAACAGACGATGGTCTCCGACAACGACTTTAATTCCCAGAGATCTGGCGCGCGTTCGCACGACTTCGATGGTTTGCGGATGACATTTCTCGGACACAAAAAAGGCCCCGCTCTCCGGCTTCCCGCCTTTGGCGGCAGCGCACAGCGCCATCGCCTCAGCCGCGGCGGTCGCCTCATCGAGCAGCGACGCGTTTGCGATGTCGAACCCGGTGAGATCGGTGATCATCGTCTGAAAATTCAGAAGCGCTTCGAGACGTCCTTGCGCGATCTCGGCCTGGTAAGGTGTATAGGCTGTGTACCAGCCCGGATTTTCTAGAATGTTCCGCTGAATGACCGGCGGAGTGATCGTATCGGAATACCCGGCACCGATGAAAGAGCGAGCGACTTTGTTCTTCCGGGCGATTCCCCGCAACTCCTCCAGTGCTTCGCGTTCCGAAGCGGCTCC
>JBDTYN010000072.1:0-15178 GCA_040005675.1 Chthoniobacterales bacterium
AACTTCACGTCGAGCCCCTGCTCGATCGGCTTGAGAAAATACATGACGAGATGATACGTGATGTCGAGCCCGCCCAGCGCGAGCACGTCTTTGTAATTGGCCCATTCGCACTTCACCATTTCAACCTCCAGCCCTTCTTCCTTGAAAAATCCTTTTTCGACTGCGCTGAAGATCGGTGCTTCGCAGGTCAACCCGATGTAGCCGACGCGAATTTTATTCGAGCTACCGGCGTTGGTAGAGTTTTTGTTGCAGCCGATGAGGAGTAGAGCGCTTAGCGCCAGGGCGAGTAGTTTTGTGAATGCCATATCTCCTCTCCAAATAGAGCTATTGGAAATAACGCAATAACCTGCGCCTATGAAAGGAAAATCTCCTTTCCTGGATAATTGCGTTTTTCAATCCGGCCGCACAATATGCCCTCATGATGCACGAGCCGCTGGAACTACGGCACCTGCGCTACTTCCTCG
Organism: Chthoniobacterales bacterium; assembly: GCA_040005675.1. Lineage (GTDB taxonomy): Bacteria > Verrucomicrobiota > Verrucomicrobiia > Chthoniobacterales > UBA10450 > JACCXL01. The sequence goes on from JBDTYN010000072.1 coordinate 465, forward strand.
CCGTGGCCGAGGCCGGCAGTTTTAGCAGGGCGGCGGACCGTCTCGGAATGTCCCAGCCGAGCGTCTCTCAACAGATGCGCGACCTGGAGGCGGGTCTGCGCGTGTCGCTTTTTCAACGCCGCGGAAAGCGCATTCTCCTTACCTCGACAGGCCTGATCTTTCAGGAGCACGCCCGCTCGATTCTTCGTCAGCTCGAGAATTTCCTCCAGGAACTCGGCAGCGAACCGGGGCAACTGCGCGGCGCCCTGCACGTCGGAGTTGTCCCCATCCTCAACGTCGCCTTGATGCCTGATTTATTAGGGCTGTTCTCCGCCAGGCACCCGGGGATTAGCCTCACCGTGGAAGAAATCTCATCGACCGAGATTGAGACGGCGCTGGAAGAAGGCCGCATGGATGTTGGCCTGGGGTTCCTGACCCGGCACTCCCCCAACTTGCGCTACGAACGCCTTTGCACGGATGAATTTGCCTTGATTGTTTCTCAGGCGCATCCGTGGTGGAAACGCCGGGTGATCCAGTTTTCCGAACTGCACCACCACCGGCTGCTGCAATTATCGGACACTTTCGTCATGCGGCGAATGACGGACCAGATTTGCCTGAACCATCAGGTTCGTCCGCGGACGGTCGCAGAGTTGAATGCGATCGAGACGCTGCTTCGCTCGCTCGCGCCTCTGAAGGCCGCCGCCCTCATGCCGAAGATCGCGTTGCGAGGAAGGGAAGCGTTGAAGCTAAAAGCGATCCGTCTTCAAGGTAAAAAGCTCGCCTTGGAGATCGGCTTGCTGCGCCTGAGCGATTCCGGAGGGAACAGCGCAGTCGGCGCGTTTACCGCCCTCGCCAAAGCCGCCGTCCCGAAGTTGCTCAAGAAATAATGTGGTCGCTCTCGCTGGAGCCGCTTCGCTATGCGAAGCGTTAGGCAATCGCTCGTGCAAAGAACGCCGCCCACAGGGCGGCGGCTACAGGTGTACCTACAACAATTGGTACGGATCCACGTCGACGGAGGCCGTCACATCTTCGGGCAGCGGTAATTTGTCGAGCGTCTGGCGCACCAGCCGGCTTAAGCGAAGAATGGCAACGCCGCGCAACAGAATGTGAAAACGGAATTGCCCCTGCAACTTTTCCAGTGGCGCAGGCGTAGCCGCGCCGGCGATGAATTCGGCCGGCAACGCTTCCTTTAGCCGCCGGGCAATTGTTTCGGCGGTGAGTTTCGCGCGGCCTTCATGCGCGGAGCGAACGGTGAGCAAGAGCGCGTGGGTAAAGGGCGGGAACTCGCAGCGTTCCCGAAATTCCAGCTCCTGCTCGAAGTAGCCTTCGAAATCGTGGTGACGTGCGAACTGGATCGACGGGCTGAACGGCGTGTAAGTCTGGACGAAGACTTCACCTGACGTTTCGCCGCGTCCAGCCCGGCCGGCGACCTGGGTAAGCAACTGGAAGGTCCGTTCGCCCGCGCGGAAATCAGGCATGTGCAATCCGAGGTCGGCATTGATTATTCCGACAAGGGTGACGTTCGGGAAATGCAACCCTTTCGCGATCATTTGCGTGCCGACGAGAATGTCGATTTTTCCCGCGCGAAAGGCGCGCAGGGTTTCCCGATAGGCATCCTTTCGCGTCATCGAATCGGCGTCCATCCGCCGCACGACCGCCTGCGGGAAAATCTGCGCGACCGTGGCTTCCACCTTTTCGGTGCCGAAGCCCGCATAAATCAACGCATCCTGATTGCACGCGGGACACTTCTTCGGCACCGCCGCGGTGTGCCCGCATAGATGACAGCTCAAACGCGCGGCGTTCCGGTGGAAAGTCAGGGCCACGCTGCAGTTCGGGCAGTTTCGCGCTTCGCCGCAGTTGCTGCAAAGCAACGAAGTGGAAAAGCCCCGCCGATTCAGAAAGAGAATCGTTTGTTCGCGCTTCTCCAGCCTTCTCGCGATCGCATCGCGCAACTTGTCGGCGATGATCATCGGCGCTTTGGACTTCCGCCGTTCCTGCCGCAGATCGAGGATGCGGATCAGCGGCATCTGACACGCGTCCACGCGGCGCGTCAGCCTGACGATGCGATATTTGCCGCGCGAGGCGTTGAAAAAACTTTCCAGAGAAGGAGTCGCCGTCCCGAGAAGGACGACGCAGCCCTCGAGCTTTGCCCGAAGCACCGCCACATCGCGCGCGTGGTAACGCGGCGCTTCTTCCTGCTTGTAGGAATTCTCGTGTTCCTCGTCGATCACGATCAATCCGAGGTTGTCGAGCGGTGCGAAAATGGCGCTGCGCGCGCCAATCACAATCCGCGCGCGCCCGCTGTGAATTTTATGCCATTCGTCGTGGCGTTCACCTTCGGAGAGATGGCTGTGCAACACGGCCACGGTCTCCTGCGCATCGGCAAACCGGCTCTTGAAGCGCTCGACCGTTTGTGGCGTGAGCGAAATTTCCGGGACGAGAATGATAGCGGTTTTTCCGCGCGCCAGCGTCTTTTGCATGGCCTGGAGATAAATCTCCGTCTTGCCGCTCCCGGTCACGCCGTGCAAAAGAATCGGCAGCGCGCTGGCGGGCGTGGCGAGCGCCTCTTCGAGCGTCCGCAAAGCTTCGGCTTGTTCCGCGTTCAACACGAGCTCGGTCGTGGCAACGAACTCATCCTGGGCGTGCGGATCGCGCGCGACGGCTTCCTGGCGCAATTCGATTAGTCCGCGTTTCGCCAGCGCCTGGAGCGTCTGGGAGTCGAGCGAGGTTTGGCGGAGGAGTTGCGCGGCCGCGACGGGTGCGGAAAGCTTTGCGATCGCTTCCATCAGCTCGGCCTGGCGCGGGGCGCGCCGCCGTAATTTTTCCAGCTCTTCTGCAGCCGGCACACGAAGCGCACGAACGAAAAGCTGCCTTTTCCAGCCGACTTCCGCGCGGCGAATCACCTGTGGGAGCAGGCTGCGCATGACCGTTTCGAGCGGGCAGCAGTAATAGCCGCTCATCCAGCGCGCAAGCTCGAGCAGTTTCGGGCTGAGGACCGGTTTCTCGCCCACGACCGCTTCGATTGGGCGAATGCCTTTGGCGTCACTTTCCTCGAGGGTCGCGACCACCGTGGCGAGGGCCGAGCGATCACGAAACGGCACGCGCACCCGCGATCCGACGCTTACGCGCTCGAGCAGGGTTTCGGGGATGAGGTAGTCCAGTTCGCGCTGGATCGAGCGATCAACGATGACGCGTGCGTATTGGAATCTCACGAGGTGCTGTCGGACGAATTCTATTGCTCCGCGAAACGATGCATCGGATTGATGCCGAGGTGAGTTTCTCCGCGCGGGCGCAGTTATCCAGCTTTTCGCTTGGACAGCCGCCGAGGTTTATTGCCGCCAGCCACACATGGTCCGGATCCTCTTTAAGCTGATCATTTGTGCGCTGCTCGCAGCGGCCGCGGGGGTTGCGTTCGCGGCGGCTCGATCCGGGGATGCGCTCTACACGATCCACGAGTGGATTAATCCGGCGCGCTTTCAGCAATACGATCGCCTCATCCAGACGGTGGCGGCCGAACATCGGATCGATCCGGCGCTGGTAAAAGCGGTCGTCTGGCGCGAGAGCCGATTCGATCCGCAGAAGTTCGGCAATGCGGGCGAGCGCGGCCTCATGCAAGTGAGCGAGATCGCCGCAAATGAATGGGCGCGGCAAACGCACGTGGAGAACTTCCGCGTGGAAGAGTTGTTCGATCCGAAGACCAATCTCGAAGCGGGAACGTGGTACCTCAGTCGCGCGATTCAGCACTGGCAGCGCCAGAGCTATCCATTGCCCTTCGCGCTGGCTGAATACAATGCGGGGGCAAGCCGCGCACAACGCTGGGCAGGCGGAGACAATGAGACGGTGATCTCACCGCAGGCTTTCCGCAGGAACATCGATTTCCCCGGGACCCGCAATTACATCGATTCGATCCTTGCAAGGTATCGATTCTATAAGCGCCGCGGCCGGATGTGACTTTTAGCCCCGATGGATAAGGCAAGGATCGCAGAAGCGCTCGAGCGAATCGCGACGCTGCTGGAACTCAAGGACGAGAATCCGTTTAAAATTCGCGCCTATACTAATGCGGCGCGCTCGATCGAAACGTGGGGCGGGAACGTTGGCGATCTGAGGGACGAAGAAACGCTCGCGAAAATCCCCGGCATCGGAAAAGCGATCGCGGCGAAAATCAGGGAGCTGAGCGAGACCGGCACAATCAGGTTGTATGAAGAGCTGTGCGCAGAATTCCCGGCGGATATTCTCGAGCTCTTCTTGCTTCCCGGGCTTGGTGCGAAGAAGATCAAGGCTCTGCACGATCGATTGCAGGTGAGCTCGATCACTCAGCTCCAGGCTGCTTGTGAGTCTGGCCGCGTCGCGGAGCTGGCGGGCTTCGGCAAGGCAACGCAGGAAAAGCTCTCTCGCGCGATCGCTGACCGCGCGAAGCATGCTGGCTCATTCCAACTGGGGCAGATCGCAAACGAGGCGGAGAGGCTGCAGAGCGATCTCGGTTCGCTTCCGGAAGCGTTGCATGTTGCGATTGCCGGCAGCTACCGCCGCCGAAAAGAGATCGTGCGCGATCTCGATTTCATTGTGGCGACGAATGCGCCCGAAGCAGTTACCAACGCCTTTATCGGGCACCTCTTGGTCGAATCAGTTCTCTCCCGCGGCGCAACAAAGTCGAGCGTGCGCCTCCGCTCAGGAATTCAATGCGATCTTCGCGTTGTGGCGGCAGCGGAGTATCCGTTTGCGTTGAATTATTTCACGGGAAGCAAGGAGCACAATGTCGTCATGCGGAGTCGCGCTTTGCAACGCGGCTGGACGCTGAATGAATATCGTCTTGGCGCCGCGCCAAAACCGCCGCCGGAGTCCAGACGAAAAACCAGCGCGGAGATTCCGGAGGTCCGAGACGAAGCGGACCTTTATCAAGCGTTGCAACTCGACTACGTCGCGCCCGAGTTGCGCGAGAATTGTGGTGAGTTCGATGCGGCCGCGGCTCACCGTTTACCCCGTCTCATCGAGCAGGAAAATCTGCGTGGCACATTTCACTGCCACACCAGCGCAAGCGATGGCCACGACACGCTCGATATAATGGCGGCTGCGGCCCAGGCACTCGGGCTGGAATATCTCGGTATTGCCGATCACAGCCGCAGCTCCATCCAGGCGCGCGGACTCGACGAAGCGCGTTTGCGGACGCAAGGCGCGGCCATCCGGCGTTTGAACAAAGAATCCGAGGGGTTCCGAGTTTTTGCCGGGATCGAATGTGACATTCTGCGCGACGGCACGCTCGATTTCTCGGACGAGATCCTGGCGGAGCTGGAGTTTGTGGTCGCGTCCGTGCACTCCGCTTTCACTCTGCCGGAAGCCGAGATGACGGAGCGAATCATTCGCGCGATCAGCAATCCCCATGTCACGATGCTGGCGCATCCGACCGGCCGGCTGCTTCTGAAACGCGAGCCTTACGCGCTCGATATTCCCGCCGTCATTGAGGCGGCGGCCGCGACCGGAACCTGGATCGAAATCAACGCCGCACCGAAACGTTTGGATCTCGACTGGCGCTGGTGGCCGCTGGCGAAGGAGAAAGGGGTGAAATGCGTTATCAACCCCGACGCGCATCGAGCGGAGCGATTGCAGGAGCTGTGGTTTGGAGTTGGCGTCGCGCGCAAGGGTTGGCTGACGAAAGACGACGTCGTGAATTGTTTGCCGCTGGGGAAGATTGAACGCGAAATGGCGCGAAAGCGCAGCGGGAAGTAGCGAAGCAGCTCGGTCATTTCACGCCCGCGCTCTTTTTGTCATCCTGAGCGAAAGCGAAGGACCTCACACAGGCTGCTTGCGATAACCCTTTCGTGATTGCGTGTGGACAAAACCCTAAGCGAGGTCCTTCGCCGTCTGCGCGGCTCAGGATGACAGATCGGCGAGGCAAATTAGCCACTCGCCATCAGCTACTCGAGGCAGCTCTCACGTTGTGGCATGAACATCGTGAGACATTTGCAGGCGCCGCCGGCTTTCAGGAATTCGCTCATCGGCAGCGGATGGCAGGTAAAGCCGCGTTCGGTGAGCGTGGCCACCAGCTTGGCCGCCCCCTCCGGCAGCACAATCTTCCGATCGAGCACAACCGCGTTGCATGAGAAACAAGCTGCTTCCTCCGGCGACACGTCGATCAAGTCGGTAACGTGATCCCGGATTGCTCGCTGCCCGTATTCGTCGAAGGCGGCGGGAAACCACATGGCGCCGCCGTCCGGCAAGGGACAGAAACAGGTGTCGAGGTGATAAAAGCGCGGATCGACCAGCTCGACCGAAATGACGAGGCATCCGATGATGTCAGCGACAGCGCGATGCGAGTTGATGTCGGAGCGGAACTTGTAACCGCAGAAGAGCGCGTCACCGCCGAAGAGCGCATCGCCTTCCCCCTCGAAATAGAGCGTCGACGGCAGCCACGTAATTTCGTATCCGTGTTCCTCCATCCAGCGAGCGAAATGCGGCGCTTCCCCTGCACGCTCTTGATGCCGGAAATTGCTCGGGATAAATTTATTGCCAACCGCGAGCCCGGCATTCGCGGTGAAGACCATGTCGGGGAGCTTCGGCTGGGGTGGCACGAGGTCGATGTGGGTGTCGAGTTTGGAGAGCGTCTCGTACAATCCCCGCCACTGTGCCTGCACGAGCGGCGTGTCGGCGCCGCGTTCGCGGCTCATCCACGGGTTAATTTCGTATTCGATGCCGTAGTGGTCCGGCGGACAAAGCAGAAGGTCGCGCATGGAATTTAGCGCCTGGCAGAGCGCGAGGCGTCGGCGCCGTCGGCTGGCTTCGCCGCGAGCACGGCCGCCAGTTCGCGCAGGAATGGCTCGATGTCCGTGACCACTCCCAGCGCCCGGAAGGTGCTCTGATCGGTCAACTTGCTCACCGCGGCCGGGTTGATGTCCACACAAAGCGTTTTCACCGCCGCCGGCAGCAAATTCGCCACCGCGACCGAGTGCAGCATCGTTCCCATCATGAGCGCGATTGAGACGCCGGGAATCTTTGCGCGCATCGCATTCTGCGCGGCGATGGAATCAGTGATCACTTCGGGCAGCGGGCCATCGTCACGAATCGAACCGGCAAGAACGAACTCAACGTTGTGCTTCACGCAGCTGCGCATGACCCCACGCTTGAGCAAGCCAGTCTCAACTGCCCGCGCGATCCCACCGACTTCTCTGATCGCGTTAATGGCGCGCATATGATTTTCGTGACCGTCGTCGGCGAGCGCACCACGCTCGAGGTTGACGCCCAGCGAGGTGCCGAAAAGCGCGTTCTCGATGTCGTGCCCGGCGAGCGCGTTTCCGCCGAAGAGGAGATTGACGTAACCCAGTTCGATCAAACGCTCGAGGTGCTCGGCGGCGCCGGTGTGCACAACAGCAGGGCCGGCCACGAGCAGGATCTTACCACCGTTCTTCCGGGCCTCTCTGCACTCGCGGGCCATCTCTCGAATCACAGCGCCCTTTGGCTTCTCGATCGACATGTTTGCAGCCATGAACTCGAAAGCTTCCGTCCTCGAGGTCGCCCGCTGCGCCGGGACGACGCGAATTCCCTGCTGCCCCACCACCACCGACATTCCACGCTTGACCTCGTGAAACTTCGCCGCAGTCGCGCGGCGCGCCGAAGCGTCCACCACGATCGCGCTATCCATGATCGCAGGCTGCACCTCCACTTCGCCAGTCCCGATGCGAACGAACGTTTGTTGATTCGTCGTTACGTAGAATTCCTTCGGAAAAACTCCATCGGCCGGTGCTGGCGCCAGTTGGACATCGGCCTTCTCGACGACTTCGGCGCCGTGCTGACGCAGCCGGAGCACGATCTCATCGAGTTTTTCGGCGGAGTCCCCAACGACCTCGATCCGGGCGTAGCTTTGATCCACGCGTTTCTGGCCAATTTTGATCTCTTCGATCCGAAAGGTGCCGCCGTTCCTCAAAATTCCGTCGAGCACCTTGGGGAGGATGAGTGAATCAATAATGTGACCGCGCAATTCAACTGTCTCGGAAGCCATCGGATGAACCTACCCAAAGGCGTGTCACCGCGCCAGTGCCGCGCAACGGAATCCGCTAAGGCCGCGCACCCCACGAGGTTCGTTCTTAAAGCAGAGGACTACTGAAATGGACGAACAGGAAAAACCGAGCGCGGGAGGTCCCTCGCCCGCAGGTAAGGCGCAGCGCGCCTTGGGAGAGAAATTAAATCGAAAGCCGAAGCCGCCTCCCCGGCCTCCTGGTTCGACGGTTGAAAAACGGCCGCCGCCGTCGCATCGAACGACCGAGGGCGAGCGCTAACGGTTCCCGCGCGGCGCTTTCGAGAAAAAGCCGGTTAGCGGACTGGTGGCTTCCGCAACCGCCCGCACTCCCGCCAAGCCAAGTTCGCGCGCTTCACGCCCACCTTCGACGGCGTGCCGGAACGCACGGGCCATCCGGCTCGGATCGCTCGCAATCGCGATGGCCGTGTTGACGAGCACGGCGTCCGCGCCCATCTCCATCGCCTCCGCCGCCTGGCTCGGCGCGCCGAGCCCTGCATCAATGACCACCGGGACGGTCGCCTGCTCGATGATAATTTCGATTTGCGCGCGGGTCTCGATTCCGCGGTTGCTGCCGATGGGCGACCCGAGCGGCATGACCGTTGCAGTGCCCACGTCCTGCAGTCGCTTGGCCAGCACGGGATCGGCGTTGATATAGGGGAGCACCGTGAACCCTTCTTTCACGAGCACTTCGGCCGCAGCCAGTGTTTCGACGCCGTCCGGGAGCAGGTAACGTGGGTCGGGATGAATCTCGAGCTTGATCCACATCGGCAAACCAGCCGTGGCCGCCAGACGGGCGGCACGGATCGCTTCAGCTGCTGTGCGAGCGCCACTTGTATTGGGCAGAAGGAGAAACCGTTTCGGATCGATGAAATCGAGAATATTGGCAAACGGATCGTGCCGGCCGGTAAGATCGGCTCGCCTCAACGCCACCGTCACGATCTCCGTCCCGCTCGCGATCAACGCCTCGCGCATCGCTTCGTTGGAAGAGAATTTGCCGGTGCCCACGAGCAGTCGCGAGGTGAACTCACGATCGGCGATTTTCAGCTTCATGGGCTTATCGGACACGGCTGAAACATATGCGCAATCGCATCAGCCGCGAATCAATGGCTTTGAATCTGGCAGCGTGTCAGCATTCCAGCCACAATATCGCAGCTGGGTGTCTTTCTTCTGTACGCGCCGCATCAAGTGCAACAAAGTCTCTTCGTTTCAAAATTCGATCTCCGCCTCGGCGACTGCGTAGAGGGCATGCGCGGATTTGGCGATGAATCAATCGATTTGGTTGTCACGTCGCCACCCTACAATCTTGGCGTGCGTTACTCGAAATTCTCCGATCGCTCGGATCGGGATGATTATTTGGGCTGGTGCAAAACTTGGGCAGTCGAAATTGCGCGCCTGCTGAAACCCGACGGCTCGTTTTTTCTCAACGCTGGTTCCTCACCCGCGAATCCGATGTTCCCGCACGAACTCGTGCTGGCGTTACGCGACCTGTTTGTTCTCCAAAACACGATCCATTGGATCAAGGCGATCACGATCGAGGACGAGAACGGCGAGGGCGTGTCGCGTGGCCACTTCAAACCGATCAACTCGCCGCGGTATCTAAACGATTGTCACGAGTACGTCTTCCACCTCACGCGAAAAGGAATAACGCCGATCGACCGGCTGGCGCTGGGCGTGCCGTACGCCGACAAGAGCAACATCGCGCGCTGGCAGCACACGCGCGGCGGCGATCTGCGGTGTCGCGGCAACACCTGGTTCGTTCCCTACGAGACGATCATGAGCCGCGATAAACAGCGACCGCATCCCGCCACGTTTCCGGTTCAGTTGGCGGTGAACTGCATCAAGCTCCACGGCGTCGAGCGTGTTCAGACAATGCTGGATCCCTTTCTGGGAATCGGGAACTCTGCTGTCGCTGCGCAGCGGTGCGGTGTCCCGAAGTTCATCGGCTTCGAAATTGACGAGAATTATTTCGCTGAAGCCGAACGCCGGACTGCGACTGACAATTTCAAGCTGTCATCCTGAGCCGCAGCAGACGGCGAAGGACCTCGCCCATTCATGCCACGATTTCCGCGTATCTAACGGCAGCAACACAGTGTGGACATTGTAGCTACAGTGCTTGGAAATGCGCCAGGAGCACCGCGTGTTGCGAGGTCCTTCGCCGTCGGAGCCTGCCCTGAGCGAACGCAGTGAGTCGAACGGGCGGCTCAGGATGACAGCAGTGCAACGCGCTACAGTAGATGGCCAGTGGTCGTGCTCACGCCGTTTCCCGGGATTGACTCAAACTTCTCCAGCGGCTTCACAAGGTTCCCTGGCAACGGCCGGACCCGATCGTAAATTCGTTCCGCGATCGGTTTCGCGACAAGGTAGCCGGCGGCAAACATCTCGAGGCGCGCGTCGAGATTGTCGATGTAGTTCAAGGCCATCGCTTCCGGCGTTTTCGGACTGATGGGCGAACCGAATTGCGCCTCGCCGTGGTGTGCGCCGATCAAATGAAGCAAATGAAGCCGCACGTCTTCCGAAGCCGGCACGAGCTCCGCCCAGCGAACAGTATTTTCCGACGTCTGCACTTTACGCCAGAGGGAGTTGACCAATTCCAGACCAATGGAGATATGGCCGATCAATTCGCCCCGTTCGTCGTACCCCATGGTAAAGCCGGTCTCCGGTAAATGGTTTTCCCAGAGCTTGCCCGAGTCGTGGAACAGGATCCCGGCGAGCAGCAGATCCAGATTGAGCTGGGGATACAACGGCGCGATGTGCTTCGCCACGCGCATCATTTGTGCGGTGTGTTCGACGAGACCGCCCCGACGGGCGTGATGGTAAGTGCGCGCGCCGGCCGTGCGTCGAAAGCGATCGCCAAGATCGGCGATGAATATCTGGCTCAGAATGCGCAACCGTGGATCACCTATTTCGGCGATGGCAGCGAGGATGTAGTTCCAGTCCACCCCCTGCTTTTCGCGCAAGTCAGCCGGACCTTGCAACAGCTCGTCGCGCTCCTGCGACGTGAGGTTCCGCACCGTCCACTGCCGGGCATCAAGGCCGTACTGTTGATGCTGCTGAAACTCGCCGCTGACCTCGATGAAATCGCCGACATGCAGAGAGTCGCACGCGCGATACGCGACGTGATCGCTCCAGACCCGCAGCGTCATGCGGTCGCAGGCGTCGGCCAGGCCGAGCTCGCAGTACGGCTTACCTTCGCGCGTCGACTTCGGCGTGCTCGCATCGACCTGCACATGCACGCGTCCGGCGGCACTGCCATTTTGCACGCGACGGCGGATTTCGCTCAGCGTCAGCAGTTCCATGCGGGAAGCGTCGCCCGACCGCGTTACTGCTTCGCCACGCCGATAACCCCGCACGCGAGGCGGCCGCCGGCATCGCCGGTAGGCTGCGTTTTTAGGTCGTCGGCTTTCTCGTGCACGATGACGGCGTGGCCGATGATCGAATCGCTGCCGGTCAGCTTCATCACTTTGTCGGTTAAGTCGAGGTGGGCTTTGCCGCTCGCATCGGCTTCGATGTTGCCGAGATCGCCCGCGTGACGATCGCTCGCGTCCGGCGCGCCGTGCTGATGGTTTGCCGGATTGAAGTGGCCGCCAGCCGAGGCTGCTTTTGGATCGGAGCAATCACCAAACTCGTGGATGTGAAACCCGTGCTTACCCGACGTAAGGCCGGTGATATCCGCGACCACTTTTACCTGATCACCCGACGCGGTGAACGTCACCGTGCCGGCTACGTTGCTGCCGGTTGTAGGATGGAGCACCGCGATTGCTTTGGTGGAGTCACCGGCAAAGGCGGAAGCACCGGCTGCCAGCACGTAAAGAATGGAGAGAACTGTTTTCTTCATGGCGAGAAGCTACAGCCGCGAAGGCAACGCTGTAAACTGGCCGAGCGTCCCCGCTGTCATCCTGAGCCGCGCCAGACGGCGAAGGACCTCACCCATTCAGGTGGAGATTTCGGCGAGTGGAACGGCAGCAATCAGCCTTGGCGTCATTGATACATGCTTGGATATGCGGCAAGAGCACGGCGCATTGCGAGGTCCTTCGCCGTCTAGCGCGGCTCAGGATGACAAGCGATCGCTAATCGATAAAGCGCTGCTCGAGCCCGCCATAGGCGTCGATCCGCCGGTCGCGTAGGAATGGCCAGTGTGTCCGATGTTCGTCCACGCGTTTCCATTCGACGTCGGCCATCACAAGCTCTTCGCGTTCGACGCTGCCTTTGGCAATAATCTCACCGCTCGGCGCGGCGACGAAACTTTGTCCCCAAAACTCGATGCCGGGGCCGCCCGCGGGCGCTTCGTGTCCAACCCGGTTAACAGCAGCGACGAAACAGCCGTTCGCGATCGCGTGACTGCGCTGCATCGTTTCCCAGGCGGAATATTGCGCGGCGCCATATTTGGCTTTCTCTGCCGGATGCCATCCAATGGCGGTGGGATAGAAAAGAAGCTGCGCGCCGCGCAACGCGGTCAGGCGCGCGGCTTCGGGATACCATTGATCCCAGCAGATGCAGACGCCGAGATTCCCGTGATTGGTCGGCCACGCCTGGAAGCCGAGGTCGCCGGGTGTGAAATAAAACTTCTCGTAAAAAGCCGGGTCATCCGGGATGTGCATCTTACGATACTTCCCAAGGAGCCGGCCGTCGGCTCCGATGATCGCCGCCGTGTTGTGGTAAACGCCCGCGGCACGCTTCTCGAAAAGGGACGCAACAATGACGACGCCGAGTTCATGGGCGACTTTGCCTAACGAATCGGTGGTTGGACCCGGGATCGGCTCGGCCAGTTGAAAATTTGCGTGATCTTCCGTCTGGCAGAAATACTGCGAGCGAAACAGCTCCGGCAGACAAACGATCTCCGCGCCTTGTGCTGCGGCCTCGCGGATCCGGGCAATTGCCTGGGCCAGATTTAGATCGGGCTCCGGCACACACCTCATTTGCACCAGGGCTACCCTGGAGCTCTGGTCGCCCATCGCTATTTCACCGAGTCGCCCGAGACGATCTTGATGCTCTCAACTGTCACGCGCTGCATCGGCCGGTCACTCGCGCCGGTCTTGGTCGTCGCGATTTTCTCGAGCACGCCGTCGCCTTTGATCAGCTTCCCAAAGCCTGTGTATTGACCATCGAGGAACTTCGGTTCGCCATGGCAAATGAAGAACTGGCTTCCGGCGGAATTTGGATCCTGGGAACGTGCCATCGAGAGCACGCCGCGCGTGTGCGATTTCTTGTTAAACTCAGCCGCGATTTTGTAACCCGGATCGCCGGTGCCCCACATCGATTGCTTGCTCTCATCTTTCGTGAGCGGATCGCCGCCCTGGATCATAAACCCCTTGATTACGCGATGGAAAGCAGTGCCGTCGTAAAATCCGGCGCGAGCCAGCTTCTTGAAATTTTCCACCGTCTTGGGGGCCACATCGGACCAGAACTCCGCGACCATTTCGCCTTCGCTCGTTTTGATTACCGCCACTTCATTGGATCCGGTCATGGGAGTTTTTTCCTGGTTGTCTGCGCTACGAACTTCCGCCGCGCTGAGGGCCAATCCCATTGCGCAATAAAGCAACGTTAGTTTCATGCGTGACCTGTGGCACGAAGGTCGCGCGGTGTCACGCAGTTTGCGCGGCGGTAGCGCGCGATCTCCTCAGGGGTCGGTCTCGCGTCTCCTCGGAACAGCGAACTTCACCAAGCTCGCCGAGGGTGCGGGCCGAGGATCAGGCGGGTGCGAGCGAATGGTATTCCTGCAGAGTCTTCACCCGGATCGGTCGTTTTTGCAGCGAACGAATCCCGTTCACGCTCGCCTGGGCCGCGCGAATCGTAGTCGTAATGGGGATTTTTTGCGCGAGCGACGCATTTCGGATCGTCACCTCATCCTCGCGCGGAACTTTGCCACTCGGCGTGTTGACCATGAACGCGATGTCGCCATTTTTCACCCGATCAAGCACATGCGGACGGCCTTCGCGCAACTTGAACACCGTCGTGACTGCGAGCCCGGCGGCGCGCAATGTTTCGGCCGTTCCGCTGGTCGCGATGATGCCAAAACCGAGCGCGACGAAATCGCGCGCCAGCGGAATGACGGACTTCTTATCAGAGTCTTTCACACTAATAAAGACGTTCCCGTCCTTCGGCAGCGGAGGCGGCGCCGCCATCTGCGATTTGGCGAAGGCGAGGCCAAGGTCGGCATCAATACCCATGACTTCCCCGGTCGATTTCATTTCCGGCCCGAGCGCGATGTCGATGCCCTGGTAACGCAGGAACGGGAAGACGGCTTCTTTCACCGCGTAATGTTTTGGCACAATCTCCCTGGTGAACCCAAGGTCGGGCAATGTTTTCCCGCTCATCACTTTCGCGGCCAGTTTCGCGAGCGGCACGCCGATGGCCTTGCTCACGAACGGCACGGTGCGCGAGGCGCGCGGGTTCACCTCCAGAACGTAAACCTGCGTGCCTTTGATCGCGAACTGCACGTTCATGAGCCCTCGTACCTTGAGCTCGCGCGCCATGGCCTTGGTTGCCGCCGTGATTTCCTCGAGGACGCCATCGGAAAGCGAGAAGGTGGGAATGACGCACGCGCTATCGCCGCTGTGGATGCCGGCTTCCTCGATGTGTTCCATAATGGCGCCGAGCACGCTCGTTTCGCCGTCGGAGATGCAATCGACGTCCACCTCGATCGCATCCTCCAGGAAGCGGTCGATCAGGATCGGATGGCTAGCGCGCACATTCAGTGCGCCCGGTTCCGCATTTTGCGGAGTCTTTC
>JBDTYN010000073.1:0-24821 GCA_040005675.1 Chthoniobacterales bacterium
CGCGCGAGAAACGCGGGTTCGACGTCCTCACAGTCGAGGTTAGTTCGTTTCAACTTGAGACGATCAGAACCTTTCGTCCATCGATCAGTGTTTGGCTGAACTTCGCGCCCGACCATCTCGATCGCTACGCCTCGCTGTCCGAATACCGCGCCGCCAAGCTCCGGATCTTCGATTATCAGACCTCGGAGGATGTCGCGATTCTGAACGCGAACGAGCGGCTCCCAAAGATCGCTCCGCGCATCGTGACCTTCAGCGCTTATGCCGATCAGGCGGATTTTCGATTAAGCGGCGGCGCGATCGTCCATCACGACAAAGCGGTGCTGCGGCTCGCACAGACAAAACTTCGGGGTTCGCACAACATCGAGAATCTCATGGCGACGATGGCGGTCGGCTCCGCGCGCGGCTTGTCGTTCGAGGAAATGGTGCCGCCGCTTTGTGCTTACGAGCCGCGTCCGCACCGCCTGGAGTTCGTACGCGAGATCGGCGGCGTCAGCTACATCAATGATTCGAAAGCCACAAACCTCGACGCGGTCGAAAAAGCTCTGCTCGCGCAGAAAACGTCAGTGGTCCTGATCGCCGGCGGCAAGGACAAAGGCTTTGCCTTCGACGCACTGCGGCCGCTGGTCTCGGAAAAGGCACGCGCAACGGTGTTGATCGGCGAAATGGCCGAGCGCATCGCGCACGATTGGAAAGGGGCTACCCAAACAGAGATCGCGCATTCGCTCGCGGATGCCATCGAGCGAGCGCATGCGCTCGCCCAACCCGGGGAGGTGGTCCTCTTCTCTCCCGGCACTTCGTCCTTCGACATGTTCAAAAGTTACGCCGACCGCGGCGACCAATTTCGTGCCCTGGTCCACGCCCTCCCGAAATAAGCCATGAAAATTCCGAAGCTTCTTCCCCGTAAAAAACTGCGCGCTGCCACTGCGCGCAGATCCCTCGGCGCGCCCAGCGAAATGGACTTCGATGAAATGTCCGAGCCGAATATGAAGCTTTCGCGCGCGCTCTTGATCGTGCTTGTGCTGCATGTCGTGGCCGTAACCGGGATCATCGCATTTAATTCAATAAAGACCCGCCAGCCCCCCCTCGTTTCGCCTCCGGCAAAGACAAACAACGGCAAGGTTGCAGCTCCACCGGCCGTGAAGATCGAGGAAGTCGCTCCGACAGCTGCTATCGCGCTGCCGACCGGCCGGCATGAAGATGTAAAACTAGGGCATCCGCCGACGAAAACCGCGAAAGAGGAACGGAAACCTGAACGCGCGAAGACTCTCGATTCAGGCAAGACCTACGTTGTGGCAAAAGGCGACAACCCGGTCTCGATCGCGAAGAAATTGAAAGTCTCTTACGACGAACTGCTCGCCATTAATCATATCGACGATCCGCACAAGTTGCAGATCGGCCAAAAGCTTATTGTGCCGATAAAGAAGGCAAAAAAATCGGACGAGTGAGCAGCCGACCCGAGACGATGCATCGCAAAAGCGCATATTTCTTGTTTCTGGCGGTGCTCGGCATGCTCGTGATCGGCATCGTGATGCTGTTTAGCACGAGCGCATTTGCCCGGGATAGCCATGGCGATGTTTATTTTTTTGTGAAGCGTCAGGCGATGTGGCTCGGGGTCGGGTTGATTGGCTGCGCGGTGGCGGCCTTGACCGACTATCACTGGTGGCAACGCACCTGGTGGCTTTGGTTTACCCTCGCGGTCGTGGCGCTCGCGCTCTGCTTCGTGCCACACATCGGGATGCGCATCAATGGGTCGCGACGCTGGCTCGGCTTCGGGCCGTTCACCTTCCAGCCCTCCGAACTGGGAAAAATCGCCGCAGTATTTTTTCTCGCCTGGTGGTTCGCGACCTACGAGAAATCGAGCCGCCAAATCCTGCACGGTTTCGTTTTCCCGCTCCTGATTGTCGCGATCCTGCTCCTGCTCATTCTGACGGAAGTGGACCTCGGCACGACGGCGCTGATTGGCGCAACTGCCTTTGTCATGATGTTCGTCGCGGGGGCGAATCCGCTCATGCTCGGGCTGCTTTCGCTGAGTGGAGTCGGCGGTATTTTATTTGTCGCAACCCGCATGTCGGAGCGAATGAGCCGGCTCTCAGCCTTCATGGATCCGGAGCGATTCAAAGACGATGCCGGGCTGCAACAAATGCAGGCCTTAATCGCATGGGGCAGCGGCGGAATGGAAGGCCTCGGGCTCGGGAATGGCCGTCAGAAAATGCTCTACCTTCCCTATGCGCACACCGACTTCATCTTTCCGATGATCGGCGAGGAGCTCGGCCTTCGCATCAGCCTGCTGGTCGTCTTTTTGTTCGTCGTGATCATTGTCTGCGGAACAATGATTGCACTGCATGCCAGGGACCGTTTCGGCCTTTTACTCGGCTCGGGTCTCATTTCACTGCTCGCGCTGCAAGCTGCCGTGAACATCGGGGTTACCACATCGCTTTTACCGAACAAAGGCCTGCCGCTTCCGTTCATCAGTTACGGAGGCTCGAATCTCGCCGCGTGTCTTTTTGCGATCGGACTCCTGTTAAACATCCATCGACAGGGTGTGCTCGATCCGGTGCTGAACAAAAAGCGTGTCACGGTGCAGGTACGAACGACACCGCGAATTTGAGATGAAGATCATCGGAAAGAGGAAGGAGATCTGCCCATGAACGCGGTCATCGCATGCGGTGGGACAGGCGGACATCTTTTTCCCGGGCTGGCGGTCGCGGAGGTGCTGCGCGAGCGCGGACACGACGTCATGCTGTTTATCTCGGAGAAGGAAATCGATGAGCTCGCTGTCTCGAACCGATCGGAGTTTCGTTTCGAAAAACTTCCGACGGTCGGATTACCCTCACCGTTTTCGCCCGCAATTTTAGCGTTTGTGCGCCGGTTCAACGAGAGCCTCGCCGCCTGCCGTGGCATCTACCGGAACTTCAAGCCGCAGGTGGTGCTCGGGATGGGCGGCTTTACTTCGACGGCGCCGATTCTGGCCGGGCGCATGCGTGGGATTCCGACCTTCATTCATGAATCAAACGCTATTCCGGGCAAAGCGAATCGCATGACCGCTCGCCTGGTCCGTGCCGTCTTGCTTGGTTTCAAGGAATGCGCGCCCTTTTTTCCGAAGGTGCGAACGGAGATCACGGGCACTCCGATTCGGAGCGATTTAAAGCGAATGGGACGCTCCGAGGCGCGCCGGAAACTCGGATTGCACGATGATTTGCCAACGCTGCTCGTGATGGGCGGAAGCCAGGGAGCGAGCGGCATCAATCAGGCGATGATTAAGTCTCTGCCGTCGCTGCAGGGAATGCCGTTGCAGGTGATTCATCTCGCCGGCGCGCGTGATGAGCGGCTCGCGGCAGACAATTATCAGCGCGAAAATATCCCGGCCTACGTCACGGCCTTTCACCATCGAATGGAAGAAGTTTACAGCGCAGCCGATCTGGTGATCGCGCGTTCCGGCGCGGCGAGCCTCTCCGAGTTGGCCGCATTTTCTTTGCCTTCCCTGCTCATCCCGTTTCCTTATGCGGCCGACGATCACCAAACGCGCAACGCCGAAATCTTCGCGCGGGCGAACGCTGCCATTCTCCTGAAAGAATCTGAGCTATCAGGCGAAGTACTCGCCCGGAAAATCCGCAAATTGATCGGCGACTCGGCTAAAGTCCGCGCGATGTCGGAACAGAGCTCTCGCCTCGCTCCCGAAGGAGCGGCGCATCGTGTCGCCGACACGATGGAAAATTACACCAGAAAAAATGACCTCGAGCCTTCCCGAAGCTGATCTGCAAAAGCAACTCACGCAGGAGCGGCGGCGGATCTTTTTGATCGGTGCGGCGGGCAGCGGCATGAGCGGTCTTGCCGCGCTTCTGCTCGAGCTGGGTCATGACGTAAGCGGCTCGGACAAGGTCGGCACCCTCGAGATCGATCGGCTGCGCCGGCTCGGGCTGCGCTTCCACCAGCAGCATCGTGCAGAAGACGCAGCCGAGGCGGACCTCGTGATTTATTCCTCCGCGATTAAAGAGGAAAACCCGATTCTGGCAAACGCGCGCGCCGCGAGCAAGCCGGCCATTCGTCGAGCGGAGGCCCTCGCCGCAGTCATGCTCGGAAAGCGCGGTATCGTGATCGCCGGGATGCACGGAAAAACAACGACCTCCGCGATGGCGGCCCACGTTTTGCGCGAAAGCGGTCTGCATCCATCACACTACGTCGGCGCCGAGATTCCGATTCTGGGAAGAAACGCGCACTGGGACCCAAGAGGCGAATATTTTGTTGCCGAAGGAGATGAAAGCGACGGAACGCTCCGGTTTTTTCGACCGGAGCACGCGCTCATCCTAAACGTCGAGGAAGAGCATCTTGACTTCTACGCTGACCTCGCCGCGATCGATGAGGTGTTTACGCGCTTGCTCGCACAAACGAGCGGGAAGGTATTTTTCTGCGCGGACGATATCCATGCGACCCGTCTTTGTGCGGCGCGGGCGGGCGCGATTTCGTTCGGCTTCGGTGAATCTGCGCAATACCGCGGCGTCGACCTTGAACTGAAGGATTTTGCGTCGGTTTTCCGCGTCTGCCGCGATGGACTGCAGCTCGGCGAGGCCGTGCTCAACGTGCCCGGAAAGCACAACGTGAGCAACGCGCTCGGCGTGATCGCGCTCGCGACTGAGCTGGGAATTTCATTCGAGACAATCGCGAACTCACTTCGCCATTTCGAGCACGCTCGCCGGCGTTTCGAAATCAAATACTCGAGCGATCGTTTTCTGCTGGTGGATGATTATGCGCATCATCCGACAGAAATTCGAGCGACCCTGGCCACAGCAAAATCAACCGGGCGCAATCGAGTTTTGACGATGTTTCAGCCGCATCGCTTTTCGCGGACGAAGGCGTTACGAAAAGAATTTGGCCGCGCCTTCGACGACTCGCTTCGTGTTGTCGTCACGGACGTCTACCCCGCCAGTGAAGCGCCGATTCCAGGAATCAGCGGCCGCACGATCGTGGATGAAATTACCGCGCATGGCCACCGCGGCGCGAGCTACCAGCCACGACTCGATCGACTGCACTGTGATGTGGGCAACATGCTAACCTCGGGCGATCTCGTGCTCAGCCTCGGCGCGGGCAATATTCACGAACAACTTTCGATCCTGGCCGCCGATCTCGTGGTTGCAGAAAAGCTCAAGGAGATCGTCGGTGAAGACGGCGAGGTCCGACTTTACGAGCCGCTCGCAAGACACACGACTTTACGCGTGGGCGGGCCAGCGCAATTCTGGGTCGAACCGCGCAACGAAGCCGCCTTGGCGGAACTGATTCGCTTTTGTCGTCGCGACAATCACCCGCTTTTTGCGATCGGTCGCGGATCGAACCTGCTGGTGCGCGATGGCGGCATTCGCGGCGTGGTCGTCCACCCCTGCGGCGGTGATTTCGATAAAATCGAAGTGAACGGCAACGAGATCAAGGCAGGCGTGGGTGCCAAGCTGAAACAAATCGCGTACGCCGGGAAAAATGCGGGGCTCGGTGGTTTTGAATGGATGGAAGGAATTCCAGGCGCGGTCGGCGGCGGATTGCGCATGAATGCCGGCGCGATGGGCAGCCAGACTTTCGACAATGTCGTGCGCGTGCGCTTTCTCGACGGCGAAGGAAATCCGCACGAAAAAACGCCGGACGGGCTGCAGATTCAATATCGGCACGTTCCGTCGCTCGACCATAACTTTGCGGTCTGGGCCATTTTCCGCGGTACACCGTCACCGAGGGAGGAGATCTTGCGCAAGCTTCAGGGATCGCAGCAAAAGCGCCGCACATCGCAGCCAATCGCCTCGAGCGCCGGATGCATTTTCAAAAACCCGATAAGCTGTCCGGCCGGCAGACTGGTCGATGAGCTGGGGCTGAAAAACAGCAGGATCGGCCAGGCGCGTGTCTCCGAGGTTCACGGAAATTTCATCGTTAACGAGGGCGGTTCGAGCGCTGCCGAAATTCTTCAGTTGATCGACCGAATCAGGGAAACGGCGCGAACGGAACGGGGCATCGAACTGGAAACAGAAGTGCAAATCGTAGGGGAGGAAGCATGAATGCCCTCCCGAAAAAGATCGCGGTCCTGATGGGCGGCCCCGGCTCCGAACGGCGCGTTTCTTTGGCGACGGGCGCGGGTGTAGCGAAGGCATTGCGCTCGTTAGGCGCGGAGGTTCATGAAGTCGACGTGCAAGATGCGAATTTCGATCTGCCCGATGAGATTGATCTCGCCTTCATCGCCATCCACGGAACATTTGGTGAAGACGGGCAGGTGCAACGGATCCTGGAAGATCGCGGCGTTCCCTACACCGGCGAGGGTGTCGCAGAGAGCGAAGTAGCCTTCGACAAAATCGCTTCGAAAGAGAAATTCGACGCCGCGGGAGTGGCGACACCGGAATGGGAAGTGATCTCCGCCAGCGAGCATCCGCAGCTTGCCCTGCCCTTTGTGATCAAAGCGCCACGCGAGGGTTCCACCGTAGGAGTTTTCATCGTTAAAACGGAAGCGGAGCTCAAGCCGGCGCTGCGCGATGCCGCACGATACGACAACAAGCTTCTGGTCGAGAAGTTCGTTCCGGCGCGGGAACTGACCATCGGCGTGCTCGGCGCACAAGCGCTCCCGATTCTTGAGATTATTCCGAAAGGCGGCTTTTACGATTTCACGAACAAATACCCGTTCCTGAACCCGAGCGCCGGCGGCGGCGCTCAACACGTCTGTCCCGCTGCGCTCAGTGACGACGAAACGAACCGCATCCAGAAACTTGCCCTCTGTGCACACCGTGCCATCGGCTTGAAGGTTTACTCGCGAGTCGACGTGTTGTTGCCGGAGGCAGGCGAACCAACGGTGCTCGAGGTCAACACGATCCCGGGGATGACGGAGGCAAGCCTCCTGCCGGAAGCGGCGGCGGTCGCAGGAATCGGGTATCCGGAGCTTTGCGCGCGCATCATCGAGTTATCGCTCGCGCGGACGAAAGGATCGGCGGAATGAGGGCGGCGCAGCAGCAACCTCACCCGCGGAATCAGCGCGTCTCGAACAGGCGCCAGCGCCGCAAGCAGCATCTTCTCGACGTGAAAGTCCGATCGCACAAGGCGACGGAGCACCGCAACCGCCGTCTTCTCCTGGTTATCTCACGGGTGGTTCTGGCCGCGGCGCTCTGCAGCCTGTTATATCTCGGCGTCCGGTTCGCAGCGAACCGTCTCTTTTTCAATAACCCGGATTACCGGCTGGGCGAGATCGGTGTGAAAACCGACGGAACCTTGCAGCGCGACCAGATTATCCAAACGGCCGATTTGCACGAAGGCGAAAACATTTTCCACGTCAACCTCGCGGATGTGCACGACCGCATCCAGCAGCTGCCGCAAGTGGACGAAGTGCAGGTGGTGAGAAAGATGCCGGCCGAGATCGATATCAACGTAGTCGAGCGGAAGCCAGTGGCCTGGATCACGGGCGAGAAGCAAGTCTCCGATCCCTTTACGTCCGAAGTGGCCTTTCTGGTGGACGCGCGCGGCGTTCTCATGAAAGAAAAGAAATTGTTGCCCGAATATCTTGGGTTGCCGCTGATCGTGGGATGCGGAAGCGAGTCGCTCGAATCGGGCAAGATCGTCGAATCATTCGAAGCGAAGGCCGCGCTCGATCTCTTGCGCCTGAGCACGCGCAGTTTCATGCAGACACGTTTTCAGATCCGCGAGATCGATGTTTCAAAAGGTTATTGTCTGCTGGTCACGGACAAAAATCACACGCGCGTGATGTTTGCTTTTGAGGACCTCGACGCCCAACTGCAGCGGCTCGAGCAGTTTCTCGTCTATTCCGACGATGCGAAGCGGGAACTCGAAACTGTGGACCTGCTCGTGCAGCGAAATGTTCCAGTCACATTTGCCAAACCGGCCGCGGAAGTTATTAACGAGACAATCGACCCGGAGGAAACGCCGAAAGTGATGAAGGCGATTCCACTCCACGCGGTCGCGAAACCGGCCGAGTTATCGAACGCGGCCGCAAAACAACAAACCGGACCGCAGCCTTTTTCGATTCGTCGTGCGCTGCCGGTCCACAAAGGGAAGAAGAATAACGGAAATGGCGAGCAGTGACTTGATGGTGGGGCTGGAGATCGGGACTTCGAAGATCTGCGTCGTGGTAGGCGAGGGTCGGCCCGACGGTACGATTAAAATTCTGGGCGTGGGCCAGGCTCCGTCACGCGGCGTGCGTAAGGGTGAAATCGTCGATTTTGAGACGGCGATGAAGTGCGTGCACGAGGCGGTCGTCGATGCGGAAACTAAAAGCGATGTGATGATCCGCAACGTTTATGTCGGCGTGGCCGGCTCGCACATTGAAAGCTTCAACAACCGCGGCAGCGTCTCTTTGCCCGAAGATCGCGATGAGATCGATGAGCAGGACATCGAAGAAGTAAAGGTGAGCGCGCGCGAAGTCATGATCCCGGCGCAAAACGCGTTTCTGCACTCGATCATTCAGCACTACCACGTGGACGGACAGGACGGCGTGCTCAACCCCGTCGGCATGCTCGGGCAAAAACTCGAAGCCGATTTTCACATCATACACGGCGTGCGGACCCGGATTCAGAACACGATTCGGTGCGTCAAAGAGCTGCCGCTCGAAGTCGAAGACGTCGTCTTCACTGCGCTAGCCTCGGCGCAGGTCGTGCTGACCCAGCATCAAAAAAACCTCGGCGCACTCGTGGTCGATATCGGCGGCGGTACGTCGGATTACATTTTGTATGTCGATGGGGCGGTGAAACAGAGCGGCTGCCTCGCAGTCGGAGGCGATCACATCACGAATGACATCTCCATGGGGCTGCGCATTCCGATGGCCCGCGCAGAGAAGCTAAAGGTCGAAGAAGGCAGCGTCACTCTTGGTAACAGTCTTCCGGGCGAAACCGTGCTTCTAAAGGACGATTCGGGCTTCGCCGGCAAAGAAATCGAGCGAGAGACGCTCAACACGATCATACATCTGCGTCTGCGCGAAATTTTCGAATTGATGAAGCGGCAGCTCGATGAGCAATCGTTCATCAACTACATCGGGGAAGGCATTTTTATCACCGGCGGCTGCAGTCAGCTCAACGGTATCGATCATCTGGCCGAGCAGGTCTTCGAGATCCCGACGCGTGTCGCCCATGCCCAGACGATGTCGGGGCTGACCTCGGCGTTCGAGAATCCGCAATTTGCCTCCGCCATTGGTCTGATCCGATACGCGCAGGCCGTGCAGGCCGATCGCCCGGTACGGCGCGGCTTCGGTCGAATTTTTGGCAAACTTTTCAACGGAATGCGATGAGAACTTCACCACTTCACCCCGAGCGAAGTCGAGGAATGCCGCTGCGTCCCCTCTGGGCATCGCCACGGGATTCTCGACTGCTTCGCTCCGCTCGGAATGAAAGACTGAGACAGGCTTAACGAAAGAGAGAACATCTATGATCCAACTCAGCCGTAACTACAGTCTCCCCGAACGGGAAGACGAACTCATCTCCATCAAAGTCGTCGGCATCGGCGGGGCCGGTTCTAACGCGCTCGATCGCGTGGTGCTTGACGGATTGGATAGAGCAGATCTCGTCGCGATGAACACCGATGTGCAGTCGCTCGCCAGCTCGGTGGCTGCGCACAAAGTGCAGCTCGGCCGCAGCGTAACGCGCGGATTAGGCGCGGGCGGCGATCCGGAACTGGGCTTCGAAGCCGCTCAGGAAGCGAACGATGAAATTCGGCAGGCTCTGGCCGATACGCGGATGGTATTTTTGTGCGCGGGGTTAGGTGGTGGCACCGGTTCGGGTGCCGCCCCGGTCGTGGCACAACTCGCGCGTGAAGCCGGTTCGCTCGTGATTACGTTTGCGGCGATGCCGTTTTCGTTTGAAGGCAAGCGGCGCGCGGCCCAGGCGAACGAAGCGCTTTCTCGGCTTCACGCGGTTTCCGATGCGGTCATCTGTTTCGACAACGACCGGATGGGCGACATCGTCGCGCCCAAGGCCGGGATTCACCAGGCCTTTGCGGCTGCGGATGTCACGATTAGCCAAAGCGTTCGTTCGATCGTCCATTTGCTGCAACGACCGGGTCTCATCCGCATTGGATTCGACGATCTGCTCTCCGCACTTCGAAGCACCGAGGGCCGCTGTCTTTTTGGCTACGGAGAGTCCGATACAGATAACCGGGCGCACGATGCGCTAACGCAAGCCCTGAAGAATCCGCTGATGGACCGTGGACGAATGCTGGAGGAGGCGGCAAACGTGTTGGTGCAGGTTGCAGGCGGGCCAGGAATGACGCTCTCGGAGGTGGAGATATTGATGCAGGAGTTCGGTCGCCACGTCGGGGAGCAGACCCAAATTTTGTTCGGCACAACCGTTGATGGTCGAATGGGTAATCGGCTCAGCGTGACGATTATCAGCTCGCTTTCGGCGACGGGAGTGCCAATGGCCGAGCCGACCGCGGCGCGAAAGCAAGCGCCGGCGCCTCGCGTAAAAGCACCGACGCCCCCAGTGCCGGTTCGGGAAGCGCCAGTCGAAGAGCCGACACCCATCGCTCTTGTCGAAGAGGCGCTGGAAGTTCCAGCGGAGCTTTCTGTGATACCTGAGGAAGAATCGCAGCCGAGGAAAGTCGAAGCAGTTTCAGCCGCTCCCGAACCGGTATTGCCGCCTGACCCGGAGTTCATCGAACAATTTGAGCCGGAATCCGAGCCCCGCGTAATCCTGCCGAAACGCAGGCCGGTCATCCCCAAAGAACCGAAAGTGAAAGCTGGACCGATTGCGCCCCCGATCGCTCCGCCGGAACTACCAAAGGAAGCAAAACCTCACGCGGAGAAAATCCCGCACGCTAAACAGGAAGTCCTGCAATTCGAGCCCATCACGCGCGGACGCTTTGAAAAGAGCGAACCGACCATCGTGGAAGGCCAGGACCTGGACGTTCCGACATTTTTGCGCAAAAATATTCGCGTCAAGTAAATTCAAATCCGCCTCACATCATCCCGAGCGAAGCAGAGTCCAAGGATCCCGTCGCGTCAGCTTCAACGTAACAA
Source organism: Chthoniobacterales bacterium (assembly GCA_040005675.1). Taxonomy (GTDB): domain Bacteria; phylum Verrucomicrobiota; class Verrucomicrobiia; order Chthoniobacterales; family UBA10450; genus JACCXL01. Next base: position 10,976 of record JBDTYN010000073.1, read on the forward strand.
CGAGATTCCTTCGACCGTCGCTCGGAAGACGGGGGTGTCATTTCTTCAACAGATCCAACACGGCGGTTGTCATTCCCACGACACCCGTGCGGATCGTCGGCTCCGGCACAGGCGCAAATTTGCTCGAATGCAATGAGGGCAACGGCGCTGCGCCCGGCTTCTTTGATTCGGCAACCTTCACGGGATCGACCGCACCGACATTGAACATGAACGCCGGAATCGAATGGTCGGGCAGACTGTATTCGCTAAAATCTTCGCCCCCCATTGTCGGATCTTTTGCGATCACATTTTCACTGCCGAGACCCGTCTTGAGCGCCGCGGTAACGCGCTTCGTCAGCTCCGGATTGTTATAAGTCGCGGGCGTGGAATCCCTGTCCACCTCCACGATCGGCATTCGGTCCGGCGGAACGCCGGCCGCGATCGCCGCACCTTTTGCGATCTGCTCAATTGCGGCAAGGACCTTGTCGCGCACCTCCTTCTTATAAGTGCGCACTGTCAGCTGCATCTTCACCTCATCTGAAATAATATTGTGCTTCGTCCCACCGTGGATCGAGCCGACAGTAACGACGATCGGATCAAGCGGGTTATTTTCGCGACTCGCAATCGTCTGCCACGCATTGATGATTTCCGCCGAGAGCACCACGGGATCTTTCGTCTTGTGCGGATACGCGCCGTGGCCTCCCACGCCACGCACCGTCACGTCGACTGAATCAACGTTCGCGTAACAATAACCCTCTGTGACGCCGATCTTGCCCGTCTCAATTTCGGCGTCGTCGTGCAAGCCGAGCGCAAAATTGGGTTTCGGGAAACGCGTGTAGAGCCCGTCTTTGAGGAGCGCCCGCGCACCTCCGACCGTTTCTTCCGCCGGCTGACCGACGAAGACGATCGTGCCATGCCATCGATCCTTCAGTTTCCCCAACGCGCGCGCGGTGCCGATAAACGTCGACATGTGAATGTCATGTCCACAGGCGTGCATAACCGACACGTCTTTGCCCTCGTCGTTCTTCGTCATCACGGTGCTGGCGTAGGGCACACCGGTTTCCTCGTGCACCGGCAGCGCGTCCAGATCAGTCCGAACCAAAACAGTTGGTCCCGCCCCATTTTTCATCACGCCAATCACGCCAAAACAGGTCGTGCCAGGCTTGTCGTATTTGCCGACGCGTTCCGTCACTTCGCACCCCGCAGTTTTCAGTTCCTTCGCGACGATGGTGGATGAGCGTTCCTCGTGCGTGGACAATTCCGGATGCGTGTGCAGATCCTTGTAAATCGTAACCAGCGACGGCAACTCAGCGTCAGCGATTTGTTGCGGCGTCTGCTGGCCGAATACCGTGACTGCGGAGAAGAGCGGCAGCGGGAGGAGGAGGCGAAGCTTCATCACGTAACTTACATCGCATGCGCGACGTTTGTCATCCTGAGCCGCGCAGACGGCGAAGGGCTCCGCGCAGAGTGACGGCGCGCCCGCTGTATGTCGATGAATTAGAACTCCGAGTGTAAGGTCCTTCGCTTCGCTCAGGATGACAAATGGGGGCTGGCGCGTCCCTGTCGTTTATTACGCGCAGATACCCGAACATCTCCGAATCCGATTTCCTGGATCTCTGGTCTCCAGATCTCTTCCTCTTTTCCTGCTTTCCTGATTCGCTTTTTCCACGTCTTTTGGTGTGATGGCTTTCGAAGAAAACACGCTGCTCTTTGGCGCGGATCCGACGTCGCGCATCGTTGCCGTCGAACTCGGCGACACTGGAACGGTCCGCGTCTATCGCCGCGAGAAAGACGGCGGCACAATTGCGGATATCGAACCGTTTCACCCCTTCGTCTGGGTTGATGGCGATGTCGCCGATCTCGGGCTTGAGAATGCGCAGAAACTTGCGGGCGATCTGAAGTACAACTGGCTGATCACGGTCGACAGCTGGAAGGAGCTGATCGCGCTCCGGAACGGGCTGAAGAAGTCCGGCCGAACGTTCTTCGCGTGGAGCGATCCGGTGCAGCATTACCTCAGTGCGACGGGTCGGACGCTCTTCAAAGGAATGGCGATCGAAGAACTAAAACGCATGCAGCTCGAAGTACTTTCCGCGACGGGCGAAGGCGATCTCGCGGAAGCATCGCAGAACCACGTCGCAAGTATTGCGCTGGCCGACAACACCGGCTGGGAAGAGCTGATCCTCATCGATCCCGCGAACGCCGAGGAGTCGGAGCATGCGGCGCTCAAGCGACTTACGTCAATCATCCGAGAGCGCGACCCGGATGTGATCGAAGGTCACGATCTCTTCCGCTTCGATCTGCCGTATCTGGTCGCGCGCGCGCGCAAAGCGAAAGTGAAGCTCGACTGGGGCCGCAGCGGCGGCTTCCTGCGTTCGCGTCCTTCGCGCTTGCAGATTGCGGAGAAGACGATCGACTACCCAAAGTTCACGACCGACGGCCGGCATTTCGTCGACACCTTCCTGCTCGCACAATTCTACGACGTCGGGATGCGTGCGCTCACCGGCTTCGAGCGCATCGATGTAGCGCAACATTTCGGATTTTGCGACAGCGCGAAGTTCTCGTCGCTTACGGGCCAAGAGCTTCAGCGCGCCTACCTGAATGGCGACGAGCGCTTCAATAAACGCGCGCTCTGCGCTGTCCGCGAAACACGCGCCGTCGCCGATCTACTGAGCGCGAGTTATTTCATCCAGGCGCAGATTTTCCCTTACAATTATCAGGATGTGATCGTGCGCGGCAACGCGACCCGGATCAACGCGCTCTTCCTCCGCGAATACCTGCGTCAGCGCCACAGCATCCCCGAGCTGCCGATGACGCGCAGCTTCGAAGGGGGCTTCACCGCGATCTACTTCACCGGCGTCGCGCGCAATGTCTGGCACTGCGACATTGCCTCGCTCTATCCGTCTATCATGTTGCAGTTCGATTGCTTTCCGGTAACCGATCAGCTCCAGATTTTTCGCCACCTGCTCACCGATCTCCGCAACTTTCGCCTTGAGGCGAAAGGAAAGATGCGCGATGCCGAAAAACAAGCTGATCGCACGCGGCAGCGACATTTTCATGCGCTGCAAAACACCTTCAAAATTCTGATCAACAGCTTCTATGGCTACCTCGGCTTTGCGCAGGGACACTTCGCCGATTTCGACGCCGCCGCACGCGTGACGCAGATCGGCCGCGACTTGTTGCAGAAAATGATCGCATGGTTGAACGAGCGCGGCGCGCAAGTGATCGAAGTCGACACCGACGGCATCTATTTCGTCCCGCCGGCAATGGAGGGCACTGCGCCGTCGGCGCCGGGAAATGCCGAATCAATCGCCAACCTCCAGCGTGGACTGGCTGCTGAACTGCCGTCCGGCATCGAAGTCGAGTTCGACGAGAAATTCGACGCAATGTTTAGCTACAAAGCAAAGAACTACGCGCTTCTCACCCGCGACGGCGACGTCATCATCAAAGGCGGCGCGCTCAAATCTCGTGGCCTCGAGAAATTCCAAAGGAATTTTCTCGAGGAAATGATCAAGCTTCTGATGGAGGGAAAGCCGGAGGCGATTGGCAGCCTGCGCGATGACTTTGAGAAGCGAATACGCGACCGCGGGATGCCGATCGACACGCTGATGAAGACCGACACGCTCCAGGACTCGTTGGACAAATACCGCGCCAAGATCGCCGACTCTGCTCGCAACCGTGCCGCCGCCTACGAGCTCGCGCTCGCCAGCGGCCGCGCCTACCGCCCCGGCGACCAGATCAGTTATTACATTACCGGCACCACGAAGAAAGTTGCCGCCTACGAAAATGCCAAGCTGGCCGCGGCTTTCGATCCGCAAAACCGCGACGAAAATATCGACTACTATATCGCCAAGCTCGACGAGCTGATGAAGAAATTTAGCGGCGTTACCGCGGCGGTTGCTTCGTCCGCGAAGCAGGAAAACCTGGCGTTTTAATCAGGAAACCAGGAACTCAGGGATTCGGGGGGGTAACGGTTACCAGCCTCTGGCTAGGAGCTCGCGTGCCGCGTTTGGCGCGTCGCCGAACAGCTCTGTTCAGTAATGGTATCGCAACTGGAAAACGAATAATTGACCGGCAGAGACTCGATAGACAATCCGGTGTTCGGAATTGATTCGACGCGACCAGTACCCTTGCAACGCGTGCTATAACGGCTCCGGTTTGCCAATGCCGCTATGCGCATTGCGCATTGTGTTTTTGATCAGCCGGATGATGAAGCTGTCGCGCTGATTAAGGCGTCGACTCGCAAGACGTTTTACGTTCCCACCCTCTGCGCGCTGGAGGCGATCGAGCAGAACGGCGTGAAGAACAACATCCCCGAGGCAGAACGTGAGCGCGGACGAAAGATGTAAGAGATTGCCACTGGGAGCTTCAAACGCGCGCTCGCGGCAAAAATCCCGATTGGCTTCGGAACCGACGCCGCGGTCGTGGAACATGGAGAAAACTGGAAAGAGTTCGAGGTGCGTCACCGCCTCGGTGGATCAGCGGCCGCCTCGATTGTCGCGGCGACAAGCTTGAACGCTGAGATCATCGGCTGGAGCGATCGTATCGGGAGCGTCGAGCCAGGAAAGTTCGCGGACCTCGCCGCAGTGTCAGGCGACCGTTTAGCCGATATTACTGTGCTCGGCCGCGTCGGTTTCGTGATGAAGAGTGGAATCATCTACCGCGACGATCTTTCACGGCGTTAAGTTTGGTCTGCTTAGAAAATGGTCGCTATCGCGGCCACAACCGCTCCTTATTTCGGTCAAACTCGCCAGCTAATTCTATTTCGATGACGGGTGCACAGCAACATCAGCCCCGAGGAGGTCCCGAAAAGCGTTCGCATCTAAGGTAACTCGCGACTCGCGTCGTACCAACTTTTACAGAAGGCCGAGCGAGCTCATTTCGCGCCTGGTAGGTTTGCGAAGCAGCCGCTGCGTTACAACCGCACTTCACCGTCGCGACTAGCGGCCAAATTGGGTTGGACTATTTTAGCATGCGCGCTAAGGCGCTTACCATGGAAATGATCGGCCAGGCGGACGCGCCCGTAATCAATACGAACAGTGCAAGTTCGGTCACGTAATCACGGCCGGCTTCCGCTTCGAAAAAGCTGTTGGTGATCTTCCGGAACGCGCGCAGCTCGTGAACGTGGTTTGCGCTCTCGGGCAAACTTCGTGCACTGGCTCCCGCGTCGACGGTTGGGTGAAAATTGCAGCCTGTGAGCGGAACACTCCCGTGGCGGCGCGGCACAACGGCGCGGTCAAGGCGCGAAGGCTTGCGATTGGGACTGGTGTAGTGCGTTGGTTTCATAAAGGCAAAGGATTAAGATTGGGTTTGTGAACCTCAGGATCGCCGGCGCGAGAGCTCCGGCTGAGATGGTTCTGACGAGGTTGAAGCGCGCGATTATGCGGCCGGCCGTGATCCGGCGGCGCGAAGGGGCGCGTAAATCGTTCTCATCTCGCGTCTATTTACAGCCATTTACGTGCCTGTCTAATGCAGCGCTGTGAAGTTAGTCGTAAATGTCTCTGTCGATGCTAGAAGCAGTCCAAATCTTTCTGACCAACGGTTCAGGAGAGTGCCAGCGGCACATCCACTCTATGTGAGCTGCTGGGTTTCAAATTCCATCGCAAGTTGACTGCACCTACTCGTAGCGCGGCGAAGTCACCGGATCACCCGGGCGATCGATTTTTGCGACATGCCCGTCCTGACGTAGTCAAAGTGAATTGCACTGGACAACACGCAGAGCCGACACCGCCGATCAGGAGCGGCAGTTACGTCGCCTGCCAACTAAAGGGCGCTGTCGCGCGGGGTGAGTTGCTTGATCGCGTCGCGAAGCTCAGCCGCGCGCTCGTATAGTTCGCTAGCGATTGCGACTTCCATCTCGCGCTGCATCACTTCGAGCTTGGAGAGCGGGCGCTTCGAGCTCACTTCTTCGAGCCAGTCCTCCAGAAACGAAAGCTCGGAGCTTTTGGCTGCAAGTTCGGGAAAGGGGGAAGATTGGAAAAATTCCATGACGGCGTCCCGGCCGCGCTCGATCTCGCGCATGGCTTCGGCGAACTTCCCTTCGCCCAGTAAAATAGAAGCCTTGGCGCGCGTATTCATCATGAGAACGTAGGGGCGGAACTGCTGGAAACTCCAGCCAAGCTCTTCGCGCTCGCTGTGCTCGGCGACAAAGCTGAAAAGGTCGAGATTTCGCTGCGTATCTCGAATGACGCTAAGGAAATCGTTAATCTGAAAGAGACTGAGGTAGCGATGATAATACTGTATCCCCTCCTGCTGCAGCTCGTTGCATTCGTCGGCATCGAGTTCGTAGCTCTCTCCCCGCGCATCGGCACGGGCGGCGCGACGCTGGTGATAAACGAGCAGAGATTCGCAATTGTGCGGCCGCTGACCGTCGGGACGGCCGTGCATCTCCATCTGGAGAATGCCTAGGTCGATCCGCAGTTGTAGCTTCTCCCCGCCATCCAAGCCGATAATCTTACGGACTTTGATGACGCCGGGTTCATGCGGCCAATCGTTCAGCAGAGTATTTAGATCCAGACTCATCGCTTATTCCACGTTCCGACAATCGTTGTCTTTTTGTCAATCGTTGCGCGCGCGTCCTCCCGATGTGTTTTGCTGTCGGTCATGCGCCGGAGCCTGAGTGTCACGGCAAATTAGACGCCAGAGAGGGGCTTCTGTTCAAAGGGGCCGTGGAGACTGCGGGCGCTATCATTCATGCCCGATGCCATAACGCGCCTGGGATGTCCAATAAACGGGGCCGTTGCGAAACGACTCGTTTTTGCTGAACCTCAGGAGCGTGGAGGCGGAAATTGACATGTTCATTAGATTTCTCGCGGTCGAGCGTGGACTGTCCGACAATTACCAGCTCTCGACGCGGCGTTCCCTGACGGAATTCGCAAGCTGGTGTTCGTCAGCTCATCAAATCATGGAAGCGCGCGCAGTGACGCAGCCCTTGATCAGCGAATACCTCGGCAGTCGGAAACGCGGCGGACTGGCAGCCTCGTCGATCAAGCTCATCGTCGTGGCGCTGAAGATCTTCTTCCGCTTTCTCGCGGGCAACGGCGCGCTGGCGCGTGATCCAACTGAGACCCTCACGCTCCCCCGGATTGAGCGTTATTTACCCGAAACGTTGAACGAGTTGCAGGTCGAGCAGTTGATCGAAAGCATCGACACGACACAGCCGCTCGGTTTGCGCGACCGTGCGATCGTCGAACTGCTCTACGCGAGCGGCTTGCGAATCTCCGAACTGGCGAACGCACGGCTCGAAAACTTAAACATGGAGGAGCGCATTCTACGCGTCACCGGCAAGGGGAATAAAACGCGATTGGTCCCGGTCGGCCGAAAAGCATGTGAAGCGCTGACCTCGTACGTTTCTGCGGAACGGCCGCAGCTGGTGCGACGCCGGACGGGGAACGTAATTTTCCTCTCCAGACGCGGCACGAAGCTAACCACGGTGCGCATCTGGCAAATCGTGAAGAAGCGCGCAAAACTCGGCGGGCTCGAAGCGAATGTTTATCCGCATCTGCTGCGCCACAGCTTTGCCACTCATCTGCTGAGCAACGGCGCCGATCTGCGGATCATCCAGGAGATGCTCGGCCACGCCGATATCTCGACCACGCAAATCTATACCCATGTGGACCAGCAGAGACTGAAGGCGGTGCACAGAAAATTTCACCCGCGCTCCTGAGGCTTGCGCTTGCGCACAGCGCCCTGCGTTGACACCTGCTGCGCTTTCGGGCGAACTGACCGGAAATGAAACGATTCGTGCTGCTGGTGATGGCCGCAGCGGTGACGGCGTTTGCGATCTGGTATTACCTTCACCGCCGCGCTGAGGTGAGTGCGAATGCTGTGGCCGCGCTCCTGCCGCGCGACACGCTGGTCCTCCTGCAAATTGCGGATGTGAGCCGCACACGTTCGGAGTGGCACAAGAGCGACCTTTACAAAATTTGGCGCGAACCGGCGGTGCAGGCGTTTCTAAAACTGCCGCTGGCGAACATCACACAAAAGCGCGCAACCGCGCAGACGCTGCGGGAGATCGAGTCGCTCGGTATGAAGGATGCGTTTCTGGCCGTCGCCGCGATCAATCAGAGCGCGTGGAAAATCGTCGGCGGCTTCCGGTTTGAAGGAAGCGCGGAAGATGCCGAAAAAGTCGCCGCACGCTGGCGTGCAAAGTTCATCGACGGATCGACGACCGTAAAACGCGAGACGGTGCAGTATCAGCAACATCAGATCGAGGTGGAGTCGGCCGGGATGCTGACCATCTCGAGCTGCTACAATGGGGAGTGGTTTGTGGCTTCTCAGGACGTGGAGCAATTGAAGCTGCTGCTTGATCGGATCGACCGACGACAAAACAATCGCGCCACCACGCTCGCAGGCGATGAGACATTCGGCGCTGCGCGGAAGCAGATGCCATCGCAATTCGGGCTGCTGGCTTATGCGCGAATCGATCGTTTGTTCCACGGACTTTTACCTGAGGCTGACAAGACCGACGCTGAGGAGCCGGGAACCGCACAGCCCCTCTACCGCAAGATGCGAAACGTCTGCGCAACTTTGGGCTTCGATGACGGAAAGATGCGCGGCGCGGTTTTTATCGGCATGCCACAGGCGGTGGTGTCGGGCAATCAATCGCGCTCGTCTCTGCCGATTGCGACGAAGGATGCCTTTCTTTACGCTGCCGGTTTCTTGGCCCTGCCAACCGTGGACTCAAGTGGCCCTGCGGCGACTGGGCCTCCGCTGCGCCGTGCCTTCGGGAGCGTGGTAGGATCATTTGCGGCCAGCGGCGTAACTCTGGCCGATTGGAACAGCGCATTCGGCCCGGAGTTCGGAACTATCGGGGAATGGCCCGCGACGGCTCGCTTTCCCGCGCTACTCGCAACAATGCAAGTGAGGGACTTCGCGAAAGCGCAGCAGATTTTATCCGCGATGACCGCCGCGGATACGGCGCACAGCTGGACACGAACGGAACAGAATGGGGCGGTCTATTTTTCGACTCAAGCCGGCACTGCTTTCCTTCCACTCTCGCCCACGCTCGTTCTTTCGAATAAGATCGCGATCGCCGGACTGGATTTGGCACTGGTTCAATCTGCGATCGGCCGTGTCGCGAAGGGGACGGCGGAGCTGGCGGAAACACAGACATTTCGGTCGGCGGATCGGTTACTGCCGCGGGCGAAGCAGGCATTCGCCTACATCGACAGCTCATTGCTCTATACTCGTTTCGATGCAGCGATCAGGCCGATGATATTCATGGGTGCCGCCTTTTTGCCCGGAATTACTCAGAAGGTCGATTTGGGTAAATTGCCGCCGGCAGATGCGATTACGCGGCACTTGAGTCCAATCGTGATGACGCAGAGTTATCGAAGCGACGGGTATTTAACCGAATCGGTCGGTCCGGTAACGATGGATCAGGCGGTGATCGGATTCGCCGCCGCGGTTGCCACCGGGGTGATAGAGTACCGCCATCACGTCGAGGGCATTCCGGGAGGATTCAGAAACCTCGTCGACCTGCTCTGGCCGGGGCCGCCTCTCACGCAACCGGCCTTGACACCAGCACCGCTTCCCTCGCTAGCACCTTCCGCCACGCCGTGACGTAGGAAATGCTGGGCCAGGCGATCAACCGCCATTGGGAGCGCCTCGGCAACTTGACCTAGGTAGCGGCCGCCTCCGCACGGTGTTTGTTTGGTTTTGCGCGAGAAAATTGCTGCGAAATTGCCACAGCGTGTTATCGTTGCCACTCTATGGCTATCCTTAAGAAAAACGCGTTCTCCCGTCGAGTTCCTGATCTCGTGACCGAGGAACTGGTCGCAGTGCTATCGCGGCGCGCGCAGTTTGAATTCAAGCAACTCTTCGATGTGGTGCACGAGAATCTCCGCACCCGCAATGCTGCCAGTGGAGGCGAGGAGATGTTGCGATTGCGCGCATATGAGAAACTTCAGAACCTCGTCGCACGGGGCGCGGTGAAAAAGACGGGCAAGAAATACAAAGGTCTGCCGGCCGCTCTCGCTTTGGCGATTGCACCGCAAAATGGACACCTACCCGGGGTTGCCGGCTCTGCCGCTCCCTCGGCCTCAGGCGCCAAGTAGATCGTCGGCCGAAGCTGCCGCCATCTCGTCGGAGCGCTGTTGATGCTGGAAGAATACCTGCCAGTTTTGCTCCACCTTTCGGTGGCGATTGGCTTCGCCGTTGCGGCGCTGCTCGTCAGTGTTTTGCTGGGTAAGGCCGGCAAGCGAAACCGCGTCAAAGATACCGCCTACGAGTGCGGAATGGTGCCGGAAGGCGGCCCTCAGCCTCGCTTTAGCGTGAAATTCTATCTCGTGGCGATGCTCTTTATCCTGTTCGATCTCGAAATCGTTTTCATGTATCCGTGGGCCGTCGTTTACAGAGAGGCGATCGCGCAGAGTACAGGCATTCTCTGGAGTATGCTCAGTTTCGTTTCCGTCCTGATGGTTGGCTACGTTTACGCGCTGAAAAAGGGCGCGCTCGACTGGAAAAAATAGCGGCGGCAGAGGGAGCGTTTCTCTGCCCGCTTCGCGCTTGCGCGGGCTCGCTTCCGCGCCTAATCCTTAGCCTTCATGGTCCACCACATCCTCCTTTTCAAGCTGAAACCCGAGGTCACTCCCGCGCGTGTCGAGGAGATGATGATGAAAACCCGGATGCAGCTCCTCAAGATTCCGGAGGTCCTCAGTATCAAGTGTGGCAAACGGATCGATCCCAAAATGCCGTGGCCATTTTTTATCGCAATCGACTTTGAGTCGATGGACCGATACGAAATCTACCGCGAAGACCCAATCCACGTGAAGTTCGTTGAGGAAGTAATCAAGCCGAACGTAGCTGAATCTCTCACGCTGGATTTCGAGATGGATCCTGGGAAAGACGTCCGCTTCTCCTGACTGATTCGGCGGCGCGTTGACGCCTCGCCTTTGCTTGGCAAAGGCGGTCCAAGGGAGGCCGCGCGCCCGCGTTGCTATTTCCGCGCGCTCGCCACATCATCGTCGGAAGCTAATGCGACTCGCTTACCTGTACTCGCGTTACCCCGTTCTATCGCAGACCTTTTGCGATACGGAAATGATCGAGCTGGAGCGAGAGGGCTTCTCGCTCGTGGTGGGCTCGATTCACCCCCCGCTCACCAGCATGCGGCACGAGCACGCCGCGCTGCTCGCCGCGCCTGTTCATTACGCCCCGCCGCAACCGATCCTGCAGCTATGGGAGGAACTGACGAAAGCGGCCGCCCGCTGGCCGGCTGCGCTCGTCGAGGCGCACAACAAAAAGTACGGGCCGCAGGCGAAGGCGGCTCTGCGGGCGCGAAATGCCTGCTACTTCGCCGATTTCTTCGCGCGCCGCGAGATCGACCATGTTCATGTTCATTTCGCAAACCGCGCCGCGCACACCGCGCTCTTTCTTCGGGACATTTCGGGTATTTCGTTCAGCGTGACAGCGCACGGACAGGATTTCATGGCTGATCTTGGAAGCGATGAGTTGCTCCAGGAAATCTGCGCGGCGGCTGAATTTGTGGCCGTGGAGACCGATTACAGCCGAGGACTTCTCGCTGCGCGGTGCCCCGCGTCCGCCGCGAAGATCCACCGCGTCTATAATGGAATGGACCTGGCATTGTTTCCGTCGCAAGCACCCGCCGCGGCGTCGACAAAGCGCGTCAAAATTCTCAGCATCGGACGGCTCGTGCCCTTCAAGGGATTCGAACATTTGTTGAAGGCTTTGGCCAATCTCCACGACCGCGCTCGCAGCTTCGCCTGCGAGATTGTCGGCGACGGCCCGTTACGCGAGTCCCTTCAGAGGAAGATCAACGACATGCAGTTGTCCCACGTGGTGCGGTTGACCGGTGCGTTGCCACAGGAAGAAGTGATCGCGAAGCTGCGCGATTGCGACCTGTTCGTTCTCGCATCCGTGACCGATCGATTGGGTGCGAGCGACATTTTTCCGACGGTGATTCTGGAAGCAATGAGCGCGGGCAAACCGGTCGTTTCCACTTCCCTCGCGGGCATCCCGGAAGCGGTCGCCGATCGCGTGACCGGACTCCTCGTTCCGCCGGGCGACGATGCTGCATTAGCTGAGGCGCTTGATACCTTGATCCGGAATCCAGAATTGCGTTCGGACTACGGCAGGGCGGGTCGGATACGAGTTGAGCGCGAGTTCCAAATCCGCAGGACGGTACAGCCCCTGACGAGTCTTCTCCGAACTCTTTCCGAACCCGGACAGTTTCGCGAGCCGAGTGAGCCCGCGTCGTCCGCGGAGATTGCGTATTTGATCGATCTCTGGCCGGACGAGGAGCTGCCTCTGATTGGAGAGGAGGTCTTCGAGATGCAGAGACGGGGCCTGCCGATCACTGGCTTCGTCTTTCGCGCCGGCATTGATCCCGTTCGGATCTCCGCGCAAAAGGAAATGGCGACTCGACTCGAATTTTTACCAGATGCGATCGTGATCGAGGCGGAATGGAAGGCGAACCAGGAGCTCGTCGCACAACTCGAAAATAACCGCGCGAATCAGGCACATCGAGCGCCGGCCGATGCCTTCCTGCGGCAGGCACGGTTCGCGAACGCCTTGCGCAGAGCGATCATTGAACGGCGCATCCAGCACGTGCACGCCACGAGCTCACGTAGTTTACTTTGTGCGCTGATGCTGAAAGAGGTAGTCGGCGTGACTATCAGTGCGGCGATTGAGCGAAATCCCGAGTTGCCCCGGTCTTTTCTTCAGGTGGCACTGAAGCAATGTGTGGGAGCCCGCGTTCGTGATTCACAATTGATTGCGGGGATGAACGGATCATTTCTCGTCGAGCGCCGAACCGGCAACACCCTCGCGGAATGGGCGGCACGTCGCGTGACGGCCGTGACGGGGATCGATTTAACACGGCGCAAAGATCTCTGGCAGGAATGGTCAGGTTATCTCGCACGATGGAGTTGCGGCACGAGAGTGGACATGCACCCATGAACAAAAAGGCCATTCTTCTCGCCGGCGGCGCCGGGACCCGGCTGTTCCCGTTAACGAAGATCGTCTGCAAGCAGCTACTGCCGGTCTACGACAAACCGATGATCTGTTATCCGCTCGCCACTTTGATGCTCGGCGGCCTGCGCGACGTGCTCATCATCTCGACGCCGAAAGACCTCCCGATGCTCGAGGATTATCTCGACGACGGCTCGCAGCTCGGAATTCGAATTGAGTACGCTGCGCAGCCGCGACCGGAAGGGATCGCGCAGGCGTTTCTGATCGGGGCGGATTTTATCGGCAATTCCGGGGCGTCGCTCATTCTCGGCGACAATATTTTCTACGGGAAACTCGACTTCTATCGCGATGCACTGGCGATCGAGAACGGCGCCTGCGTCTTCGGTTATCAAGTACGCGATCCAGAACGCTATGGAGTGGTTGAATTCGCGGCTGACGGACGCGCGATCAGCCTCGAAGAGAAACCGAAACGCCCAAAAAGCCATTTCGCCGTGCCCGGTCTTTATGTTTATGACGAGCGCGTTGTGGAATTTTGCCGTGCGCTACGTCCTTCCGCGCGTGGAGAATTGGAGATCACGGATTTGAATTGCAACTACCTTAAACGCGGAGAGTTGCACGTAAAATTGCTAGGCCGTGGGATGGCATGGCTGGATACGGGTACCCAGACGAGCTTGCTCGACGCCAGCAATTACATCGCCACGATTGAGCATCGACAAGGACTGAAGGTGGCATGTCTCGAGGAAGTCGCTCTTCGGATGGGATTTATCAGCCAGCAGGATCTCGGGGTCATAATTGACCAGCTGCCGAAAGGCGAATACCGGGAGTATCTGCGGATCGTCTCCGAAGAAGGCCCTGCTCTTTCCTCGTAAGGCGCTCGGCGTCACCAGCCATTTCGGCTGCAACCCTGGCGCAAGCGGCTCACCGCGAGGGAAGCGCTCCG
>JBDTYN010000074.1:0-10813 GCA_040005675.1 Chthoniobacterales bacterium
TCAGCGAGCTCCGGTGCGGTTTCAGGATGATACCGGTTAACGCTTGCAATGGTTCACGAAGAATCGGACACTTGAAAAGAGGCGTTACACGGTTGAGACGAATAATTATTGGTTTGCTGGCACTGGCAGGATATGTCGGGGTGACCTCCGCTGCCCGCGCCAATCTGGAGCTGGAATTTAACTACGCGCTGCATCCCGACACGCCGCAAAGGTCCTACAATGCGGCGTTGAACCACTTTGACCACTTTACGAGAGAGACCTTTTTCAATCCCTTTGATCGGGTAAACGGTGCACTCAGCGGAACGGTGGTGATCGGCGATTTCAAGATCGTTTTTATCCCGGACAGCAGCGCGACGATCACTTGGAACTTTACCGGCGCGGATGACTTTTTCCTCGGAGTATACGTCGCTGGCACGAACCGAGGAAACCTCTACGAAAACATCGTTGAAATGGAGGGCGAAGACTTCAGAGGCACGGCGACGGTTCACGCTCCCCGAAGCTTTAACGGCGAGCCCGCAGACATCTCTCACATCGATTTCTTCAACGGCCGCGCGCAGGCTGCCCCTGATTCCGGGGGCACTTTGCTGCTATTGGGCGGCGCGCTGGGCGGACTGAGACTCGTCCGGCGCGTTTTTGTTGCTTAGGCGCGAAGTCACAGGTTATCGCCTGACGGTGGACCGCAAAGCCTTCAGGCCTTTGCTCGCCCTCGGGAAAAGCGCATTTTTTGCAGACTACATAAAAGGTTGCGCGTGCTGTTTTCTCCAATTACCGTATCCATCACAACGTCGGTCTCCACGGTTCGCTGCGGCGCCCTTCACGCAGGAAACGTCCCCGACTTTCTTGGCACATGCGATTGATGCTATACCTCCCGCTCGCATTCGCGGCGATAGGTTTTGGAGAGGCCAGCGAGGGCGCTTCCAAAGCAACTTCATCGCCCTTCGCCACACCCACACCAGCGCCTGTCCGAATCAACTGCGGTGGACCTGCTTACACCGACGGCTTGGGCCAGGTTTGGACGGCTGATAACTCATTTGTTGGAGGTACGACCAAAAGCTACTCCTCTACTCAGGTGGTCTCAGGAACGACGGATGCGACGTTATATCAATCGGAGCGCTACGCCCAGACGTTGACCTATCAGATTGCGCTGGCGAACGGGACGTACGACGTAACCTTGGACTTCGCCGAAATGTATTTCAACGCGACGGGGAAACGGGTCTTCAGCGTGATCCTGGAAGGACAAACCGTGCTGCAGGATTTGGATATCTTCGCCCTGGTGAGCCAGTTTAGCGCCTTGCAACGCACATTCAGCGTGACGGTGAATGATGGAGTATTGAACATCACAGGCACAGCCAGCGTTAATAACGCGCAGCTGGCGGCGATAGAAGTCACATCCAAGGCACCTAACCAGTCGCCGGTGGTAAATGCCGGCGCTGATCAGACCATTACCTTGCCCGGTGGCGCGACGCTAAACGGTTCCGCGACCGACGACGGCCTGCCAAATCCACCCGGAGCATTGACCTATGGCTGGAGCATGTTGAGCGGTCCCGGCACGGTCACATTCAGTAACGTGAACGCCGCGAGCACGACGGCCACTTTCTCTGCGCCGGGAAGTTACACGCTGCAACTTGCCGCCAGCGACAGCACGCTGTCCAGCAGCGACACACTGATCATCGCGGCTAATGCGCCGACACCGACCCCCACACCTACCCCGACGCCGGTAGCGGCGACTCCTGTGTTTAATCCCGTCGGGGGAAGTTATATTACTAGCAGCACCGGGACAAAGTCGGTGGTTATCTCAGATGCGACCGTTGGTTCATCGGTGCGATATACAAAGGACGGTAGCACGCCAACAGCGATGATGGGTACGCTGATATCCCCAGCTTCTGCGAGCAGCACACCGAGCGCCAGCATCCAACTTCCTGTGGCAACAACGACCCTCAAGGCAATTGGGTTAAAAACTGGGTCGATCAACTCCGCAGTGCAAAGTGGCGTGTACACCATCTCTCCTTCTCCTTCTCCTACACCTACACCGACTCCTACTCCCACACCAACTCCGGCAGCCACACCCGTAACCTTTAGAATAGCAATCAGCTCCGATGGAAACTGGCACGACCGGGATGACATTTGTGCGACAGCGATGAGCATCGCGGAACTTGCAAACACCGGCAATCAAACACGTTTAGTGCACTACGACTATGCGGATCACTATTGGATAACGAGCGCTTCGCGGGAAGAAGAGATGCGAATAAGTGCTGTGGAGACAGCGAAGGTTTGGGGCGGGTTCGACTTGTCAGTCTTCTACAACTCCACGCAGCTGAGGAGTTTGGCCGTCACACATCTCGCAGCTGAAATTAACAAGTCTTCAGCCAGTAACCGACTAAAGATTCTCGGCCTCGCTCCGATGCAGGTAATCGGCTTAGCCGTCGCGCAATCCGACCCTGCAAGAAGGCAGTACGTTACCCTCGTCTCACACTCAAACTGGAACGATACGCATGCGAGCGTCTCGGGTCCGGGGGAGGGCCTGACTGGAACCACATACAGTTACAGCAAAATAGGAGCGATGGGCGTGAACCTGCTCCATATCATTGACCAAAATGCCGGACTGAAGAACCCATACGATCAGTATTATTGGCTGCGAGATTCGCCCGATCCGAAATTGCGATGGCTGTGGGACAGAGGTCAGGCTGCGGGTAAAACTACCTTTGATTGTTCAGATGCAGGCGAGACTTATTTTGTTCTCACGGGTGACCAGTACTGTACTCCGAACAAACTCAAAGCTCTGCTTGGTGTGGGCCCGTAAAATCGGTTGGGCTTTGCGCGGCCAGAGGTGGCAAGATCGCAAATCGGGAGCTGCGGGCCGGCGCCCACAAATAGCCACTCTCATGCTCCCCGGATCAGCCGCACGGAACGATTAAGAATCCCCGACGTTTGAACTCCGTTCGAGATATTCGGAAGCACAACAACACGGTTTGGTGCGAGTCTCCGGTAGTCCGAAAACTTCGGAAACGAAAGTGCCCTTCCGCTGTCGGGGCAGTCAAAATAGATAAATAATTTTTAAGTTCCGTTGCGTCGACGCAACATCTGCTCTTCCGCCGACGCGCCGTCTTCCTTGCGAGGCAGCCCGAGATCTTTGGCAGATTCACCCTCGCGCCAATCAGAAACAGCGCGGATAAGCCGCGAGTATTCGTTTCCCCACAAGAAAGCCGCTCGAACGCGGCGACAAAAGCGAATCTGGAGTATGAACTCCAGCTCGAAAGACAAAATTAAAGGGGGCTTTAACGAAGCCAAAGGCAAGATCAAGGAGAAGACTGGCGAGGCCGTCGGCAATCCGGATTTGCGCGATCGCGGCACTGCCGAAAAAGTCGGCGGGAAAGTACAGAGCAAAGTGGGCGATGTGAAGAAGGTCTTCGGCAAATAGCCGGAACGCTTCCCGATTCTTGCAGATCACTCGGGCGACGGCACGTTGACGGCCGTTGGATCCAAACGATTTGCCCCACCTTTGCTTCCGACCGCCTAATTCCCCGGGCTCGTTGAGGCTACGAACGCGGCCCGCCGCTGCGTTTCGCTTGAAAGAAGCTCTGCAGGAGCGATGCGCACTCGGCCTGGAGGACTCCGGCCGTGATTTCGCAGTGATGATTTAGAGCCGGCGCCTGCAGCAGATTAATCATTCCGCCGGCGGCGCCGCTGCGTTCGTCGGAGCAGCCGAACACAACTCTTTGCATCCGCACATGCACGAGCGCGCCGGCACACATCGCACACGGTTCTTTGGTCACGAAGAGTTCGCAATCCGCCAACCGCCAGTCGCCCACCGCTGCTTCGGCCTGGGTAATCGCGAGCATCTCGGCATGTGCGGTAGCGTCTTTCAACAGCTCGACCTGGTTGTAGGCGCGGGCGATGATCTGGCCGGCACGGACAACCACGGCCCCAACCGGAACTTCTTCCAGCGCGAACGCCTTCTTCGCCAGCCGGAGTGCTTCGCGCATGAAATACGCGTCGCTTTGCAAATCGATGATCGAATCCACAACTTGTTTTAAACGAAACCTTGCGCCGCGGAGCCAGTCATCTGCCGGGATTGCCAACCCCTAACGAACACGGCGCATCTCCCCGCAACACGTCCGAGCCACAGTGATGGGCCGAACAATTTATTACCATGAAGAAACTTCTGCTCGCCCTCCTCATCTCCAGCTTGTCGCTCTTCTCCGTCCGCGCCGCAACGGAACAGGAAGTGGTAAATCAATCAGCCGCAATCTTGCGTCACTTTCGATCAATGCCTGAATCAGGAATCCCCGCCGCCGTGCTGAACGATGCGCGAGGCCTGGCAATCATGACCGTCGTCAAAGTCGGATTCGGGTTCAGCGGTAAGGGTGGGCAGGGTGTCGTTGTTGCACGGACAACCCGTGGTTGGTCCGGACCCTCATTTGTCGGCATCGGCGGAGCGGGCTGGGGCTTACAGCTTGGCGCGCAGCTCACGGAATTTGTTTTCGTCCTGAATTCGGACGCTGCGCTGCGCGCATTTTCGCGTGACGACAACGTGACGCTGGGCGCTGATGTGAGTGCCGCCGCGGGACCGGTTGGACGTGATTTGCAAGCCGGTGTCACCCCCCAGGCGGCCATTTACACCTACAGTCGCAGCAAGGGGTTGTTTGCGGGAGCTTCGCTGGAAGGCGCGGTCATCGCGACGCAGAAGACGGCGAACGCCCGTTACTACGGGCATACGGTGCATGCGCGGGAGATTCTGCGTGGCGACGTCAGCGCCCCATCGGGAGCCGGCGCGTTGCGCGCGGCCCTTGGGCGTTAACCACGCCGGAATTTTCTTCCAAAACTGGCAGGACTCGGCAAGGTGGCGTCGTGCGCAGCCTCGGCCTCATCTGTTTACTTTTTCTGAGCATTAGGATTGCGAACGCGCAGGAACAGGAGAGCAAGTTGCTTAACCGGCTGCTAAAGCCAAACACCACGCTCGGAAATAGCGCGCAGAACAAGCGCTTCGTCGCTGATGGTGCTTCGGTTGACAAAAAAGCTACCACCAGCGAATTCCACGGCGCGCGGACTGCCGCTGCGAAGACTTTTGCCGATCAGCGGGAATTTTACGGGGCGGCGTTTGCCGCGCGGCATTTTCGGGATGGCGACAGCGCGGCGAGTGTCGCGACGCGTGGTGCAATTCCGAACGTAAAACTGGCTTACGCCACAACCACTCTGGGAAGCGTGCGGGCTGCAGCGGATGCGACGAAAGGCGCGACGACGTCGCAATATTCCGGTCAGCGTCCCTTCCTCGGGCAGGGCAAAAGCCAGAAGGCCCTGCATGCGCAGGACAAGCCGCTCACCATCGAGCAGGTGCGCGAACTCTTGAATAAAAACAAGTAGCGATCACGCGTCGCCCAACCTGCCGCGAAGGCTCATGGAACCGGAGGAGAGCCTCGATTTGGTCAAGCAGGGGGCCGCGCAGATCATCAGCGAGGCTGAGTTGATCGAAAAATTCCGGCTGCGTAGGCCACTGCGCGTGAAACTCGGGCTCGACCCAACCAGTCCCGATCTTCACCTGGGTCATACCCTCGCGTTGCGCAAGCTCCGTCAGTTCCAGGATCTTGGTCACGAAGCTGTTCTGGTCGTAGGCGATTTCACCGCCATGATCGGCGATCCCACCGGCCGCTCCCTCACTCGACCACAGCTGACTCACGAGGAAGTCATGACGAACGCCGAGACGTATCGCGAGCAGGCGTTCAGAATTCTTGATCCCGCCCGAACGAGGACCGTTTTCAATGGCGAATGGTTTGGGCCGATGCGCTTCGGCGAAATCATCCGTCTGAACAGCCGTGTTACGTTGCAACAGATGTTGCAGCGCGACGATTTTCGCGAACGAGTCGAGACACAGCAGCCGATTCGCGCGCACGAAATTCAATACTCGATCATGCAGGGGTGGGACTCCGTCATGGTTGAGGCGGACGTGGAGCTGGGTGGGACCGATCAACTCTTCAATATCCTGGTCGGACGCGACCTGCAGAAAGACGAGGGCCTGCCTCAGCAGGTTGTTGTGCTTACCCCAATTCTTGAGGGGCTCGATGGCGTCAAAAAAATGAGCAAAAGCCTCGCCAACTACGTTGGCGTTAAAGAGCCGCCCGCGGAAATGTTTGGAAAGTTGATGAGTATTTCGGACGACCTGATGGTCCGCTACTTTCCCCTGCTCCTCGGGCACCCCGTCTCAACCGAACAGCATCCGTTGGAAGCAAAGAAATATCTGGCACTCGAAATTGTAGCGACCTACCACTCGCGTGCCGTGGCGCAGAAGACGTTGGAGGATTGGAATTCGCGCTTCAGTGAAAAACGCCTTTCCGAGGCGGAGCTCCCGCCCTTCTCCATGCAATCGGGCGACGCGGTGTCCATCGTGGTGGCGGCTTACGCAAAAGCATTCCACATCGAAAAATCTCGCGCCGATGCGCGCCGTTTGATTGAGCAGGGAAGCGTCCAACTCAATGGCAGGAAACTGCGCGAACCGAAGACGCAGCTCACTTTGCAACAGGGAGAAGTGCTGCGACTGGATAAAACCCGCGCCGTCCGCGTTCAATAGCGCATTGGCGTACAGGAAAAGAGCACGGCGCGCACCGTGCTCTTTCTGCGGACCGCCTGTCTCGTTACACTGTCGCCGCCTCGAGCATCGGCATCGCTGGCATCTGCTCGGCAACCGGCGCTGCGATCGCTTCGAAATGCGCCCGAATCGAGCACAGCTCAGAGGTTACGAAAGCATCCACAAAACGGAACCGCCGGTCCAGCCAGGCGAAGATCTTGTTTTTGATCTCGTAATGAACCGCCAGAGTGACCTCCGTGCAGTTCGAGCGGATTTCCTCAAAATCGATCAAACCCATGACGTCGATATTCCCTCCGACGGACTCGAAAGCGTACTGAGCCGGATTATCACTGTCCACGGCGAGGAGTACAGTCCGGGCCTCAAAGCCAAGCGGGCCGCGAAAGCTGAAGTCCACCGTTTTTGACGATGTCACTATCGCCTTCGTCACCATGACGAAATGCCGACGATACGATTGGATACTCGAAAGGCGCGATTTGCACTCGGCCATCGACTGACTCATGTGGAGGGTTTTTTGTAGTAACATAGGATGAGGGTTGTGCTGATTTTTCGAGCAAAGCAGGTGCCACCGGTCACTTACGAGGGAACGTCGAGTTCTGTCCGGATAAACGTGTATTAATTCGTTACACTTGTGTCGTCTCATCTGACAGGACACTCACGCAAATACCTCATCCGAAAGAACAAATAACGAGACGGAGTGGGCTGAAACGGGCACAACCAGGCATATTGTGGTAGCAGAAGTTGCGAAGCTCGACAAGGCCGGGCCAAGCGAATCCAAGCTCGACGGCGTCTCGCGCTAACGACCGGCGCCGTCGCGTGGACGCAAGTTATCATCGGCAAACGCCAGGGGGTTCCTTAAGCTGAAAAGTTCGCCCCAGTCGTCAGGCAAAAACGCGAGCTCTGTCGTTAACGGGGTTAGCAGAGGCGGCTCGATCACACGGCTTAAGATTTCAGCATTCGTCGTCGAGGCGACGCCCGCCGGGCCCGACAAATCGTTCAGCATGACACCGGCGCAACGGCTACCCTCGGCCGTAATGCTCCGGACCGTCAGAAGCGTGTGGTTGATGCAACCAAGACGATTAGGCGCCACTACCAGGACCGGCAGTCCCATCGCCGCGGCCAGATCGCTTATGAAAAAATCTTCGCGAATCGGGACCAGCCAGCCGCCGACGCCCTCTACGACGACAAGATCAATACGCTTCTGCAGGTCAGCGAACGTTTCGAGAACGAGATCGACGTCGATCTTGACCAGCTCGATGCGCGACGCCGTCAAGGGCGCGGCCGGAGTTTTCAGCCAGACCGGATTTATCTGATCGATGGTGAGACCTTCGCTGCTCGCGGCCAGCAAGCGCGCGGCGTCATCGCGATCGCCGCAACAAATTGGCTTCATGCCCGCGCAACGAATCCCCGCCGCGCGCGCCAGCCGCAGAATCTGAACGGCGGTGTGCGTCTTTCCGACGCCGGTGTCTGTCGCAGTGAGGAACAGGCTCACGCGCGGCGACCGTCTCTCACGCGCTACGCCGCTCGAACGCCGCAAGCTTCGATGGCGGCGATGATCGAGTGAAAAATCACCGCGCCATCGCCGCTGCCGAGCCGTGCTTCGCAGGCGCGGTCCGGATGCGGCATTAAACCGAAGACGTTTCGGTCGCGATTACAAATTCCCGCGATGTTTTCAACCGAACCGTTTGGATTCGCGGCGGGCACGCTTTGCCCATTCGTATCTGTGTAACGAAGAACCACCTGTTGCGTTCGATTTAACTTGCCGAGTGTTTTCTCGTCCGCGAAAAAGCAGCCTTCGCCGTGCGCCACCGGGATACGGAGGAGTGTTCCGACGGCACAAAGGGTGGTGAACGGAGTGTCCGAGGTTTCGACCCGCACCGTCGTCATATCGCAGACGAATCGCTGCGAGCGATTCCTGACCAGCGCGCCGGGTAATAGTCCCGCTTCGCAAAGAATCTGAAAGCCGTTGCAAATGCCGATGACGGGTTTGCCCGAGGCGGCTTCTTTGACGACCGAACGCATGATCGGCGAGAAACGCGCGATCGCGCCACACCGCAGATAATCGCCATACGAAAAACCCCCTGGTAAAACCACAGCGTCGTATTGCGACAAACATTCCTCCTGGTGCCAGACGTATTCAGCGCGTACCCGGCCGAGGCCGTTCAAAGCCGCGAGGCAATCCTGATCACAGTTCGAACCTGGAAATTGAATGACCGCGAATTTCACCGGATTCTCAGCCATTCTTGAGGCGCTTTTCGGCATGATAATCATTCACAACAAGGCACGCATGGATGACACCCGGTATCCAGCCAAGCAACGTCAGGAGCAAGCTCAGGAGAAAACTCCCCATGCGGCCTGTCATGAGCACCGCGACGGGCGGGAGGACCACGCAGAAAAAATAACGAAGCGTTTTCACGTGTTGAGCTTAGCCCTTCTGAAGTTGGTAGTCCTCGATTACAGGATTAGACAATAAATCGCGGCACAAGCCGTGTAGGCGCGATTCCACGTCGGCGCCGCCTTCACCGACTTCGATTTCAAGATATTTTCCGATCCGCACACTCTGTACCTCGGGCATGCCCAGATGCTGCATCGCATCGCGAACGGCCGCACCCTGCGGATCGAGCACCGCGGCCTTGGGCGTGACGACGACTTTAACTTTCATCCTCTCAATATTAACGCGGTCACGTGACCAACAAGCTGAAACTATCCGCGTGCGCGCTTGTTTTCCCAGATGCTCTGACGTTAGCCTCCTCGTCATGAAGTGGCTGTCTGGAATTGTTTGTTGTGTTCTCGCCCTGATTCTTGCCTCAAACGCGCACGCCCGTCCGCTCGCGCTGGTCGGCGGACGTCTTATCGATGGATTCGGGGGCCCGCCTCTCGCGAACAGCGTGATCCTGATCGATGGCGAGCGAGTTACGGCCGTCGGAACACAAGGGACTTTGGCCATTCCTGCTGACGCGGAAGTTATTTCCACCGAAGGGATGTCACTCCTGCCCGGCCTCTGGGATTGCCATGTGCACACCATGCTTCTCGGCCATAGCGATTACGAACACTGGGATAAAACTTACCTGGGCCGGTTGGAGTCCGAAGTGATGCCCGCCGCCGCGCATCAACTGCTCATGGCTGGCGTCACAAGCGCCCGCGATCTCGGTGCCCCGTTGAAAGCCAGCATCGCGGTGCGGGATCGGATCAACCGCGGCGAAATTCCGGGGCCCACGCTTTATGTCGCTGGTCCCTTTATTCAGCACGAACCATATCCTGGAACGGAAGCATTTCGCTGGGGAGTGAAGGGGGCGAACGATGCCCGGGCGAAGGTCAAGCAGCTGGCCGAAGCCGGCGTCAACATCATCAAGCTGATCGACCAGGATCAGATGAGCATGGAAGAAGTGCAGGCGCTGGTGAGCGAAGCGCATGCGCGCAAATTGCCCGTCGTTGCCCATGCGCATCGGCCGGAGGAAATTCGCCGCGGACTCGCCGCCGGGGTGGATGATTTCGAGCACACCGGTCTCTCTACGGCACCGGAGTATCCGGCGGACATCCGGAACGCGATCGCCGAGCGCACCGCGAAAATGAGCCTGGGCCCGCTATTCTGGTGCCCGACGATTGAAGGATTTCTCAACTACAACGATCTGATCGAAAATCCGGAACAGCTCGATGACCCCGCATGGCAGCTCGATGTCCCCGACGACATCGTCCAGGACATCAAGGCATCCATTCAATTTCCCGGGCAGCTGAGTTACTACCAGATCACCCCGCTGCGCAGCCTTACGGTGCAAAAGAAATTCCATCAACTTCAGGAGACCGGCGTCGTCATGCTCATTGGCACCGACAGCGGTATCCCGATGAAATTCCACAGCGGTTCGACCTGGCGAGAGCTGGATGCGTGGGTCAACAAGCTTGGAGTCGATCCGATGACAGCCATTCGCGCGGCGACCTACTGGCCGGCCGTGCAGATGAAAGTCGACAAGGATTACGGTTCCATCAGCCAAGGCAAATTCGCCGACATCATTGCAGTGAAAGGCGACGTTCTTCGTTACATCGACCTTCTGCAGCGTGTCGATTTCATCATGAAACACGGCCGGCGCTACAAATGAGGATTTGATCCAAGGTGCCGAGGGGCGCAGGATCCTCAAACTGTGCGCGTTGGGCTAACCGCCAGACTGTGGCCTTTCCCGCACCACCTCCGTCGCTTTCTTGTCTTCGCGCAGACCGAGAAAAACTGGCTGACGCAGCTTC
>JBDTYN010000075.1:0-7029 GCA_040005675.1 Chthoniobacterales bacterium
ATCGTGAAACTGACCGAGGCGAAAACTTGCGCCCGCTTTCTCGCGATAACGGCCCAATAAATTCATGATCTGCCATTTTCCGACGATGTAGCTGATCTTTTGCGTCGGCTCGGAGGCAGCGCCGGCGGCTTCGCCTTCGGCCGCTTCGCGATCCAGACCGCCTGCTTCCATGAAATAGGCGACGGCCTTTTCGAACGTCCATTTGCCGGTGTGGAGGTTCACGTCCACGCCGACACGCGCGGAGCGGTAACGCGAAAGGCGCAGGATTTGGCCCTGCGCCGCTGAATTCTCGGGGTAAAGGCCGGTCCGCAGCAGCATTTCCTCGCCATACAGAGCCCAGCCCTCCACAAAAACGCCATCTTCATGCTGACGCCGAATCTCGTTCGTTAGGTGGTTCGCGATCGAGAGCTGGAGAAAGTGTCCGGGGATTCCTTCGTGGCCGAGTATCGGGCGTGGATCTTCGATCGCCGCGCGAATATAAAAGTTTTTCGAAGCCGGATCATAGGTCGGGATGAAATAAAACCCGGCCGGGTCTTTGTCGTAAAGGCCAGGCGGATTCATGAAGCCGCCGGGGCTTGTCGGCTTAAATGCTTCCGGTAGCTGGCGAATTTCGAAGTGTCCGAGGTATTCGGGCAACGTGACCAGCTGCCGTGTTTTCAGGAAATCGATCATTTCCTGTTCGCGGCTTTCGTACGCCTTCAAAAATGACGTTTGATCCGGCGGGATGTTTTTGCTGCGCGAGGGATTCGGGTCTGCGAGCGAAGGGTCGGAGAGAAGCGATTCGAGGGCGCGATAGCGAGCGAGCTCCGCACGCCCAAGCATATCGAGCTGTTCCGCGTTGAGCGGGAGCAAGAGCACGTGCTTGAGGTAATATTCGTAATTCGTCCGGCCCATCGGCGAAAAGGCGACCATGGAAGGGAGGCGTTTCTGCAGCCGGTCCGCGAAGCCATGAATCGCTGCGAGCGCGGCGTCGCGGGCTTTGACGAAGGCGTCGCGCTCCTCCGGTGAGAGCTCGGAGGTAATGGTCACGAGACTGTCGTTGAAAAGCGGATCGATGGCACGCGCGGAAGCGATGGCGAGTTGCGCGTAGAGCCGGACGGGTTTCTGCAGGTTACGTTCTCCGAGAGAGAGCATCGCCGGCATCGCCTGCAGACGCGCGGTGGCCGCCATCGCGCGCTTGCGCGGCGCGTCGTATTCTTTTTTCAGGAGCGAAAAGATCCCGTTCGTGCATTCGCCTACATAGACCTGCGGGTTGACGCGAGGGGACTGGAGGACACGGTCGCTGAACTCGACGCGTTCGAGCTGCGCGCGGAAGAGAATCCAGTCGATCCGATCATCCTTCGGCCAATTGGTTGTGACCATGCTCCGGACCCGCTGGAGCAAGGCCCGAACATGTTGCGCGCGTTCCGCGATTTTGCCCGTCGAATAGTCGGTCAGCCGATCATCCCAAGTGTGCAGGCCCATCTCGCTGCTGCCGACCGGGTAATTCTCGTTCCGCCACGCGTAATACTCGTCAGCGAGGTGGTGCAGCGCTGCCGCGCTGGGGACGTTCTTCTCCGCCAAGGAGTTGGCGCGGGTAATCAGCGCTTTGTCCATGACTTCCGGCTTGCGCTGATTGGGGACCTGGGCGGTCGCGACACGCGCGTTGCTGGCGACCGCGATCAGCCAGAACGCGGTGATTTCGAGCGGGCGCTGAAGGTGCAGCATCATTACACTTTTCTATCGGAACCGTCCTTGGATGGGAATCGCGATCTCGTTACTGCTGCCAAAACATCTGCTGTGCGAGACGCGCGATTAATGCCAGCACGATCGCGAGGAAAACAAGGCGCACGAATCTGCTGCCATTCAGTATCGCCATCTGGGTCCCGGCCAGCGAACCCGCCACGTTACAGGCGGCCATCGGGAGAGCGACGGAATAGAGGATCTGGTTCGTCGCGGCGAAGAAAACCACGCAGGCGAGATTCGTTGCGCAGTTGACGGCTTTCGCCGATGCGGAAGCGGCAAGGAAATCGAAACCAAAGACACCGACGAAAAGGAAGATGAGAAAGCTTCCGGTACCGGGCCCGAAGAAGCCATCATAGAATCCCAGGCCGGCGCCGATCAAAATTCCGAGCCAGCGCGCCTTTCCTCGCGCGTGCTTCGGTTTATGAATCAACCCGAGATCCTTAACGAAGAAGACGTAGATCGCGACAATGATCAGGAGCGCGAAGACGATAGGCCGCAGGAACGAGGAGTTCACAAGAGTGAGTGTTTTCGCACCGAGAAAGGAGAAGAATGCAGCCGTCACGGCCGATGGCGCGACCAGGTGCCAGTCGATCTTCACATGGCGCGCGTAACGCTGTGCGGCGAAGGTGGTGCCGGCGAGCGCTGAGAGTTTGTTCGTGCCCAGAATCGTGGGAACGGGCACACCGGGCAGGAGTATCAAAAGCGCGGGAATCTGGATAAGTCCGCCGCCGCCGACCACGGAGTCGACAAAACCCGCGACCAGCGCCAGCCCGCAGAGCAGGAGAATGGAGCTCACCGCGGAAGCGGCTGATTTAGGTCCGCAAAGGCGTAAGCGACCACGGCGACGACAGCGGCATTCTCCGCAAGCTCACGCGGGACGATCTTGTCGAGCGTATCGGCTGCGGTGTGGTGATAGTTAAAGTAAAATCGACTGTCCTGAATGGGGCTGAAGGCCGGCACGCCGGCGGTGGCAAGCGGGCCGATGTCTGCCCCCGCGTGTTCTGTGGGCGCGAGCATTCCGGCGCCGGAACCCTGCAACACTTTTGCCACTTGGTTCAGGAGCGGTTTCAATTCGGCCTTTCCTTGGAAATTGAGACCGAGCGGGTGACCGGCGCCGCCATCAGTCTCGATCGCCGCAAAGTGCTTCGGTATGTCCGCTGTGTGATCAGCCGCGTACGTTTTGGCCCCGGCGAGTCCGTTCTCCTCATTGATCCACGCAATGACGCGGACTGTGCGCCGCGGTTGCAGATGAAGATTTCGCAAAATATTCGCGACCTCCATCGAGACAGCGACGCCGGCGCCGTCGTCAATCGCGCCGGTCCCGAGGTCCCAGGAATCAAGATGGCCGGAGACGATAACGATTTGGTCAGGAAACTCCCGGCCTTTGAAATCCGCGACGACATTGTAGCTCGTCGCGTCAGGAAGTTTTTGCGGTGTCAAAAGAAGCCGCATGCGAACGGCTCCCTGCGCGACGAGGGAGACGAGCAGATCGGCGTCCTCAGCTGAAACCGCTGCTGCGGGAATTTGCGGGGCATCTGCTGCGTAATCCGTTTGCCCAGTATGTGGCAGCCGGAATTCCGCGCCGCCCACCGAGCGGATCAACGCCGCCGCGGCGCCGAGGCGCGCGGCCGCGCTCGGCCCATCGCTACGATACAGGACCGCTTCCCCATACGCGTCTCCGCCGCGGCCTTCGGCCGCCATCAGCTTGTCGAAGGGGTAATCAAAAAGAACGATTCTGCCGGTGACCTTCTCGCGACCGAGTGCCGCCAACTCCTCGAAATTGCGCACCACCACGACCTCCGTGGTCAGACCGTCCGCTGCCGTCGCGACGCTGCCACCGAGCGCGGTGAGCACAATTTTTTGCGTCGTGTTCTCGGCCTGCCCTGGAAATTGCACGAGCGCTGCGCTCTCTTCGCCCCGGACCCAGTGGGGCACGGTCACTTTCTCGAGCTGAACTTCGAGACCCGCCGCTTTCATTTCGGCCGCGACATACTCGACTGCCTTCTGCGCCTGGGCCGATCCCGTCAGCCGTGGCCCGATGTTATTCGCGAGATGCGCGACCTGGCGGTAAGCGTAATCGGTTTGCAAGGCCGCCTGCTGGATACGCTTCATGTCCGCCAGTTGCGGCGGCGTGAACGGTGTGGGGGAGGATGAGGCGGTGGGGGATGGCGTGGGGGATGGCGACGCCGCGGAGGATTGCGCGAGCGTCGAACTGGCGAGCGCGAAACCGATGTTGGAAAAACCGATCCCGCGCAACAGCGTCCGCGTTGCGAAAACGTTCATGGCGCGCAGCATATTCACGCTTCCGACTGGAGCGCAACTCTCGGAGCCAGTCAGGCGCGCTCCTCGGGTTTCTATTTTTTGCTATTGCCTTCACAGGGCCGAGCGCTTCTCCTCCTTCGAACCTTTAATGCCCGGCGAGATAATCCCGATGCAAACAGTCGATCCAGCATTTCCGCCTAACGAGTATCCGGATATCGTCGGCGCCAAACCGCAGAACCCCATTCTGGCGTCGTTCCGGCCGTTCATTCCGGCCAGCGCGCATCTACGCGAGCTAACAGTCGTCCCACTGATTATCGGCACGCTGCTCGGAATGGTCTTCGGTGCGTCGTCGCTGTATCTCGTCCTGAAAGTCGGTCTCACCGTTAGCGCGTCGATCCCCGTCGCGGTGATTTCGATCACGATCTTTCGCCTCCTTTCAAAACTGGGCATGCGCGACGCGACCGTGCTGGAGAACAACATCGTGCAAACAGCCGGTTCGGCTGGAGAATCGATTGCGTTCGGTCTCGGCGTGACGATGCCCGCGATCATGATTCTGGGATTCGATCTCGAGATCACGCGCGTCATGCTCGTCGCCGTGCTCGGCGGCCTGCTCGGCATTTTGATGATGATCCCACTGCGCCGCGCGCTGATCGTGCATCAGCACGGTTACCTGAAATATCCGGAAGGAACGGCGTGCGCGGAAGTGTTGAAAGCGGGCGCATCGCGCGAATCGCTTGATGCCGCCCACGCAGATGGAACGTCGGCGCGCCTCGCCGACGAAACGGTCAGCGGCGGCAAAATCATCATCGGCGGTTTCGGGATCGGCTTTGTCTATTACGCGCTGGAACAAATTTTCAAGCTCATGAAAGAGGTGCCGGAGAAAATCTTCGGCAAACCGTTCGAAGGCGCCTCGGTCTCGCTGGAGAACAACCCAGCGCTGCTCGGCGTTGGCTACATCATCGGTCCGCGCATCGCAGCGCTTATGATGGGCGGCGGCGTTCTGTCGTACCTAGTGCTGATTCCCGCGATCAAGTATTTCGGCTCGGCCGTTGCGGCACCACTCGCGCCGGAAACGGCCCATACGATCGCCACGATGTCGGTCGCACAAATTCAAAAAGCCTACATTCTTTACGTCGGCGCAGGCGCCGTCGCCGCGGGCGGAATTATCAGCCTCTTCCGCTCGCTGCCGATCATCTGGCACGGCTTGAAGGGCGGGCTCGCGGATTTGCGTGGCTCGCGCGCAGAGGCGGCCAATGCGCCTCGGACCGATCAGGATCTCTCGATGAAATGGGTCCTCGGTGGGATCATCGCACTGCTCGTGGTGATCATGCTCGCGCCGCAATTGAATCTGCGCTTCAACATTTTTGGCGCGCTGCTCATCATCGCGTTCGGTTTTTTATTCGTGACGGTCTCGTCGCGCCTCACAGGCGAGGTCGGCTCCTCCTCCAATCCGATTTCAGGAATGACGGTCGCGACCTTGCTCCTGACTTGTCTGATGTTTCTGCTCATCGGCTGGACGGCGCCGCCGTTCTTCGTCACCGCGCTCTCGATCGGCGGCATTGTCTGCATTGCATCGTCGAATGGGGGCACCACTTCACAGGATTTAAAGACAGGATTCCTCGTTGGCTCGACACCCAAATATCAGCAGATCGCCATCCTTATCGGCGCGCTCGCCTCCGCGTTGGTTCTCGGGCCGATCCTGCTGCAGCTGAATAAATCGGGCACCGTGTATGTGCCGGTAGCGGGAGCCAGGGAGTTCGCATTCGCCAGCAACTTCCACGCAAACGCCGCTGACTATGAGAAGGATAGCGGCGGCCAGCCGAAGCGCGAACGGCTCTCCGGCGCGCAAGCGGGCAACGATACGAACGAATATTTCGTTTACCACAAAACGACGACCGAGAATGGTCCGGCCGGTCGTTATCTCGTGAATGGCACCGGCACGCCGGTTTATCTCGCCGATCCCGGCATCAACGGCGTTTACGACCACCGGCCCGATGGCTCGAGCGTGCAGAAATTCACTGCGCCAAAGGCGACGCTGATGTCATACATCATCAAGGGCATCCTGAGCGGGCAGTTGCCGTGGAGCCTGGTCCTTCTCGGGGTCTTCATAGCCATCGTGCTGGAACTTTCCGGTATTCCATCGCTCGCCTTTGCGGTCGGCGTTTACCTTCCTCTTTCGACCTCCGCGCCGATCTATGTCGGTGGGATGATGCGCTGGCTCGTGGATAAATATACCCGCCAAAAGCATGCCGGCGCGCGACTCACGGAAGATCAGCTCGTCGCCGAAGGCGACAAGAGCAACGGCGTGCTGTTGTCGTCCGGCTACATTGCGGGCGGGACGCTCGCGGGCGTGATCTTTGCCTTCATCAACATTCCGCTGAAGGACCGCCTCGACGCGATTGAGAAATGGGCGACGGCGAACAACCCGTTATTCGACGGACGATGGTCTGACATCCTGTCGATGATTCCGTTTATCGCGCTTTGCGTGCTGCTTTATCTCGTCGGACGCGATGCCTTGTTCGCACCGCGCAAGTTGCGTGCGAAGTGATGCGACGAAGTCCGACGGGCCTTTCATAGATTCCCCGGTTCTGGGTAGCGCACGAGTCTCGCGTGCTGGTTTGCGCGTCTCGCGCAAACAACTGTTGTCTGTTTAGCGCGAGCCCTCGCCGCACCACTGATCCACCCATTCATTCACGGTCTGGTACCATAGTCGCGAATTCTGCGGCTTCAGCACCCAATGTCCTTCATCCGGAAAATACAACATCTTCGAAGGCAACTTCAGACGCTGGAGCGTGGTGAAAAGCTGGAATCCTTCACTCACATCGAGCCGGTAATCTAACTGGCCGTGCACGACCAGCGTCGGCGTTTTAAACTTGTCGGCGAAGAGGCGACCAGATCGCGCCGTCGGCCCCAGTCGAGATGCTCGTGACCTGATGAGGCTTGCTCGCGAGTGCGCCGGCGTTTGGATCGAAATCGCACATCCAGATTTGCGTTGGATCGGTCGCCTTTGAGGTCCAGATGAGCCGTTTACCGTCCGGTGAA
>JBDTYN010000076.1:0-17944 GCA_040005675.1 Chthoniobacterales bacterium
TGCGGCTTGATCAGCGGATTCACCGCCGTTTATCTGACGCTTCAGGTGCGCCGGAGAAGCAGATTGGTCCGTGCCGGTTTCGGTGTGGGGCTCGCCATCTGGCTGCTCTCGCTGACCTTCGGACTAATCGGGCCGATCAATCTCTTCGCGCCGGGTGCGACCGATTGGCCAATGGTCGGCGTGCAGAGTGCGTTCGCGCTGGGGAATGGAATTCTGACCGCGACGGTTGTGGGTGGCGCACTGCCGATGCTCGAACATCTGTTTCGAATCACGACCGACATATCATGGCTGGAAGCATCGGACTTGAACCATCCACTCCTGCGCCGGATGACGATCGAAGCGCCCGGCACTTATCATCATAGCCTTGTCGTGGCGAACCTGGCTGAATCGGCGGCGGAAGCGATCGGGGCGAACGCGACGCTCTGCCGTGTCTGCTCGTATTTTCATGACGTCGGCAAACTCGTGAAGCCGGAATACTTCACCGAAAACATGAACTTCGAGCGGAATCCTCATGATGATCTCGCCCCGACGATGAGCGCATTGATCATCATTTCCCATGTGAAAGAGGGAGTTGATCTGGCCCTGAAGCACAAGCTGAACCAGCGAATCATCGACATTATTCAGCAGCACCACGGCACCTCGCTCGTTTTCTATTTCTACAAGCGCGCGTTGCAACAACATCAGGATGCGCGCGCCGGCGGCAAGATCATGAACATGCGCCAAGACGACATTCCTGAAGTGAGTGAGGAAAGTTTTCGTTACAGCGGGCCAAAGCCCCAGAGCAAGGAAAGCGCGATCATCAGCCTTGCCGACATGGTCGAGAGCGCCTCGCGCAGCCTGGAAAAACCAACGCGCCAGAAAGTGGAGCAGCTCGTGACGGAACTAATTGGTCAACGACTCGCCGACGGTCAGCTGGACGAATGCGACCTCACGCTCGCCGAGTTAAAAACGATCGCAGACCGTTTTCGTTTCACGCTCATGACAATGCTGCACACCCGGATCGCCTATCCAAAACAGGACGCGAAGGCTCCAGGAGGGCGTGATGACGGACTTCGGCCGGACGTAATGGCTTCAATGAAAACGCCGCCCTCCGCGCCGCCGGTCTCCGCCGCCTGAGGACAGGGTGAGGCGCGCGCGGTCGTTCTATCTACTCGCGAACCTCGGGCCGTCGGGCGCGGGGTTCGCGGTCTTTCGCGGTGGCGGTACCGGGGCGCGTCACGAACGGGCCGCCGTCGAGAGGAGCGGCCGCCGAAAGGGCTACGTCGGGCATCTCGCTCGGCAGGCCTTCAACCGGAAATTCTTTGCGTAACGGAAAATAAGGGTAACCGTCCCACATCAGAATGCGACGCAGATCCGGATGGTCGGTGAAACGAATTCCCATCATGTCGTAAATCTCGCGCTCATGCCAATTGGCGCTCGGCCAGATATCCGAAACGGTGTCGACGGCACCGGTTTCCTCCGACACCGTTAGTTTGAGCCGCAGGTGAACTGCGAGCGTCATCGAGTAGAGCTCGTAAACCACCGCGAAACGAGGATCATCGCCAAAGTTATCGATGCTCGAAATGTCCACGAGGTAATCGAACGACAGTTCGTCCCGGCAGAATTTCGCCACTTCGCGCAAATCAGTGCCTGCGATGGTGAAGGTTGTTTCACCGCGAAATTCCTCTCGCGCCTGGATCTTCCTGCCCAGCAGCTTTGCGAGGGAGGCAAGCAGTTCCTCACCTGTCATGTAATCGCCAGGTTCTTGAGTGACCCGTGCTTCTGCGCGAGGAAGGATCGCTCGCCGGAAATTTTCTCCTGCAACTTCATCAGACCTTCGAGCAAAGCCTCGGGTCGCGGAGGGCAGCCGGAGACGTAAACATCAACGGGCAGAAGCTGATCGATGCCCTGCAGGACCGCATAGGACCGATACATGCCACCAGTCGAAGCACAGGCCCCCATGGCAATAACCCATTTCGGTTCCGGCATCTGGTCATAGATGCGCTTGACCGCGAGTGCCATCTTGTAGGTGACGGTGCCGGCTACAATCATTACATCGCATTGCCGGGGCGAAAAACGCATAACCTCAGCGCCGAAGCGGGAAATGTCGAAACGCGCCGCAGCCGTCGCCATTAACTCGATCGCGCAGCATGCCAGCCCCATCGGCATGGGCCAAAGCGAGTTCTTCCGCATCCAGTTGATGGAGGCGTCAAGGCGGGTGAAAATCACGTTGCCTTCGATCTTGGAGTCGTAGGCCGCTGGTCGGATTTCCCGCACCGCGCACAGTACGGTCGGGGCACAGCCGTGCAAGCAATTTCCCCGTTCCTTGGCCCGGGACCGGCTACATTTGCGTTGCCGAGAACGTGATTGTATAGGAGCCGCTTCGCTTTTCCAGCCGCCTGATGTCAACGACCCGCACGCATCTCGATTACCTCGAGCACCAGAGCATTTTTATTTTCCGGGAGGCTTATCGCGTTTTCAAAAACGTGGCCATGCCCTGGTCCATGGGCAAAGACTCGAACGTTCTAATCTGGCTCGCGCTCAAATCCTTTTTCGGAAAGATACCGTTCCCGATTCTTCACATCGACACCACTTACGAGTTCCCCGAGATGCTGGAATTCCGCGATTGGGCGAGGGAACGCTACAACCTCAATCTGATCGTTAAGATCAACACCGAAGCGCGCAGCCGCGGAGTCGGGTACGAGACGCACGATCCGGTGACCGTCACGCATGAGCTGAAGACCGTCGCGCTCCAGCAAGTCATGGCGGAGCATCAGTGGGACGCGTTGATCACCGGGATCCGCCGCGACGAAGATGCGACCCGGGCGAAGGAGCGGTACTTTTCACCTCGCAACGCGCAATTCGAGTGGGAATACAAGGACCAGCCGCCGGAATTCTGGGGCCAGTTCGCGAGCAGCGCAGCGAAGGGGGAACACGTCCGTGTCCAGCCGTTGCTCGACTGGACCGAGACCGACATCTGGCGCTACATCCTGCGTGAGAAAATTCCGATTCCCCAAATGTATTTCGCGCGAAATGGCGAGCGCTATCGCTCGTTAGGTTGTCGCCCGATCACAACGCCGATCACGAGTAACGCGAGCACGATCGAAGAGATCATCGCGGAACTCGAAACGACTCGCACGAGCGAACGAGCGGGGCGGGCCCAGGATCATCACGAGCGCAACGCGATGCAAAAACTGCGCGCCAAAGGTTTCATGTGAGCACGGAAACGCAGCGGCTGAAAATCGTTTTTGTCGGTCATGTCGATCACGGCAAGTCGACCCTGATTGGGCGAATTCTGCACGACACCGGTTCGCTGCCCGAAGGCAAGGTGGCGGCGATCGAAAAAGCATGTGCGGAGGAGGGAATGGAGTTCGAGTACGCTTTTTTGCTCGACGCGTTGCTCGAAGAACAGGCGCAAAACATCACGATCGATACGACGCAAATTCCGTTTCGCACCGCCCTGCGCCAGTACGTGATTATCGATGCGCCCGGCCATAAGGAATTTCTCAAGAACATGATCACAGGGGCGGCCAGCGCCGATGCCGCGATCCTGGTGATTGCCGCGAACGAAGGGGTGCGGGAGCAGAGCCGCCGGCACGCCTACCTTCTCAGCATGCTGGGCGTCAAGCAGATCGTGGTCATCGTGAACAAGCTCGACCTTGCCGGTTATGCCGAGGGGAAGTTTCGGGAGATCGAGCGGGAGTATCGTGATTTCCTGACGGAGCTTGGAATTACAGCGCGGGAGTTCATTCCCGCGTCGGCCAAGCGGGGCGAGAACGTCGCCCGTCGCAGTGATCCGGCCCTAGCCTGGTTCACCGGTCATACCGTGCTGCAAGCGCTCGACAATTTCAAAGTCGTAGCAGCGCCGGCCAACCAGCCGCTGCGATTTTGCGTGCAGGATATTTACCGTTTCGACGAACGCCGGATTATCGCCGGGCGAATCGAAAGCGGCTCGCTGCGCGTGGGGGACGAGCTGATTTTTTCGCCCGCGAACAAGTCTTCTATCGTGGCGACGATCGAAAGCTGGAATTCGGCGGCACCGCAAGAGGCAGTCGCGGGCGATTCCGTTGGGATCACTCTGCGGGAACAGATCTTTGTGGAGCGTGGCTATGTCGCCTCGCATCAAACCGACACGCCTATCGAAACGAATCGACTGCGCGCGGACATTTTCTGGATGGCAGAAGAGCCCCTCAACAAGCGCGACGACTACACATTGCGGTTGGCCACGCAGGAGGTGCGGTGCAGAGTGGCCGCGGTCGAGCAAGTGATGGGTTCCTCGACGCTCGCGGTCCAAATGGGAGATAGCGACTTTGTCGAGCGTAACGAGGTTGGGCGAGTCACCCTGCAAACGCGCGCCCCACTGGTGGTCGATAACCACGATCGCATTGCCTCGCTTGGTCGGTTCGTTCTCATTGTCGCCGGGCGGATTTGCGGAGGAGGAATCGTTTTCGGCGGCACCTACACCGATCGGTCCGCGGTCAAGAGCAAGAACATTTTCTGGAGTGAAGGCAAAATCACTGCAGCACATCGGGCGCGACAGAACGGCCATCGCGGCGCAGTAGTGTGGCTGACTGGTCTCTCGGGCGCGGGAAAGTCGACCATTGCGCTCGCGCTAGAGGGCGAACTTTTTGGCCGCGCGATTCACTCCTATGTGCTGGATGGCGACAATGTGCGCTACGGTTTGAACTCGAACCTCGGTTTCGCGGCTGAGGACCGGGTCGAGAACATCCGCCGAGTCAGCGAAGTGGCGAAATTAATGGCCGACTCAGGGACCGTCGTGATCACTGCATTTATTTCCCCGTACCAGATCGACCGGCGCCGGGCCCGCGAGATCACGCTTGAAGGCAACACCGACTTCATCGAGGTGTTTGTCGATGCGCCGCTGAGGATTTGCGAAGAGCGCGATCCGAAGCAGCTCTACAAAAAAGCGCGCGCGGGGCAAATCCGCGATTTTACCGGCATCGATGCCCCGTACGAGGCGCCCGAAGATCCTGAGATCGTTGTCCGCACTGACGAGCAAGAGGTCAGCCAATCCGTCGCGGCAATCCTCGAGCAGCTCTTGCCTCGACTGCGCGCGGATCACGCCGCCGAATAACCCGGACGAATCTGTCTTTCCTAAGCGCGGCGAGTTCCAACTTGGCGCGCAGCACGGCGGCGAAAGTTCGAACTCGAGCCAGTTTCGGCGCTCTGCCGTCCAGCTCAGGCCACTCGAGTGGCGAGTCTGCCGCCCTCGTAATCTGGAACCAGATTAACGTGACTCGATTCTATGACTTCGTGCACCACCCTGCCTAGCTCCGACGCTTCGTACGGTTTTGCGATCACGCCGCGGAAGCCGAAGTCCTGGTAGCGGCTCATGGTTGAGTCCATGGCATATCCACTTGAGACGATGGCGTTGACGGTCGGATCGATCTCGATCAAACACTTGAGCGCCTCCTTCCCACCCATGCCCCCAGGCAACGTGAGATCGAGAATAACGGCATCGAATCGCTCGCCCGCTTCCAGCCGCTGACGGTAGAGGTTGACTCCTTCGAGCGCGGTCTCCGCCTGCGTGACTTCGTAGCCCAGCCGATTCAACGTAAATTCGACCAGCGCACGGATCGCTTCTTCGTCGTCAACCACGAGCACGCTGCCGGATCCGGCGATCTCCTCCTTCGCCGCGCCGGGTGTGTCCGCCGGGATCAGCTCATTACGAAGCGCCGGCAAATAGAGGGTGAAGGTAGAACCCGCATAAACTTCCGAATCCACGGTAATCAAGCCGTTGTGATTCTTAATGATCGAATAGGTGGTCGCAAGTCCAAGGCCATTCCCTTTTTCCTTCGTCGTAAAATAGGGATCGAAGATGCGCTTAAGATATTGCTCCGAAATGCCAACGCCTTCGTCTTTGATCGCGATCCGGAGATAATCGCCCGGCGTCAGATCGGGTATGACTTGCTCGGCATCTGGACCATAGCTGAAATTGTCGCAGGAGACGCGCAATGTCCCCCCGTTCGGCATGGCCTGGTCGGCATTCACAACCAGATTGCCGATCACCTGACTGATCTGCCCTGCATCGATCTCGGCCGGCCAGAGATTCTCGCCGAAGACGAACTGGCTGCGGCTGTTTTTACCACGCAGCGAAAAGCTCACGGTGTCCTGAATCAACTTGCCGATCGACGCCGTTTTCTTGATCGGAGCGCCACCGCGGGCAAACGTCAGAAGCTGCTGGGCAAGATCTCGGGCGCGCATCGACGCGTTCTTTGCATCGTTCAAGCGGGTTGCCAGCTCAGCGCCCGGCGGAAGAAGCAATGATGCCAGAGAAATATTCCCGATAATTGCCGTCAGCAGGTTGTTGAAGTCGTGCGCGATTCCGCCAGCCAGGAGGCCGAGTTGCTCAAGTGTCTCCGCCTTCCGTTGCTCCGCTTCGTTGCGCTGGCGCTCCGTGATATCGCGGAATACCAAAACAACTCCGGCCACTTCATTTTTGCTGTCGCGAATCGGCGAAGCGACTTGTTCGATCACACGCTCGTGGCCTTCGCGTGAGCGGAGTGTCGCATTCTCCGGCAGCCCGAGAAGAATTGATTGCGCTTCGTTCCGGTAAATCGCATTTCGCGCTCGCGCTTGCGCGACAATATCCATTTCGAGATTGAAGACCGACTTGAGCGGCTGGCCGATCGCTTCGCGGTAATTCCACCCGGTCAACGCCTCGGCGGCATTGTTGATCATAATGATCTTGCCCTGCACATCGGTGGTGATGACGCCGTCGCCGATTGACCGCAGAGTTACGGCAAGGCTCTCCTTGTCAGCGGCGATTTCCTGTTCGATCCGCTTCCGCTCGGTCACATTCCGAATCATTGCCACGTAAAGTTTGTGGTTGTCGACGGTCATCTCGCTCAACGAAATCTCGATCGGGAAAGTAGCGTGTGTGCGGGTGCGGCCGAGTGCGAGGGTTGTGCTGCCGGTTCGGTTGGCGAGATCGTCCCAGGCACAGCCGACCGGTTCGGCTTCTCCTTCGCCCGGGTAGGTTTTCGGAACGACCTTCGTGAACTTATGCCCGACCATCTCGTTGTTGATGCAGCCAAACATCTTCTCCGCCGCCGGATTCATGGAGCAGATCGTCCCTTCGTCATC
This sequence comes from Chthoniobacterales bacterium, assembly GCA_040005675.1. Taxonomy (GTDB): domain Bacteria; phylum Verrucomicrobiota; class Verrucomicrobiia; order Chthoniobacterales; family UBA10450; genus JACCXL01. The sequence continues at coordinate 7,087 of JBDTYN010000076.1, forward strand.
CACTGTGATCATCCCATCGAGTATGTTCTCGATGATGGAACGGATGCGTATCTCGACCCCTTCGAGCTTCGCAAGCTGACGACGCACCAGGACAAAACTGTAGGCGTTCGAAACGATGAGCAGCCCGACCGCGAACAAACAGAGAGCGCCGAGCGCCGTCGTCTTGATCACCCGCTGGCGTGCCGCCGCCGCCGATCGCTCCTGATAGCGCTGGAGCTCATGCTTCTCGAAGGTGTCCATGAGCTGCCGGATGTCCCCCATGAGCGCGTCGCCGTTGCCGTTCGCGATCGATACAGCCAGGTCGCGACCAGAGCGTTTCGCGTCCATCTCAGGAGTGGCGGACGTGGTAATCCATCGGTCGACGCTGCTTCGGATTTGCGCCAGAAACTCAGCGTCCCCGGGAGAATTGACCACGAGAATCGATAAGTAACCGTGATAGCTGTAAAAGCTCGCTGTCGCACGGCGATAAGCCTCCGCGAACGCGCTGTCCCCGGTAAGAAGATAGCCGCGCTTTTCTTTCTCCATCTCGACGACGCTTCGCTCGAGCTTCGGTACAAAGTCGAGAATCCGCGTGGACTGCGTCGCCCATTCCTGTTCACGCATGCGTTGATTGAGGAAGATCTGCTCTTCGTCCTGAAGCGATCGCAGGATTTCCCGGGCCTGATCCAGGAGCGAGTTTCCCAAGGCCACCGCCGCCATGGGAGCGGCGATCAAATCGAGGGCCGACGCACTCTTGGTCTGTCGGGCGCTCATCTCCGGAAGCGCAACTGAATCGAGCCATTTCTGCACAATCTCCTGCACCTTCATCACCCGTTTGCGCTGCATCGGGCTATCGAGAATCAGACCTGTTAACGCGTCGATGCGATTCTTGATTACATCGCGCCGCTCTTGAAAGGGCTGGAGATAGCTACTGTGACCCGTCAGCAGGTATCCGCGATGGCCGGTTTCAAGCGCCGCGACATCGTTTTCGATTACGCTGCTTAAACGCATCACTTCGATCGTGTGGTTGCGCAGCGCGTCTTGGGTGTGGTTTTGGAGCGTGACGAAGAAAAAAAGACCGGCAAGAAAAGCAATGACGACGACGCCAACGGCGGTCCCGGAGAGCAGCTTGAAGTGGAAATAGCGCTGACTGAAGAGCCAGCCACTGGAACGAGCGAAGAGCCCTTTCCGGGCATGATCCGGCTTGGCCGTGGGCGCAGCGGACTCAGGCATTATAAATTCTATAAAGCAGTTCCCCTGCCAACGGTGTGTTCAAAGGCCTCGCCGGGAAGCTTCAACGCTGGAGGGGAAGCAGTCTTAGTACCGCACTCGAAGCAAAAAAAGGCCCTCGGCAGGCGCGACAAAACGGGCGCGGTGCGCTTCGCCCGAGCGTAAGCGCGTGACGATCTCCACAAGGGATTCCTTGCCCGTTCCGCAGCGAACCAGTGATCCGACAATCAGTCGCACCATCTTGTAGAGAAAGCCGTCACCGTCGAATTCGAAGGTGAGCAAGGCTCCTGCGCGCCGGACCCCCAGTGTCCGAATCGTCCGAATGCTGCTTTCCACCGGCGTTCCGCGGTTCGCTGCAAATCCAGCGAAATTGTGTGTTCCGACGAAACGTTGCGCTGTCGCGTCGATGCGTGCTTTATCCAGCGGAGCGGTCACGTGCCACGCACGATTACGTTCAAATGGCGGCAGGATGGGCGCGTTCCAGACCCGATATTTGTAAACCTTTCCGGTTGCGGAAAACCGTGCGTGAAATTTTGGACCTGTGGTTCGACACTGCAAAACGCGGATCTCCGGTGGGAGGAGCGCGTTCAACGCCGAGAGCCAGCGCGCCGTCGGCAAACCCCGGTCCGGCAGGTCGACATGCGCACACTGCGCAAGCGCATGCACACCAGCATCTGTCCGTCCGGCCCCGTGCACGCGCACTTGTTGACCCGTTACATCTTTAAACGCCCGCTCGAGATGATCCTGAATCGTGTTGCCACTCGCCTGGCTTTGCCAACCCGAGAAGGAAGTGCCGTCGTACGCGACAATTAGTTTTAACCGCTGCGGCATTCAAAGATCTGGCGCCCGGGCGGAAGTGGAGCGATCGAGATAGCTTTGTAAAATTACTTGTGCCGCGACTTGATCGACAACGCCGCGCGTGTTGCGTGTTTTCCTCCCTGCCTCCTGAAGTGCGCGGTTTGCCGCCATGGTCGAGAGTCGTTCGTCACACATCGTCACTTCGCATCGAACGAGCGGGCGGAGTGTCTCCGCGAATGCCAGCGCGTCGTCAGCCGAGATCCCGAGGCTGCCGTTCATGTGACGCGGCAAGCCAACAATGATCCGCTCGACGACGTTCGAGCGGGCAATTTCTGCGACGCGCGCAACTGCAGCCTTCGCCGGCGCAGTCGAAATTGTTTCCAGCGGATGCGCCAGCATCTGGAGTTCGTCAGAAATCGCAACACCGATGCGCGTCCGGCCATAGTCGATCCCCAGCACCCGGGGGCGGACGGACAACTCGCTCATTGCAGGCTCGGCGGAAGTTTGCCGATCAGGTGTTTGATTTTCTCGGCCTGGTGGCGATGGCAAACCAAAATGGCATCCGGTGTGCGGACAACGATCAGATTATGCACGCCGAGCAGCGCAATCGTACTTCCCTCCTCATCGAAGACAATGTTCCCGGTTGAGTCTTCGGAAACGAGGTTGCAGTTCGCCGCGTTGCCATCAGCATCGTTTTTAAAATGGGAGGCCACTGCCTTCCAGCTTCCGACATCGTCCCAGTCAAACTCCGCTTCAACGACGAGCACAGGGTCCGCTTTCTCCATGATCGCGTAATCAAAAGAAATTTTTGGCAGTTTGCTGAAGCGCTCGCGCAAGGCGGTTTCGAAATTGGCCGGTATGCTCAGTTGCGCGATGAAACGCGCGAGCTCGGGCGCGTGGCGGTTGAATTCAGTTAGGACACTCGCGACCGACCAGACAAACATCCCCGCGTTCCAGCGGAAGTTCCCTTTCCGCAAAAATGATTCTGCCAGATCGGCATTCGGCTTTTCCCGAAATCTCACCACGCGATGCACGATCGCTTGAGGCGCCCCGCCGCCAAGCTGCACAGCTTCTCCGTGTTCGATGTAACCAAAACCAGGACATGCCCAGGTCGGACGGATTCCGATGGTGACGAGCGCGCCCGTCTCTGTCGCCGCCACGGCCGCAGCACTTAGTGTCCGTTGAAAACCAGCGGCGTCTTTAATCAGATGATCGGCCGGCAGCACGAACATCGTGGCGGAGTGATCGCGTGCCGCCACCCAACCTGCGCCAAGCGCAACGGCGGCCGCGGTATCCCGTTTGGCGGGCTCAGCCAGGATGTTTTCCTTCGGGAGTTGAGGCAGCAAAGCGCGCACGCCCGCTTCCTGATCAGCATTCGTGAGGACGACGATACGATTGAGTGGAACCAGCCCATCGAGTCTGGCGACCGTCGCTTCTAGCAGAGTCTTTTCCGAGACGAGCCGAAGAAGCTGCTTCGGCCGGGCGCGCCGGCTTAATGGCCAGAAACGTTCGCCGCTCCCGCCCGCAAGAATCAAGGCATAGATGGAGTTCGGCATCGTTCGAGTGAAATCAACCGACTCCGCGGCCGCGAGATTTCCGGTTTTCTTTTCACCCACGGGACGTATATCAGTATGCGATGTCGATCTCGATATCCATTCCAAAAACCGCGGAGCAACTTCCGCTGGATGGTTTGCTTGTCCTCACGCGCACAGCCCTTGGCCTGGGTTTGGGCATGCTGGTAGCCGATCGGATCAGGCGGCCGGTGCGCCAGGCTACTGCAATCGCGCTCGTCTCCGTCGGAGCGCTCGCAGCAGTGCCGTTCTTCGTCAAAGTTGCAATGGAACGAATTAATCGGCCGGAATCCGAACGCGGCAGTCGCAAGCGGTTGCGTTCAATTCGTGGCGACTCCGGTTATCCCTCCGAGAACGACGTCTACTAGACGCTTGTAGCGCGGGCGGCGCCTGGCGTTCTCCCGCTTGCTTCGTCAGCTTCTGCGGCTTAAGCGTCCTTCGCTTTCATGAGCCGAACCGCAGCCAGTCGAACCGAAACTTTGCGCGACCGTTGTGCGGCCGTCGCGCAAGAGGAGGCAGTCCTGCGCGAGGGCGGTGGCAAAGCGGGGACCGAACGCCAGCGCAAGCTGGGGCGCTTGCCCGCGCGCGAACGCATTGTCGCGCTTTTGGATCACGGTGCGCCTTTCTTCGAACTCGGACTCTGGGCCGCCTATAAAATGTACGAGCAGTGGGGGAAAGTCCCGGCAGCCGGGACCGTGGCCGGCATTGGCAACATCGCCGGTGTTCCCTGCATGATTGCGGCGAACGACGCCACGGTGAAGGCGGGGGCGTTCTTCCCGCAGACGGCGAAGAAGGTGATCCGGGCACAACGAATCGCCTTCGAGTGCGCGCTGCCACTTGTTTACTTGGTCGACTCGGCCGGCGTTTTTCTTCCGATGCAGGACGAAATTTTCCCGGACGAAGACGACTTCGGCCGAATCTTCCGCAATAACTCCGTCATCTCCGCTGCGGGGATTCCGCAGTTCGCCGCGATCATGGGGAACTGCGTCGCGGGCGGCGCTTATCTCCCAGTTCTCTGCGACAAAGTCCTCATGACTGAAGGGAGCGGCCTCTATCTGGCCGGGCCATCGCTCGTTAAAGCGGCCATCGGCGAGGTGATCGAACAAGAGGAGCTCGGCGGGGCGCACATGCATGCAGAGGTCAGCGGGACGGTCGACTTTTACGAAAAGGACGACGCGTCATGCCTCGAGCGTCTGCGGTCTCTGATCGCCTTGCTCCCGGAAGCGGAAGTTGCCAAAAAATCTCGCGGGATAAAGCCATCGAAAATTCAGGCAGCCGCGAAGCCGCCCGAAGCGGTCTACGATTTAATCAGTCTGGATGGACACAAGCCCTATGACACGCGCGATCTGCTCGCGACGATCATCGATGCCGGTTCGCTGGACGAATACAAGGCCGACTACGGCAAAACGCTGGTCACTACCTACGCGCGAATCGGGGACAAACCGGTGGGCATTGTCGCAAGCCAGCGGATCCAGGTGCGCACAAAAAAGGAAGGCATTCAGATGGGCGGCGTTATCTACGCCGATAGCGCCGATAAAGCCGCGCGCTTCATCCTCGATTGCAATCAGACCGGGCTGCCGATCATCTTCTTCCAGGATGTAACCGGATTCATGGTGGGCCGCGATGCGGAACAAAGCGGAATCATTCGCAGCGGGGCGAAACTGGTGAACGCCGTCAGCAATTCTGTCGTCCCCAAAATTACCGTCGTTGTCGGCGGCTCCTTTGGCGCCGGGAACTACGCCCTTTGCGGTAAGGCTTACGATCCGCGCTTCATCTTGGCCTGGCCGAATTCGCGCTACGCGGTCATGGGAGCTGCGCAGGCTTCGGACACCATCTTCAGTGTGCTGGCCCGCGCGCGGGAACGCGGCGACAAAAAGTCCTCACCAGAAGAGCTGGAAGAACTTCGCGCGACCGTTAAGAAGTCATACGAAGAGCAAACCGATATCCGCTACGGCGCGGCGCGCGGATGGGTCGACGCGATCATCCAACCGCACGAGACGCGCGATGTCCTGATCCGCCTGCTCTCCTATGTGTCGCGGCCGACGCCCAAGGCAAAGTTTCACACCGGCGTCGTGCAGGTGTAACTTCCTGCCATGGCGCGATCTCCGCTTTTCGTTGGTAACGCTCCGGCCCGACTCGTTAGGCAGGCGCCCAACCTGGATATCCTGACGCTTGATTACCTGGCCGAGGTCTCCCTTTCCATCGTGGCCATCCAGCGCGAAAAGGACCGGTGTCTCGGATACGCGCGCGATTGATTGAATCATGCCCGTCCTCCTCGTCGACAAGGTCAGTCCGCAGATCACACGCGTGAGTTTAAACCGGCCGGAGCGGCGTAACGCGCTGACCATTGAGCTAATGACCGAATTCGTTACCGCGATCGAAACAGCGGCGGCAGATCCGCAACAGCGCGTCTTGATTGTGCGCGGCGAAGGCGCAGCGTTCTGCACCGGTCTCGACCTGAATGAAGTGAGCGAGCCGCACAAAGCACATGGCTCCGCCGAGATGGTCGCGAAGACCCTGCGGACGTTAAGCGAAACACGACTCATCACGATTGCCGCAGTCCATGGCGCGGCGGTCGCCGGCGGAGCCGGTGTGATGTCGGCTTGTGACTTTGTCGTGGCGGCCGAGAAAACTAAATTCGGTTACCCGGAAGTACGGCGCGGCCTTGTGGCTGGTCTGGTGATGACATTTCTTCGGAGGCAATTGCACGAGCGTGATCTTCGCGAGCTGCTTCTCGGCGGCGAACTGATCGACGCGGCCAGGGCGTACGAGATCCGTCTCGTGAACCGTGTTGTTCCCCGGGGCGAACTCGAGAATGAAGTCAACAAGATCGCGAACTCCGTGTTGCAAGGTGCTCCGATCGCGCTCACGCAAAGCAAACGGTTGATCGAGGAACTCTGGTCGGCGCCGGTGGAAGAGGATATTGCGCGGGCGCTGCGTCATCACATGGAGGCGCGCGAGTCTGCGGAAGCGACCGAAGGCGTCGCGGCGTTTCTCGAGAAAAGACCGCCGAATTGGGCGGGATCGTAATGTCGTCTGTCGCGACACGCGTGTTCATGATTCGGCATGGCGCCACGATTTTAAGCGCCGAGGATCGATTTGCCGGCGCCACCGATGTCCCGCTTTCGGATGAAGGCCGCGAGCAGACACACCGGCTTGCGCGGCGTCTCGCGACGGAGAAAATTTCGGCCGTTTACGCTTCACCACTTGGCCGGACGACAGAGACGGCGCAAATACTGGCTGGGCCTCACGATCTCGAAGTTCAAGCCAGAGAGGGCTTGCGCGAAATTTCGCATGGCCGCTGGGAAGGAATGACCCGGCACGAAGTCGAAGAAAAATACGCCGAAGAAGCGGCCGATTGGGAAAAGGATCCGTATACGTTTGCGCCCATCGGGGGCGAGAGCGGCCTCGCGGTCACCGCCCGCGCTTTGCCGGCGTTAATCGATATCGTCCGCAATCATCCCGGCCAGAACGTCATCGTCGTCTCGCACAAGGCTACGATCCGGCTCTTGCTCAGTTCGTTGCTCGGGTTCGATCCGCGCCGTTACCGCGACAATCTCGACCAGAAACCAGCGGCACTGAATATTGTCGATTTCAAGGAGCCGGCGCGCGCCCGTCTTTCACTTTTCAATGACACCTCACACTATGCCGAACTCGGGCAGGCCATCCCGGAGGTTCCGGAGGGACGTCTTTCCAAATGGTGGGACGACCGCCCGAAAGCTGCGGATTAATTAGCGGGAACACCAGCGGCAGGGACCTGGAAGTTCTCAATCTGCTGCTTGATTTCATGAACGAAATTTGCCGCACCGGCGCCGTTGACCACGCGATGGTCAAAGGTGAGCGATAAGGTGATGACTTCCGCGGGTTCCGTTTTTCTGCCGTCGCCGATTATTTCCTGATGAGCTGAGCCCACGAACAGCGTTCCAACCGACGGCGGCACAACAATCGGCGCCGCCGCCCGAACGCCGAAAGCTCCGAGACTGCTGATGACAATAGGCGCATTGACCGCATCGACGCGTCCGGCTCGAGTTTCTTCGACGGTTTGATTGTAACGCTGCACGAAATCGTTCCATTCACGCCTGTTCGCTCCGGTCACAACCGCGGTCGCGAGCCGGTCGCCTTCCAACGACACTGCGATGCCGAGATCGAACTCGTCATTCTCGACGATGCTGTCGTCATCGAGCATCAGGCGACGGAAAGGCGCGTGCTTCTCCATCGCCTTGACCACGGCCCAGGCGATCATCACCGAGGGCGAAGCGGCATTTTTCGTCCCCGATTTTTTGGTGGTTTCGCGGGCGCGGCGGATCGCTTCCCATTGCGCGTTGATCTGAAGATTCGCCGGCACGACTCGCGCTAGTCGGCGGGTGATTGTCGGCGACAGAGCAGGGTCGATTTGACGCCTTGCGCGCGGCACGGCGACCGACGGTTCAGCGCGGGAAGGCGCGGCCTCCTGCACTCCATTCCGCGTAGAATCCGGGGAGACTTCCGCAACTGCTTCCAGCTGATCGTCCCACGAAGCTCCGCCGCTCAGAATCGTCCCGATATCCTGTCCAATCTCGACGCTGGCTCCAACTTCCGTTTTCCATTCGCCCATCGTGCCGGCAAAGGAGGACTCGATTGGGTAAACCGCCTTGTCGGTTTCAACTTCGCAAAGCGGATCGTCCAGCTCGACCGCGTCGCCCGGCTTTTTGAGAAGCGCCACGACCTTCGCGTTGCGAATCCCTTCGCCCATGATCGGAACGGTGATCCCTTGGGTGCGACGCTCAGTTTGCCGCACCTTGGCCTTTGCCGTTTCTGCTTTCGCCACGGCTGTTTCGGCGCGCTTTTGCGCGGGCGCCATAGCGACGCGCTCGCCCCGCGTCGCAACCGAGCGACGGATCGCCTCGATAATGCGTTCGACATCGGGAAGGGCAGCGTATTCGTAAATTGGATTGTATCCGATCATGACGTTGCCCTTGCTGACCAGAATTGGCGGGCTCACCAATTCGTGCCAGAGTTCCGGCTGCCCGGCGACGTGCGTGATAATCATCTGCCCCACGCTGCAATTTTCCGTGTCTTCCTGGACAACGATGAGCCGACCGGTTTTACGGACTGACTCCTCGATCGCGGCCCGATCCCACGGCACGATCGATCTCAGATCGATCAGCTCGACGCTCGCTTCTTCCCCGATTTTTTCGAGCGCTTCCAACGACTTCTCGACCGTGTTTCCCCATGCCACCAGCGTCACATCCGCGCCGTTCGCGCGCGTGCGCGCTTGGCCGAGCGGAACCGGAAAAATCGGCTCCGCCGATTCGTGTTCGGCCCAGAGCAAATGTTTCGGGATCAGAACAAACGTCGGATCGTCGGTGTGCATGGCGGTCCAGAGCAGACCGGCAGCGTCTTCCGGCGTGCTCGGAATCACGACGTTGATTCCGGGATAATGGGCGAGGGGCGCTTCGTTCGCCTGGCTGTGCCAAAGACTACCGCCGGGTAGGTATGCGCCGTAGGGAGCGTATATAACCAGAGGACACGTCCACGTCCCGAAGGAGCGCCAGCGCAAGGTCGAGAGGTTCGTAACGAGCTGGTTCCACGCGGGGTTGATGAAGTCGACGAACTGCAGTTCGAACACCGGCCGCTTGCCGTAGGAAGCGAGTCCGCATGCCACTCCCACGATCGTCGACTCCGCGAGCGGGGAGTTGAATACCTGCTTCGGAAAATCCGTGGAAAGGCGTTGGGTCAGGCGAAATACGCCACCTTTCGGATCCTCGATATCCTCGCCGAAAATGATGCGGCCAGGGTCTTTCTCCAGCCCAAGGCGGAGCGTCTTGTTCACCGTATCTCCGATCCGGTATTTGCCGGCGGGGAGAACTTCCTCATCGAGCTCGGGCGGAGGAGCCGTGACGTGCAATTCCAATTCATCCGCCGTTGGATCCTTCTCCCGTTCGGCCTCGCTGAACTCCTGGCGAACGCGTTCCTTGATCTCCTGGTCGAGCTTCGCATAGGCCTCGCGCGTGAGGACTCCTTCTTCGACTAGTCGATCTTTCCATTTCTTGAGAGGATCGCCTTTCTCGAGGTTTTGGAGTTCCTCGGCGCTCCGATACAGCTTTTGGTCGTCCGAGCTCGTGTGACTCGAAAGCCTTTCCATTTTGACCCAGAAGAAAACGGGGCCTTTCCCAGCGCGCAAATGTTCGATGGCTTGCGACGTTGCATCGTGGACCGTTTGTAAATCGCTTCCGTCAATTTCGCGCCAGTCTTCCGAGGGAAGAACGCCAAGGGCGAGGGGATTGATCTTGCGGGTGGAACTGCTGATCCCGTAGCCGTTATCTTCGACGACGAAGAGCACTGCCAGTTGCTTCTCTTTCGCGAAGCAAACCGCCTCGAAAAAGTCTCCCTGACGCGTCGCCGCATCACCGACTGTCGCGACGACAAAGTTTGGCTTTCCGTCCAGCTTGATGCCCCAGGCGACGCCGCATGCCGGGAGAAGTTGCGCACCTGTCGGGGTGGGCACGCTCCAAATGTTGCGGTCGGCATAGCTGTAGTGAGAAGGCATCTGGCGCCCGCCGCTCTGGCCTTTGCGTTTGGCCATGTAATCAAGCGCCAGTTCCCGCGAAGCAACCCCGCGGCCGAGGACCAGCGCGCGGTCGCGGTAGTATGGAAAAATATAGTCCCCGTCCTCCATCGCGAAGGAGATGGCGGCGAGCGCTTCGTGGCCCATGCCCGAGACGTGGAAGTGACCTTTGCCCTGGCGATTCAGGTTTTGTTCGCGCAGATCGCCGTGACGACTCTCCAGCAGAATGATGAGGAGACGGAGTTTGTCCTGTTTGCTCAGCGCCGGCATCGTTCGGAAAGACGTAGGAAGGTAATATTCAGTGTCGCGACGATAGAGCGGAAGCCCTCTTTCTCATGGAATTTCTACGCTCAAACACTCAACTCTTAACTCCGTTCCTACGGCAAGGGAGCAATGACCGCGCCGTCCGGTTTCCGGAACTTCGCAGGATCAGGCTGCGCCTTCGAGAAATGCACGTTCGAGAATTCCAGTTTGCCTAACGGCTCGCCTTCGATGTTCTCGTTCACCCACTTGTAGAATTGCGCCTGCTTCGGGACGAGCAAACCATCCGCCTGCTGCCACTCCTGGAAAACGATGGCGTGCTGATCGAGCTGTTCCACCGGGCGTCCTTTCCGCATGGTGGGGAATGTGACTACGTAGGAAGCGAGTTTCAATTGGCGTGATTGCGGATCAATGTAAGCGACGTAAAAGTCGTCGGGCGTATCACCCGTCCCTTTCTTGAAGGTGATTTTGA
>JBDTYN010000077.1:0-13427 GCA_040005675.1 Chthoniobacterales bacterium
GCCGCGCGGTAAATTCGCGGCGAGCGAAGTGTCCGATCGCACAAGTTGCGACGCTCGTGCACGTCCGGCGATCGTCTTCGGCAGGGCCACGAGTTTCAAGATGCGCAATGCCAAACCTTTCGTGCGTACCTTCAGATCACGTTCGCTCTCGCTCATCTTCGATTCCGCATTCCGCATTCCGCATTTACTTCCCTTCCCCGGTTGGTTTCGCGAGACCGGCGGCGATCGCAGTCGCCTGCTCGTCGGTCGTGATGAATTTCGACGCCGGTTCTTCCCTCGCTTGCACTACCTGGGCGCACGCTCTGCAGCCCGAGCACGACAACTGGCTCGTTAGGCTTGAGGCCGTCGCGGATGATGCGCAGGCCGGCGATCATTGGTCCCGGTGTTACCTTGCTGTAGATCGCGGTGCCGTCGTCGCCGATGACCCAGACAAACTTCTGCGATTGATCGGAAACGATCGCCTGGTCCGGAATTAGAATCGCCTCATGCGGAGGGCTGCCGAGAAGCTGTAGCCTAACGAATTGACCGGGCGTCAAAACCAGATCTGCGTTCTCGAAAATGGCGCGGCCCTGAACGGTCGCCGTGTTCACGTCAATTCGGTTCTCGACGAAATCCATCTTGCCGAGGTGCGGGAAGTCGTGCTCGTCCGCCAATTCCAGTTTGACCGGGTTGGGCACGTCTCGCGAACTCGGGCGTGCGCCCGATTGGTTCATCCGCGTGTATTTCAAATACGCCTGCTCATCCGCTTCGAAGTAAGCGTGGATCGGGTCGAGCGAAACGATCGTGGTAAGCAACGTCGCATTGGCGGCACCGCCACTAATGAGATTTCCTTCGCTGACCGCGTGCCGATTAATTCGTCCGCTGACCGGCGCGGTGATCTGGGTGAAATCGAGATTGAGTTTCGCCGCGTTCACCTCCGCCTGCGCGACCTGAAGCGCTGCCGCCGCTTCCAGTTGTTTACTGCGCCGATCGTCGAGGTCCTGCGACGCGACCGCGGCTTTGTTCGCGAGCTCCTGCGTTCGTTTCAGGTTAAGATCGGCCAAGGCCAGGCCAGCCTCAGCCTGCTTTGCCTGGGCCGCGGCGCGATCCAACACCGCTTGATAAAGACGCGGATCGATGACGAAAAGCAGATCGCCTTTCTTAATTATCTAGCCGTCCTTGAAGTGGATCGATTGCAGATAACCGCTGACCTGCGCGCGGACGTCCACTTCATCGACCGCGGCGAGACGTCCGGTATATTCGTCCCATTCCGTGACCTCTTTCCCCTCGGCCTTGACCACCGTGACCGCCGCCGGCGGCGGACCAGCCGGCTTTTGATTCTTGCCGCAACCGACTGCCAGACTCGCGAGTGCGAGCACCGTTAAACCACTCGTTAGTCTCATGTGAAAAACTCCTCGCCATTCGGGCGCAGATCCAATTCCAAGGTCCATGCCGACTTTGGTTGATTTGTCAGATACCAATAGGCTTCCGCCATCTCGCCGGGCTCGAGCAACGCGCGCGCACCATCTGTCTCTTCCTTTTCTTCTGAACGGATGATTCCATCGACGAGCACGTGCGCGACGTGGACGCCTTTCGGCCAAAGATCGCGCGCAAGTGATTGCACCATCCCACGCAAAGCGAACTTCGCGCTGCTGAAAGCGAGCCAGCCTCCGCCGCGCACGCTGGAAGTCGCGCCGGTGAAGAGCATTGCGCCACCACCATCAATCATGTCGGACGCAGTCTCCTTCGCCAACAGGAACGCACCCAAGGCGGTCACGCGCCACGCTGTCTCGAATTTCTCCGCGGAAAGGCCGAGCATCTCGCCGCCGGCCCCGCCGCTCGCGTTATGGATGAGAACGCCGATCGGCCCGAGCTCGCTTCGCGTTTTCGCCACCACCGCGGAGATTTCATTTGCCTGCCCAACGTCCGCCGTCATCGCGATAGCACGCTGGCCTGACGAGGAGAGTTCACCGGCTAATTTGCCGATGAAGTCCGGACTGCGCGCGACGATCGCGACGGCAAACCCTTCCTCCGCGAAACGTCGCGCCAGGGCCGCACCCAGGCCCGGGCCGACACCCGTGACTAACGCGACGCGATTCATCTTCGGGTCAGGCGTTGAATCCGCCATCGACATTCAGCGCCGCACCGGTGATATAGCTGCTTGCCGGCGAAGCTAGGAATCCGACAAGCGCCGCCACTTCCTCCACACGGCCATAGCGGCCCAGCGCGGTCATGGGTTTTAACATCTCGGCGAAGTCGCCATCGGCCGGATTCAACTCGGTATCGATCGGCCCCGGTTGCACAGTGTTGACCGTGATTTTCCTCGCCGCCAGATCGCGCGCCCAACCTCTCGTTAGGCCAGCGACCGCTGCTTTCGACGCGGAATAGGTCGCGGCACCAGGAAACGCTCCCCGGTCGCCGTTGACGCTGCCGATATTAATAATTCGACCACCTTCGGGCAGGACCGCGGCGGCGCGGCGCGAGAGCAGGAAAACCGCGCGGACGTTGGTGTTCATGATGCGATCGAAGTCTTCGATTTTTTCTTCGGTAATCGGTGCCGGCGCAAAGGTGCCAGCATTGTTTACGAGCACGTCGAGCCCTCCCAATTCCTTCACCACCTGATCGACTAATCCGTCGATCTCCCTCTCGTTGGTGGCGTCAGCTTTGAAGGCGACGGCACGCGTCCCATTTTTGCTGATCTCAGCGGCGACCCGTTCCGCCTCCGATGCAGATTTCGAGTAGGTCAATGCGACGTTGAAGCCGTCGGCAGCGAGTTTGCGGACGATCGCTTCGCCGATTCCCCGACTGCCTCCCGTGACCAGTGCCGTTCTTGTTTTATCAGGCATAAGTGTTTTTCTTGTTTGGGTTGAGATGGGTCAGGGTTTGCCGCCGAAGGTGACGAAATCGTCGAGATCGAGCAGATCGGCCCAGGTCTTGATGTCCTCGCGGGTTTTCGCAAATTTGCCGACCGCCTCCGCGAAATAGCCGAGGGTCTCGGCATCACTGTCAGGGCCACGTCGCTGTTGGAAATCGCTCCACTGTTCGATCTCCCACGGAGTGCGCTGGTGCTGCGCGTTCGCGTTGATCCACTGGAGGATTTCGCCGTCACCTTTCCCGGCTGCGAGTTGCTCGCGGAGCGCGTCGGGATCGAGCCCGAGAAAATTGACGATGTGCTGATCGAGCGGGCAGTTGTAATGGAACTCGCCGCTCGATCCGGCGATTTCGGCGCGGCCTTTGTCGAGCATGCGCGGCAGGATGGCGTAGCCGCCCAGCCGGGAACGTGGACTGCGCGGCGGACGTTGCGTGAGATCGGGAGCGATAAGCTTGGACATAATGGTTGGTTCGGTGATTTCGTCAGGCTGCTTGCGGTTGAAGTTTTCCGAGTTTCTCGACGATCGTCTGCTTCGCGGCCACGCCGACGATTTGGTCGCGCTGCTGGCCGCCGCTAAAGAACAAGAGCGTGGGCACACCGCGGACATTGAAGCGCTGCTGCAAGGCTGGCTCGTCGTCGATGTTCACTTTGGCGATGCGAAAGCGGTCGCCGTTTTCCTTCGCGATTTCGTCGAGAACCGGCGCGATCATTTTGCACGGGCCGCACCACGGCGCCCAGAAATCCACCAGGACCGGAATCGGTGAATGGATGACAGCCTTTTCGAAGCTGGCTTCGTTGATATTAATTGGTTCGTTCATGATTTTTTCCTTAGCTGAGTTTTTCGCGACGGAGCGGTTGCGCGGGTGGCAGCTCGCGCGGAACCACCATGCGAAAGAGCTTCTCGGTTTCGCGCAGGAACATGATCGGTGACGGCACGCCGATTTCTGACGCAACCAGGCGCTTGTGCAGGTCATCGATCGTCGCGACCGGCTGACCTTTGAAGCCGACAACCGTATCGCCCTTTTGCAGACCCGCGACTGCCGCCGGACTGCCCGGTTCCACTTCCATCACCAGCACGCCGCGTTCGTTAGGCAATTTGTGAAAACGAACGACGCGCGGATGCAGCGGCACATTTTGCCCAGCCAAGCCAATCGAGCTGCGGCGAATCAGGCCCTCCTTGATCAGCCAGCCGGTGACGAAATGCGCCGTGTTGCTGGCGATCGCGAAGCAAATCCCCTGGGCTGGCAGAATCACCGCCGTGTTCACGCCAATCACTTCGCCCGCGCTGTTCAAAAGCGGACCGCCCGAGTTCCCGGGATTCAAGGCTGCATCCGTCTGAATGATCTCGTCCATCAGCCGGCCGGACTCGGCGCGCATCGACCGGCCGAGCGCACTCACGATTCCGGCTGTGACGGTCTGTTGAAATCCATAAGGCGAGCCAACTGCGATCGCAATTTGCCCGACACGAATCCCGGACGAGTCGGCCAGACGCGCATGCTGCACGTCGGGCGCATCGATCCGGATAACCGCGAGGTCCGTCTCGGGATCGGTGCCGATGAGCCTCGCCGGAAAAACGCGTGAATCGTGCAGCGTCACCTCGAGCTCGCGCGCACCGTGCACCACGTGGCTGTTGGTGAGGATGAATCCATCGCGCGCGATAATGAATCCCGAGCCGCCGCCCTGACCGCGCTCTCCATCCAGAACGCGGATATTCACGACCGTCGGAGCCACGCGGTTCACCACCGCCGCGATGGTTTTGGAGTAGGAGTCGAGGAGCTGATCGTCGCTCTCGAGCGATCGAGGCGCAACGACCGACGTGGCCCCTGTTTGCGAGAGACGCGCGAGGCGCGGTGGAATCTGGAGATCAATGGTTGCGGTCATATGGGATAACTTTGCTACCGACATCAGACGATCGCGCGCACCACGCCACCATCCACGCGCAGCGCCGCACCGTTCGTGGCCGAGGAAAGCGGGCTCGCGACGAACGCGACCAGCGCGGCGACTTCGTCGACTCTGGCGAAGCGCTTCAAGAGCGAGCTCGGCCGTACTTTTTCAAAAAACTCCCGCTCGAAGTCCGCGAACGATGCGCCACCCGAGAGCTGCTCGACAAACTCCGTTACGCCTTCCGAGCGCGTCGGGCCCGGCAGCACGGAATTTACAGTCACGCCGGTGCCCGCAGTCGTTTCGGCAAGGCCGCGTGCCACCGCGAGCTGCGCGGTTTTTGTCATCCCGTAGTGGATCATCTCCTGCGGAATCTGGAGCGCCGATTCGCTCGAGATGAAAATAATACGGCCCCAGTCGCGCTGCTTCATTCCCGGCAAAAATAGTCGACTCAGGCGCACGCCACTCAGCACGTTCACCTCGAAGAAGCGCCGCCAATCGTCATCGGGAATTTCTTCGAACGGCTTCGGTTCAAAGATGCCGAGGTTATTGACGAGAATATCGATCTCCGGAAAACGGCGCGCCAGGTTCGCTGCCGCCACCTCGGTCGAAAGGTCACCCCCAAAGCCTTCCAGTTCCGCCTGCGGATGAGTCGCCTGAATCTGCTGGAGCGCGGCCTTCACCCGCTCGT
Source organism: Chthoniobacterales bacterium (assembly GCA_040005675.1). Taxonomy (GTDB): domain Bacteria; phylum Verrucomicrobiota; class Verrucomicrobiia; order Chthoniobacterales; family UBA10450; genus JACCXL01. Next base: position 5,424 of record JBDTYN010000077.1, read on the forward strand.
CCGTCCGGCCGTTCACGATCACACGGGCCCCTTCGGCGGCGAGCGCTGTCGCGATCGCGAAGCCAATCCCTGCGGTCGAACCGGAGACAAATGCGCGGCGGCCTTTGAGTTGCAAATCCATGCCGTGTTACCAGGGGAGCGTCTCGCCCATGTGCAGATAGGCACCGTTGGGACCGTTTGGGCCGACCGTGGCAAGCGCGACGCTGGTCCTAGCGCCATCCTGGATTTCCATGGTTGCGCCTTCTCCACCCATTTCCGTTTTCACCCAACCCGGATGCGCGGCATTCACTTTGATTTTAGAATCCTTCAGCTCGCAGGCAAGTTGGACGGTGAAGGCATTTACCGCCGACTTCGAGACGTTGTAAGCAGTGTAAGGGCTGCCGTAAACTGGCGAGCCCGGCTTCGCGTGGAGGGTAATCGAGCCGAGAATGCTCGAGAGATTGACGATGCGGCCTGCGTCGCTCTTGCGGAGCAGCGGAAGAAAAGCTTGCGTCGTCGCGATCAAGCCAAACAGATTCGTGTCGAAGGTACGTCGCCATGTTTCAAGCGACTGTTCGCTCGCTTTCCTGGCGGTGTCGTCCAGCATGACCCCGGCGTTGTTCACCAGAATGTCGAGCCGGCCAAAGTCGCGCTCTACCTGCGCAGCAGCTTTGCGGATGGCGTCGGCGCTATTGACGTCGATTTCAATTGCACGGGCGTCGATGCCGTCGCCTTTCAAAACATCAGCTGAGTGCTGCCCTTTGGCGAGGTCGCGCGCTCCGAGGAGGACGGTGATGTTTTGCTTTCCGAGCTGGCGGGCTGTCTCCAGGCCGATCCCTTTATTAGCTCCGGTGATCAATGCGATCTTCTTCATTTGTGGTAGTCTCTATTTGTATCTGACACTACTGCCAAGTAACATTCATCTCGATTTGTAACAAACACAATTACATTTTTAGGCCGTGGTCAACCAGCAGTTCACTTTCGCCGTTCATATCATGGCTGCGCTCGCTTTTTCCGGTGGGATCATAGACTCGCAGACCCTCGCACAAAGCGTGAACACGAATCCGGTGGTAGTGAGGCGATTGCTGCTCGCCCTGCGCCGCGCCGGTCTGGTCGAAACTTTTTCAGGGAAATATGGCGGCGCTCGCCTGCGCAAACTGGCGGGCGCTATCTCACTGCGCGATATTTACGACGCCGTTGAGCCGAGGCCCGTCATCGCGGTGAGCCAGCGGAAGGCGTGGAGGCATTGTCCCGTCAGCTGCCGTATGCATGCGATTATGACCTCGGTGGCCGAAAGCGCCGAAGACGCGATGAGAGCACATCTCGCCGACGTAACTTTGAAGAAGCTTGTGCGGCAGATCGGCTAGAGAGCGATCCCACTATGGAAGGCGGCGCATTCCTGATCGGGCCATCCGTGTCATCAGCTCTTCGCGACGAAGTAAACGCGCCAGTCAGGCCAATTCGGCACCACGAACGTTCTCGCGCCGCTGAGAGCGGTTGGCGGTCGCGTCACGCATCCGTTTTTGCCGGGTGCAGCGAGGTCCGGACAATGGCATTCTCTTTCAGCTCGGCAAATATCAAGCGGCCGGCGGCGGTTTGCAGTGCGCTGGAGACGACGATTGCGGCCGTCTTTCCCATCTGTGAACGCGCGTGGTTTACCACGATCATTGTCCCATCCGCGAGATATCCGACGGCCTGATGACTTTCGCGGCCCTCTTTCATGAGGTGCAGTTCGATCTCATCTCCGGCGACCACCGTCGGGCGCAAGGCGCGCACGAGATCACCAAGATTGAGCGTTGGCACCTGTTGCAAACGCGCGACCTGGCAGAGCGCGTTATCATTCGTCAGCAGGCGCGCCTGCAAAAGCTTGGCGGTGCGGACCATGCGAGCGTCGGTGTCCAAATCAGCGTCGCCAGTACTCTCGTGAATGGTCAGCTCTACTTCGTGCGATCGCTGCAGCTGGTTCAACATCTCGAGCCCGCGGCGCCCGCGCTCCCGCTTCACGTTGTCACGCGAGTCAGCCAGCGTTTGCAATTCGCCGAGCACGAAACGCGGCACGATCAAGGCGCGGCTCAGGAACCCGGTCGCACAAAGATCGGCAATCCGCCCGTCTATAATCACATTCGTATCGATCACGATTGGCTCGTGCTGCGTGGTCTCGCGCGCGAACCGGACGTAGGGGATAATGAGGGAAAATTCATCGCGATTACTCCGCATGGCGAGCATCATGCCGAGGTAGCCAAACGTGCAATAGACCAGAAGCCGGACCGCCCACTGCGTCGTGTCCGGCTGGTAACGCAATACATCCGAGGCGATCAGAAGATTGGCAAAGAACAGCCCGAGCAAAAGCCCGAAGGTCGCGGAGGAAAACGCGCGGAGAGAAAATCCTTTCAGGAGCCGATCCGCGAGGACCACGAGCAGGCCGAAGACGGCGCCAATCAAAACGCCGGGCAGCGCGTTACGTTGGATTTCGGAGGAAATCAATCCGCCTATCGTGGCGCAAAAGGTCACGAACAAGACGCGCAGGAGATTTACCGTCAGAAGAGGTGTCATCGTCGTGGGGAGGGCTTGCGCGGCGGAGTTGGTGCGGCACGCGCTTCCGTTTTCGCGGCAGTGTCACGATAAAATAGAATGCCATGCGCGCGCAGGTTGCCGATCAGCGCCTGCAAATCTTGCGCGAGCTCTTGATTGCTGAGCAAGGTCGGCAGCAACCCATCTCCCTTCGTCGCTTCGCGCAGAATCTGCGTGGCTGACTGAATTGTCTTACGCGCATCCGCGATCGCCACTTGCAGATCGTCGGCGGCTTTCTTGGACGAGCCCATGGTCGCATCCGCCTTCTCCACAACGCCGTCGATTTTCGATGACGACTCCGCCAGAGCGCCCGTTGCCGTCTTGAGATGCTCGATACTCGACTTCAATCCACTCATGTTGGCATCCGACAATGCCTGCTCATTCAAGCGCGTCACGGTGCCATTGAAATTTTGCACCGTGCCGCGCAGATCGCCCACAAGAAATCCACCTTCACGTGTGAGATCGTCGAGCCCGGTCTCTCTCGCGCCCGCGACTTTCGCGTCCTTGCCCAGATAAGAAGTCGGTTGACCCTTCGGCATTGCAACCGCCACGAAACGATCCCCAAGCAATCCGGAGCTGCCGACCGTGAATTTGCTGCCGGCGGGGATTTTAATGTAATCATAAATGCGCAGCGGCACCTCGACACCCTGGCCGCCGGGGGCAAGGCGCAGCCCTCCTGCAACGCGGCCGATTTTCGCGCCCGCGAGCAAAACATCGGAACCTTTCAACAAACCACTCGCGTCGGGGAACTGGACCGTCAGCCCGTAATATGTTTTGAAGCCCTCCCCTACCCGGCCGAACTGCACGACGAGCGCAGCGAGGACAGCGAGCCCGATGAAGACAAACGCGCCGACTTTGAATTCAATTCCTCGCTCGTGCTGTGCCATCAGAATCTTGCGCGAAACACTCCGCGCGCTGTGAGGTTATCACGGCTCTCGCTTCTCTGAGGAGAACAGTTTTTCCGTCGCTCTAGGCCTGGTCTTCGGATCGGCCAAGAAGAAAATCCTGGATAAGCGTTTCGGGTGATTGTTTCAGCTCTGCTGGCGTCCCGTTAAAAAAAATCCGTCCTTCGTGCAGATATGCGATGTGATCCGCGACGTGGAACGCACTCTTCATGTCATGTGTCACGACAATGCTCGTGACTCGAAAGCGCTGCTGGAGACGGCGGATCAGCCGGTTGATGCTGTCTGAAACGACCGGATCGAGGCCCGCTGTCGGCTCGTCATAGAGCACGCAGGAAGGTCGTCGAATGATTGAGCGCGCAAGGCCGACGCGTTTCTTCATTCCGCCACTAAGGTTTACCGGCATTTTGTCATGTTGCCCGTCGAGTTCGATAACTTCGAGCATTTCGTCCACCTTTTCACGGATGACTCCGGGGTCGCGTTCGCCCGCCTCGCGCAACGGGAACGCGATGTTTTCCTCCACCGTCATCGAATCAAAGAGCGCGCCGCCCTGAAAGAGAATGCCCACTTTGCGCCGGATCGCCGCGAGTTTGCGCTCGCTCAACCCAATGATGTTCTCTCCTTCGATCCAGATTTCACCGCTGTCAGGCTGCATTAAGCCGACAAGGTGTTTCAACAAAACGCTCTTCCCGCCGCCGCTGCGTCCGATCACGACCAGGGTCTCGCCGGTGCGGACATTGAGATCGACTCCGCGCAGAATCTCCTGCGCTTCGATCCTCTTTTTAAGCGCTCGCACGGAGATCATTGCCGCGGTCCCGGGGGACGAAGATAAAACGTTTGCAGCTTCCGCAATGGTCCCCATTTGCACACGCCTAACTTCGCGAACCCGACCCCAATGACAGATGGGCGCTGGTGACGCAAGTTGGAAAGCCGCGCCCCGATCCTGCGTGGAGAGTCCCTCAAACGTCATTGATACCCGGCTGGAAAGATGATGTTCAGCATCATCGTGAGGAAGAAATTCGATATGAGCACGGCGAGCGACGAATCAACCACGGCTTCTGTGGTTGCTTTTCCTACTCCGACCGCGCCTTCACGCGTCGTCAGCCCTTTGTGGCAGCTGATAAAAACAATCAGCAGCGCAAAGCAGAAGGCCTTCGTCAGACCCATGATGATATCGCGTGGCAAGGTCCACCGGACCATGTTCGCCATGTAGTAAGTGCCGTTGACCTCGAGCAGAAAAATCGCCACGAAATATCCCGCCGCGATTCCCACGCCAATGCACTCGGCCACAAGCAGTGGCATGGAAATCATCATCGCGAGCGCCCGCGGCACGACCAGATAATCGATCGGATGAACGGCCAGCGCGCGGAGCGCGTCGATTTGTTCCGTCACCTTCATCGTGCCAATCTCGGCCGACATCGCCGCGCCGACCCGTCCCGTGACCATCAAGGCAGTCAGAACCGGACCCAGCTCGCGACAGATCGCCACCGACACGACAGCGCCGACGGCCGAGCCCATGCCTAGTTTGTTGAATTGAAAAAATGTCTGCGCCGCGAAGACGGCACCGGTGAATCCGCCAGTGATTACGACGACCAGTTGTGACCGGAGTCCGATCTCGACGATCTGGCTCATGAAAAGTTTGCCTCGCAGTTTGTGCGTGAAAATGGAACCGAACGTTTCGCCCGCGAGGACGACGACCTCGCCCAAATAAGTGCAGAACGAGACGACAATTGCGCCAACTGCAGTGATAACTCGAACCATCATCCGCTGTTTACGAAACCCGAGCTTCGCTCATCACAAACCGATCGGGATCGGGCGCGAAGCCAGCCGAATTTCCATTTCACCGAAAGAGAGTGCCGACACATCGCGTTCGATCCAAATATTATTGCAATCGCGATTCACCGCCGAGGCGGCAAAGCCAGGAGTCCCGCGTTCGTTTTCGAAAAACCTTATCCAAATCACGCACGCCGGAGACATGGTTTTCCGAGTCAATCATCGGCACAAGTCTAGGGCAGGCCGCCGGGTTTTCGAAAGGCGAAAAGTGCACCGCGGGGTCGCACGATTGCGTAACAGCCTCCGGTGCGATACAAGGGGTTACAGTATGAAGAACCGAAGCGTGCGTCTGTTGCTTTCACTTCAGCTTCTCTCCGGCGCTCTGCTGCTGAGCGGCTGCGAAACCGTTCCGCTCGGAATTCAGCAGGCCCGGATCGCCATGTCGCAGCGGATCCAATCCGAGCCGCCGGGCGATTACTATATCGGCCGGCGTTACTATAAACCGGATTACAAATTCTGGGGTTACATTCGCCGGCCTGGAGAAGCGTGGGGCTCGGCTCAGCTCGTGATGTTGAACGAGAAACAGAAGCTGGCGCCGGATCGTGAGCAGGTGAATTTCGGCAACGACAACAACTACGAATACAAGCTCTACGGCGGCTTCAGCGGCGACAAAGTTTACGAGCCAGCCAGCAACGGCATATATCCCGAATTCGTCCTGAAAAATTACGAACTGATCTCGACCAATCCACCGCCGATCTTCAGGAGTCAGTATAACGGCCGCGCTGGTGCTGCGACGAGTCGTTATCAAATTGAGAAGCCCGACTAGCCACCGTGCACCACGGCTTCCGCGCGATGCGCTCGCGGCGGAATTTCTGCGCCATATGGAGGTCGAGCGAAATGCCTCGCCCCGGACGATCACCGCTTATCGCCACGCCTTCAACGATTTCGTCGGCACCGGCACGCCGCGTTGGAAAGAGCGCAGCGCAGACGACTTTCGAAACCATCTTTTCCGTCTCATGAAAGAAGGTCAGGCGCGTTCCTACATTCGCCTGCAGTTTTCCGCGTTGCGCACGTTTTATCGCTGGCTGGTGGAACGAAAGGGACTGCGCCTTGATCCAGTGCGCCAGCTTCACCTGCCGAAAGCGGAGAAAAAGTTGCCATTGGTGCTCACTGCCTCGCAGGTGGACGAACTGCTTTCCGCGCCTCTCCGCGCGCCCAGGGAAAAATCCGCACCTGTCTGGATGGCCGCCCGGGATGCCGCGATCATGGAGCTTTTCTATAGCAGCGGCCTCCGCCTGGCTGAACTCGCGGCGCTCGATGTTTCTGATCTCGACGTTTACACCGAGTCGGTCCGCGTTTTCGGGAAAGGGCGGAAGGAGCGCGTCTGCCCCGTGGGCGCACCGGCGCTGGAGGCTATCTCGCGTTACGAGGTGACTGCGGATGTCCGGTCGGGTCCGCTCTTCATCAACAAGTCGCGCAGGCGGATTTCGCCGCGCTCAATCTGGCTCGTGCTGAAACGTTATCTCCGCTACACCTCTATTCCGATCAGCCTCAGTCCGCATAAACTGCGGCACAGCTTCGCAACTCATCTGCTCGATGGGGGCGCCGATCTTCGCAGCGTCCAGGCGCTGCTCGGCCATGCCAGCCTGTCGACCACTCAGATTTACACCCATGTCACGGTTGAACGGTTGAAGAAGGCGTATGCCAGTGCGCACCCGCGCGCGTGAACCCCATTGCCTTCGTCGGTAGGGCGAGCCTCTGTCGAGCCTGAAGGACGGGAACGGCGTGGGTAGAGCGAGACCTGTCGAGCCTGAGTAGAGCCAATGGCCTAACTCGCCCCGGCGCCCGCCGCTTGCGGCTCGGCGACATGGAAGGCAAGCTTGCCCTCGCTGAGGGTGACGTGGACAACGTCACCAGCCTTCATATTGCCGCGCAACAGCTCTTCCGCGAAAGGGTCTTCCAGGTAGCGCTCGACCGCGCGACGCATCGGTCGTGCACCATATTGTGGATCGTACCCCTTCTCGATCAGGAATTCTTTCGCTGTCGCGTCGAGCTCAATCTGAACATCCTTCTCTTTAATTCGCCGTAGCACCTTGGCGACTTCCAGCGTCACGATCTGCATCAGGTCGACCTTCGTCAGCTGGTGGAAGACGATGATGTCGTCGAGCCGATTAATGAACTCGGGTTTGAAGGCCCTGCGCGCTTCCTCCATTAAACGATCCCGCATGGTGTCGTATTCGTGTTCGCCGATCGGTTTTGTCGCGCCGAATCCCATCGTGGTATTCCGCTTCAGCATTTCCGCGCCGACGTTCGACGTCATGATGATGATCGTGTTTCGAAAATCGATCTTTCGACCTAACGAGTCGGTGACCTTGCCGTCTTCCAGGATCTGCAGAAGCAGGTGCATCACGTCGGGATGCGCCTTTTCAATTTCGTCGAAGAGCACGACCGAATAAGGCCGCCGCCGGACCGCTTCCGAGAGTTGACCGCCTTCTTCGTAACCGACATATCCCGGCGGCGAGCCGATCAGGCGGGAAGCCGTGAATTTTTCCATGTACTCCGACATGTCGATCTGAATCAACGCGTCGCGATCGCCGAACATGAATTCAGCGAGCGTTTGGGCGAGAAATGTTTTACCGACACCCGTGGGGCCGAGAAAAATGAAAGAGCCAATCGGGCGTCGCGGATCCTTCAAATCCGCGCGGCTGCGTCGGAGCGCTTTGGAAATCGCGATGACGGCTTCGTCCTGGCCGATGACCTTGCCCTTCAGCTCCTCCTC
>JBDTYN010000078.1:0-5123 GCA_040005675.1 Chthoniobacterales bacterium
GGATGTCCTTCAACTGCGCGGTGCTCAGCTCGTTCCCGTCCGCGAGGTTCTTCAAGCGCACGTCTTCCGCGCCTAACGAAATCAGGATCTTGTTCAGCTGCACGTCGTCGTCGACGTACTCTTCGCGCTTCTTGCGCTTGATCTGGTAGAGGGGGGGTTGCGCGATGTAGATCTTCCCGGCCCGGACCAGCTCCGTCATTTGCCGGTAGAAAAATGTCAGGAGCAGGGTACGGATGTGCGACCCGTCGACATCCGCATCGGTCATGATGATGATCCGACCGTAACGCAGCTTCGAAATGTCGAAAGAGGCTTCGTCCTTTGTCGTGCTCTCATCTTTCGGCCGGCCGATGCCCGTGCCGATCGCCGTAATCATTGACTGGATTTCGGTGTTCTTCAGCGCCTGATCGAGACGCGCCTTTTCAACATTAATTAGCTTCCCGCGGATCGGCAGAATTGCCTGGTAACGCCGGTCGCGTCCCTGCTTGGCGGAGCCACCAGCCGAATCGCCTTCAACAATGTATAGCTCCGTCAATTCCGGATCGCGCTCGGAGCAGTCTGCCAGCTTGCCCGGCAAACCCCCGCCCGTGAGCGCGCCTTTGCGGATTGTCTCGCGCGCTTTGCGCGCAGCTTCGCGCGCGCGGGCGGCGGTCAACACCTTGTCGAAGATCCGCTTTGCGACCGGAGGGTTCTGGTCAAAATACGTCATCAATCCGTCGTACACGACGGAGTTCACGACTCCGTCGATCTCGGTGTTGACAAGCTTGACCTTGGTTTGCGATTCAAAGCGCGGGTTCGGCAATTTGATGCTGAGCACGCAAGTGAGACCTTCCCGCACGTCATCCCCGGAAATGGCAGGATCCTTCTCCTTCACGAGATTATTCGACTTCGCGTACTGATTCACGGCCTTGGTCAGCGCGCTGCGGAACCCGGTCAGATGGGTACCACCATCGGGATTGGGAATGGAATTGGCGAAGCAGAGGATCTGATCGTTGTAACTGTCGTTGTACTGCAGAACGACATCGATAAAGACCTCGTCGCGCTGACGCGAGAGGATGACGGGCTTCGGGTGAATGACCTGCTTATTTTCGCCGAGCTGGCGAACGAACTCCTCGATTCCGTGTTTGTAGAGAAACGTTTCCTTTTTCGGAGTTTCGCTTCGCTCGTCGGTCAGCGTGATATCGAGGCCGGGGTTGAGGAAAGCGATCTCACGCAGCCGCGTCGCAAGCCGCTCGAATTTAAATTCCGTCGTGATCGTGAAGATCGTCGGATCGGGCAAAAACGTAATCAACGTGCCCGTCTGTTTCTTGTTCTTCAGCTCGCCAATGACGTTTAGCTTCTGCGTCGTTTTGCCGCGCTCGAAGCCCATGTGATAAACTTTTCCGTCCCGCGAGACTTCGACTTTGAACCAGTCCGATAATGCGTTGACGCATTTCGCACCGACGCCATGGAGACCACCGGAATACTTGTAGGCGCCCTGGCCAAACTTGCCGCCCGCGTGCAGATTCGTCAGCACTAGCTCGACGGCCGGCATCTTGAATTTCGGATGCATGTCGACCGGGATACCGCGGCCGTTGTCGCGCACAGAAACCGATCCGTCGACGTGAATCGCGACTTCAATCCGGCTGCAAAAGCCGGCGAGGTGTTCGTCGATCGAGTTGTCGAGAACTTCAAAAACGCAGTGGTGCAATCCGCGTTCGTCCGGATCGCCGATATACATTCCGGGGCGCTTCCGGACCGCTTCCAAACCTTCGAGTTTGTCGATCTGCGCTGCGTCGTATTTCTGGGTTTGACTGATTCCCATCGCAGCGTCTCGCGACGTTTTCAGGGCTGCCGTTTCGTCTTGAGCTTGGAGCATAACAGGGTGGCAAACTGCCAGTCAGAAACATACCCGGGAGGTGTTCGGGCCACAACAATAATCTTGCCGTATTTGGGGCTCCGTTTCCACTATTCGTAGGGATCGCCAGCCAGACCTACCACGCTATCTTGTGGAGGCGGGCCAGATCGAATACATCCCAAAAAACCGGGTTGTCCCGCTGTGCTTGACCTGTCGCTTTCCGCCTCCGACGATATCTTGCATATGCGTTTCCAAACGCTCGGCGAAGCTCGTTGGATTTTTGCGACGTTGATCGTATTCGCTGTTGCGGCCTGGTTCATTTCCCCGGTGCTCAGCCTTTTTTTTCTGCTCCTGATTTTGTACACCTTCGCGTTCTTTCGTGATCCCGAGCGGACAGCTCCAACGGATAACGACGTTGTCCTTGCCGCCGCCGACGGAGTGGTTGCAGATATCTCCGAGGTCGACGAACCGGAAGTTGTTCGTGCGCGAATGTGTCGCGTGGGCATCTTCCTTTCCGTGTTTGATGTGCACACGAATCGCGCGCCAGTTGATGGGCGAATCATCTATCGCCAACACCGCGAAGGCCTCTGCCTTGATGCACGCAGCGAACATTGCACGACAAAGAACGAATCGATGACCTGGGCGTTTGAAAATCCGCAGGCGACGATTGTGGTCCGGCAGCTGACCGGCGCAATCGCGCGACGCATTGTCGGCTGGTCGAATGTCGGTGACGAGCTGCGCAAAGGCGACCGTTTCGGTATGATCCGCTTCGGCTCGCGAACGGAAATTTACCTGCCGCTGGATGCGAATGTGATCGTGAAAGTCGGCGATCGCGTGGCCGGTGGACTGAGCGTGATCGCGCGCCTGCCGAGTCCATGAACGAATCGAACAACAAGATCTACCTCCTGCCGAATTTGATGACGGCCGGAAATTTGTTCTGCGGATTTGCCGCGGTCTTGCGCATCTATGACGGCGCTCAGGATGTCGATTTCACGGTTGCCGCGCATAAGTTTCATGACGCGATCTGGTTCATCCTTGCCGCATGTATTTTCGATTTGCTCGACGGCCGGCTCGCCCGCCTCGGCGGACACGAGAGCGCCTTTGGCCGCGAATTCGATTCACTCGCCGATGTAGTCTCGTTCGGACTGGCGCCCGCGCTTCTTGTTTATCAAATCGTGCTGGGCGAATTCCGGAATCTCGGCTGGATGATCGCTTTCGTTTATCTCGCCTGCGGTGCCCTTCGCCTGGCGCGATTCAACACCATCGCCGCGAATGGCTCCGGCAGTGGTGGCGGCAAAAACTTCACTGGCTTTCCGATTCCTGCGGCCGCCGGCGTGATCGCCTCCATCACTCTATTCCTGCTCTGGCTTGACGAAGGACAGCGCACGATCGGCCGTTACAAGTACGTGCTTCCGGCACTGATGTTGTTTCTGTCGTTCATGATGTTCAGCAAGTTCCGCTACCCAAGTTTTAAAGCTGTGAACTGGCGGACCACGCAATCGGTGCCACGCTTTTTGTTCCTCATCGCGCTCCTCGCTGTGACCGTGAAGTTCTACCAATGGATGGCGGCGATCCTTTTCCTGCTCTATTTGCTTTACGGATTTCTGAGGCCCTTTCTTTCCCCGAAACGGCGGCGGGAAATCGAAGAAGAGATTGGCGAGGAAGAACCGGAGTCCGAAGGACTGGAAGAGATGCCCTGACCTGGGTCCTCGCTGTCAGCGATTCAGCTGCTGAAGAATTTCGGGATCACGCACGTCCGCCCAGTCGCCGGCAAGCTCGAGCGCCTGAACCCTTTTGCCCGACCGAGCAAGGTCGCGGATTGCATCGGTTAATTCGAATTCGCCTCGCGGCGAACGTTGTAGTTTCGCTGTAAAATCGAAAATGCTCGGGCGGAACGTGTAAACGCCCGCGTTATACCAAGGGCTGGTCGGTTCGCCGGGCGCGGGTTTTTCGCGCAGGTCCACTAGCTCGAAGCGCTCGTTGACGAAAACCGCGCCGCCCTGACTGACGTCTTCATTACGTTTCACCGTCACAATCGCTTCGATATTGTCCTCGAGCTCCGCCAGACACGTGTAGTTGGCTGGTTCGACGAGAATATCGCCGTAGCTAAGTATGAACGGCTCGCCAACGGCGAAATCACGGCCGAGTTCAACCACTCGGCCCGTGCCGTCCTGCACGCTCTGTGTGACATAATCGATTTTCAGGCCGAGCCCAGCGCCGTCACCGAAGAATTCGCGCACGACATCGGCATGCCAGCCGACGACGATCAGAAACTCGCGCAAGCCGGCCGCCCGCAATCCTTCGACAATATGGAGCAACACTGGCTTGCCGTGGACCCGCAGCATCGGTTTTGGCAGGTCAGCGGTCAGCTCGCGCATGCGTGTGCCGCGCCCGGCCGCGAGGAGCAGGGCGCGCCGGACCGTCGTCATTGGCCCGCCACGCCAGTGTTCCGGTTGCAATTTGAGCACGGGCGCTTCACCATCCCGGCCATGCTGAAGTTCCTGGGCAAATATCGCGAGACCGGCCTTCTGCTTCTCCGCGCAAGCATCGGCCTCATTTTCATTTTGATTTGCGGCCCCGTGTTACTCGGTGGGACGCGAAACTGGGCACACCTCGGATCGACCATGCATGCGCTGAACTTCCACGCGCACATGGCCGGCTGGGGATTCGCGGGTGCGCTGGCCGGATGCATTGGCGGCGTGCTCATGATCATCGGGTTGTTTTTTCGTCTCGGCATTCTTTGCGCCGTGTTGATCACGATTGTCGATATCATCGCCACGTTGAAGACCCGCGGCGAACTTCAAGCCGGGTTACAACCGATTGAAATCGCCATTATTAGTTCGCTAAACTAATTATCAACGCTAAGTAATGACTACCGCGAGCCACAAGACGACTTCTGAAGCCCCCGCCCAGGGAAGCTCCTCGCGGCCCTCAGGGTCGAACGACGACATTGCCAATGCGGCAGCCCGGCTGCGGCTTGCGATCACCCGAACCGCCAGGAGGCTGCGGCAGGAGGCGTCCGGCGACCTGACCCCCACCACCACCGCAGCCCTCGCCACTGTCGAGAGACACGGGCCGGTCACGCCTTCCGACCTCGCGGGGATCGAGCGGGTCAAGCGGCCGACGGCGACGCGATCGATCCGCTGCCTCCTTGACGCCGGGCTCGTGGACCGCACGCCCGATCCGAGCGACGGGCGCAGCGCCCTGGTGAGCATCACGGCGGAGGGCCGCGAGCGGCTGCGGCGCATCCGCAGCCGCAAGAACGCGTACCTGTCGAAGCGGATGAGCG
>JBDTYN010000079.1:0-8845 GCA_040005675.1 Chthoniobacterales bacterium
TAATCGAGTTTGTCGCGCACGCCTTTCTCCAGGCCGGAGACGATGTCGTTGTCTCCGAGCACGCCTTCATCGCCTATAAGTTGATCGCGGCTGTGTTTGGCGCGCGCGCGATCGAGGTCCCGAGCCCCGACATGCATCACCAATTGGATGAGATGCTCGCTGCGATTACCCCGCGCACGCGGGTGGTCTTCATCGCCAACCCGAATAACCCCACCGGCACGCTTCTCACTCAGGAGGAGATCAATCGCTTCATGCGTGCGTTGCCAGAGCGGATCATTGCCGTTTTCGACGAAGCGTATTTTGAATACGTGGACGATCCGCCAGACGCGCTCCACTTCGTTCGCGCAGGGCGCAACGCGGTCGTGCTGCGCACGTTTTCGAAAATTCACGGCCTGGCAAATCTCCGCATTGGCTACGGCCTGGCGCGGCAGGAGCTGATCGAGGTTCTGCAAAAAACGCGGCTGCCCTTCAATGTCGGTGGGATCGCACAAGCCGGAGCCCTGGCCGCCTTGGAGGATAAAGCACACCAGCACGAGACCAAAAAACTGGCGGACGAAAGCCGCCGTTTTTTCGAAAGCGAGTTCGCGCGAATGAAGCTTCCATTCGTGGCGGGTTCAGGAAATTTCGTCCTGGTACAAGTGGGGAACGGTGTTGCTATTTTCCGCCGTTTGCTCGCGCGGGGCATTATTGTCCGCGCCTTGAAGGGCTATGCTTTGCCAGAGTGGGTCCGGATCTCCTTTGGTACGATGGAGCAAAACCGCGAATGCATCTCAGCGCTGCGCGAAAGCCTAACCGATCCGCCCGCGTGATCGGTGGCAAAGGGCCGCTGCCAGAGGCCCGGGAAACAATCGCGGCCATTTCCAGTCCGACGGGCGAAGGCGCCATCGCTCTCATTCGCCTCTCTGGCGCCGCAGCGATCACGGTGGCCGATCGAGTTTTTTGTGGCGGGAGAGAGAAGCCGTCGCAGTTCCCGTCACACCTGCAGCGCTTTGGCCAGATCATCGCGGACGGTCGAGTGATCGACGAAGTGCTTCTTTCCGTCCATCGCGCACCAGCGAGTTATACCGGAGAAGATCTCGTGGAGATCAGCTGTCACGGTGGGCTCCTCGTCACCGCGCGGGTGCTCGAGGCGTGTCTCGGCGGCGGTGCGCGGCCGGCAAGACCGGGGGAATTCACCGAACGGGCCTTCCTGAATCGCAAGATGGACCTGACGCAAGCCGAAGCCGTGATGGATTTGATTCGCGCGCAATCCGACCTCGCACTGCGCGCGGCAACCGAGCAGCTCCAAGGTCGTTTGGGCGCAACGGTCAGCGTCCTGCGTCAGGAATGCGTTGCACTCGTTGCGCATCTCGAAGCGGCAATCGATTTCCCCGATGAAGACGTTGCACCGGATCCAGACGAAAAAATTCAGATACGCCTCGCCTCGTTGCGCGAAAAAATCGACGCGCTTCTCGCCACCGCACATGAAGGGCGCATTCTCCGCGAAGGGGTGCGCGTCGTGATTTATGGACCGACTAACGCCGGCAAGTCGAGCCTGCTCAATCGCCTCCTCCACTATGAACGCGCCATTGTGAGCGAGCTTCCCGGCACCACGCGCGATACAATCGAGGAGATGATCAATCTCCGCGGCATCCCGGTGCGTTTGCTCGATACAGCGGGACTACGCGATTCGAACGATCGTCTGGAACGCGAAGGAATGGCGCGGAGCGACCAGTCACTCGCGGTAGCTGATCTCGTTTTGCATCTATTCGACCGAAATGCACCGAAGCCGGCGATCCATGAGGGCGACGGCTGCGAGCGCGTGGAACTGATCGTCCTGAACAAGAGCGATCTTCCCGAACATGCCGACTGGCAGGGAGAAAAGGCGCTCAGGATCTCGTGTCTAACCGAGACGGGCCTGCAGGAGCTCGAAGATGAAGTTGTGCGACTGGTTGGGGCTCACCGCGTGGAGAGCGAGAGTCGCGTAGCGATCAACGCGCGCCATCGTGACTGTCTCCGTCGCGCGCTTGAAGCCTGTGACCGCGCTTTGGCGACACTGCAACAGCGGCTCTCGGTCGAATATGCAGCGGTGGATTTGCGTGATGCGCTCGATGCGCTGGGCGAAATTGTCGGTTCCGGTGGAGACGAAGAAATTCTGGATTCGGTCTTCAGACAATTCTGTATCGGCAAATGAGAGGTGGATATGAACGCTTCGTCCGGCCATGGCTTTTCTCCATTAACCCCGAGGCAGCGCATCATCTTGCCATCCACTCTCTGCGCGTCGCCTCCATTTTCCCTCCGGCTCTCGGCTGGCTTCGCCGATTTCAGCCGCCCGCGAATCCGAAGTCGTTGTTCGGCCTGACGTTCGCGAACCCCGTCGGCCTTGCCGCTGGTTTCGACAAGAATGGCGCCGCACTTCCGGCGTGGGAAGCCATTGGCTTTGGCTTCGTCGAAATCGGAACTGTCACGGCCAGAGCGCAGATGGGTAATCCAAAACCGCGCATTTTCCGTTACGCTAACGAACAGGCGCTTATCAATCGGCTCGGTTTTAATAACGATGGCGCTGCGCTCGTCGCTGCCCGCCTGCGAAAGCTGCGCGCGAGCGGTCGCTGGCCGCGAATTCCTGTCGGCATCAATATTGGAAAGTCGAAGATCACTCCACTCGAAGTGGCTAATGATGATTATCTCTTCTCGCTTGGGCTCCTTGAGGAATTCGCTGATTACATCGTCCTCAACGTCAGTTCTCCGAATACGCCAGGGCTGCGTTCGCTGCAGGAGCACGACGCACTCACCAGTCTATTGCGCGCCGTCAGCGGGCGAAATTCCAGCTGCCCGCGCAAGCCGGTGCTGTTAAAGATCGCGCCCGATCTATCACGTGACGAGCTCGGGCAGATCGTTGCCGCCTGCGAGGCCAGCGAGATAGCGGGAATCGTAGCGACGAACACAACGCTGGATCACGGCGCGCTCGCTTCCGCGCGCGGCCAGGGAGGCGGCCTCAGTGGCGCGCCGCTAAGGCAGAAATCGACAGAGGTCATTCGCTTTCTTCGATCACGCACGCAGCTCCCGATCATCGGCGTTGGCGGAATTTTCGACGCGCCCTCCGCGCAGGAGAAATTAGATGCAGGGGCGCAGTTACTTCAGATCTATACCGGATTCATCTACCGGGGGCCGGGCATTCTGCGTGAGCTGGCGACGGCGTGAGTGCCAGCTGTTTCGATATTTTTCTCATTGTGCGAGAAGGCAGAGCTTTGACTTCACCCGCGGGTGTCGCGGCATCAGTCTTTGGGACGCGCTAGACTTTGCGAGAGGTCCTTCGCCGTCTGCGCGGCTCAGGATGACAAGCCTCTACGAACCGGGACCTTCGTCCGAAGGGGCTCCTGCAGGTCTGGTTCTATGTCCAGCCCGAGCTCACGGAGTAGCTCAACGTCGGAATCAGCGTTAGGATTTTCCGCGGTGAGAAGTTTGTTGCCATAAAAGATGGAGTTCGCTCCGGCAAAAAAGCAGAGCGCCTGACCTTCGCGCGAGAGGCGGGTCCGGCCGGCTGCGAGGCGGACGCGCGCCTTCGGAATTGCGATGCGCGCGACGGCGATGAGCTTCACGAGTTCAAAGATGTCGACCGGTGACTGCTCGGCGAGCGGCGTGCCCGCCATGGCCATCAGGCAATTAATCGGAACGCTCTCCGGTTGCGGCTCAAAATTGCTTAAGACCTCGAGCATTCGAAGCCGGTCGGCGATCGATTCTCCCATCCCAATGATTCCGCCAGAACAGACAGCCATCCCGCTTGCCTGCACTGCGGCGATAGTGTTCAGCCGGTCGCGGAACGTATGGGTGCT
Organism: Chthoniobacterales bacterium; assembly: GCA_040005675.1. Lineage (GTDB taxonomy): Bacteria > Verrucomicrobiota > Verrucomicrobiia > Chthoniobacterales > UBA10450 > JACCXL01. The sequence goes on from JBDTYN010000079.1 coordinate 3,813, forward strand.
GATAATCTCGGGGTAAAACTCGGGCGAGGTGTCGATGTTGTGATTGTAAGCTGTGACGCCGGCATCTTTGAGTTTGCGGGCCTCGACCTGCCCGATTTGACCGAGCGTGACGCAAACCTCCATCCCCAATCGCCCAACTTTGCGCACTGCCTCAAGAACCTGATCGAACTTCGGCGTTCCATCGCGGACACCTCGCCAGGCCGCCCCCATACAGAAGCGGGTCGCGCCTTGGGCATGCGCTCGACGCGCTTCGCCGAGAATCTCGTCGACCGGTAGCAGGCCTTCGCGTTCAACGCCGGTGCGATAATGGGCACTTTGCGCGCAATAGGAACAATCTTCGCTGCATCCGCCTGTTTTGATGCTGAGGAGACTACAGCGTTGCACCTGCTCGCCTCGCCAGTGGCGCAAATGCACTTCGCGACTCTGCGAGATCAACTCGAAAAGCGGCTGTTGATAAAGCGCCTGGAGTTGATCGAAATCCATTTGCGCAGCCAACGTATCCGGCGGGATGCGAAGGGGCAATTGGAAACGCGGGCCCTTGTCGAATGGCCACATATATGCCTAGCGAGGTGGCGCATCCTTCGAGTGGTGGCGGAGACGAGCCACAGCCAGTGAGGGAATGAGAACTGCTGCCATTTATGGAAATTATGAGTGGTTGACATGGCGCAATTCGATTTCCGGCCCTGGCTATCATCCCCACACGACCTGAAAGCGCCCACGCCGGAGGCTGGTTCGCGCTCCGCCACACCTTTGCCTGCGACGGGAAATTCACTTCCCCTGCTTCGTCTCGGATCTCGAATGCAGGTACGAGCGGCAGATCGCTGGATGATCTGGCTCGCTTCAGTCGCCTTTTTGGGCGGACTTGTCTGCGCAATTTATTTCGCTAACGGCACGGAGCGTCCTCGTGCTGCTTCCGCGGCTCAGAGCGAATACATCTATGTGGAGTCCGCTATGCCGGCAGGACCCGACGAGCAGATGCTGGCGAACCAAAACAGCCTTAGCCTCGCGCTGATTGGTCCCGACGCCGCCCCGAAGGTCAATGCAAATGGCTACGCGTTACCTCAGGAATCTCCTTCAGCTGCGCAGTCGGCCGAGTTGAATCAAAACTATGGGCTGGAACAAATGCTATCGCCTGGAGCGAGCGTGGCGGCGAGGGGCCAACCGGCTGGATCCCGGGCAAAACGGAGCACTTCGAACAGCGCAGAGATTGCTGCCTCCGAGACGGCCAAGGGGATCGATCGTACAAATGGTCCGCTCTCAGCCGGAAGCCATGCGTCCGGTCGGCAGGCTGCAGCGACTGGCCCGCAGCGCGATTTAAGAGGCTCCTCTGACGCGCGTCGCGACGGGGAAACTGGGACGGCAAAGTCGACCACAACCCGCCGCAGCAGCATCTGGACGATCTTTGCCCGCAAAAGCAACACGGCAACGCATTCGGCTCCGAAATCTTTACCTCGTCGCAGCACGGCCCCCCCCGCGCGGGAGGCGTCGAACGCGAGGTTGCGCGACTCGCAGCCTGCTTCGGAAGCGCTGGCGGCTTCCCCGACGACGACGCCGGAGAGCACCAGACGCTAGCAACTTCAGTGTTTCGAGTCGATTCAGCCCCTGCCGGCCGGACCGCTCAGTAAGCCCATTTCCCGCCGGGCGACGACAGGATTGGCAGTTCGCCAGTAGAAAAATCAGTCTTGCCGATTGCGCCGAGCATGCGCGTGCCCGTCGCAGCCATCCACTTCTTCGACATGCTTTCGCCGGTGTGGCAGCCCCAGCTCTTGATGTAAGCGCCGCGCGCGAAGACGCCCCGATTAATCCGCGCCAGCTCGCTCTCGTGAAGCCACGACTTCGACGCGCTATCGACGACGTTGCTGTAATCGAAAAGGAAGCAGGCGCGGTTCGAGTGGCCGAAATATTCGAGGCCTGAGACCTTAAGCTCTTTGCGCGACTGTCCGTTGTTCAGGTAATCGATAACCTCGTCGCCATTGCGAAAAAAAATGAGTTTGAGATTAAATTTGTCCCGTATCGAGTTGATGTTGCCGATCAAATCCTGGTTCTCCTGGGCTGCGCGCTCCTTATAGCCCTGGCCGTAGACCAACCAGGTGATCGGCGCGTCAGGGCCAACCTCAGCGCGGACCTCCTCGGTGCGGATACGAGCGGAGTGCACGAAATTGGCCCACCAATGATCGTGGGGCTGTGCCTTGTATTTCTCCCACTGCTGGAGGGAGGGCCCGCCCACGAGGATGATGTACTCGCCCCGCGGCAGCCCAGCCTGCGCCTCTCCAGCCAGCATGGCCGAAAGGACGCCGGTGAGACAGAGCAGGGCGAGAAATCGTTTCATCCGTTAAAGAGCAGCACTATTTATGCTGGAGACGGATTCGGCGCAAATTAGATACCGACGCAATGTGGGGACGACCTCCGTGTCGTCCCACGAATCACGGACGGGACGGAGCCCGTCCCTCCCGTCAGAAATCGGTGTCGCGTTCACCGCGCATCAGATCTCCAACCGGCTGGCGTTCTCGCACCAGCGCCGCGTCCTGACTCCTAACCAGCACTTCAGCGGGCAGCGGCCGCGAATTATAATTTGAGGCCATGACGAAACCGTAAGCGCCGGCACTCATCAGCGCGACAAGATCGCCTTCACGTATTTCGGGCAGCTCGCGGTTCTCCGCGAAAAAGTCTCCGCTCTCGCAAACCGGGCCGACAACATCGTAGCGCCCTTTTTCCCCCGTGCTCGCGCTCGGTTCGCGCACTGGCACAATTTCATGGTAGCTCTGGTAAAGCGCGGGCCGGATTAAATCATTCATACCCGCATCAACAATTACGAACTGCCTTTGGCCGGCTTGCTTGAGGTAGCGCACACGGGTCAGAAGAACGCCGGCATTGCCCACCAGCACACGTCCCGGTTCAAGAAGAATGCGCAGTCCGAACGTGCGCAATGACGGCACGATGGCCGACGCATACTCATCGATCGTCAGCGTGGGCAGTTTGCGTTCCGGCTGACCTTCTTCTTTCCACCAACCGCCGCGGCCACTTGAAAAAGATGATTCGTAAACGATACCCATTCCGCCGCCGACGCTGAAAAATTCAATCCCGTAGCGCGCCTTCAACTCGAGCACGAGCGGCGAGAGCTTCGCGATCGCATCGACGAACGGCTGTGCTTGCGTGATCTGGGAACCGATGTGCATTTGCAGGCCGCGCAGATGGATGTTCGGGAGGCGGCTGGCCGCTTCGTAGACGTGACGGATTCGATCAAGACCGATCCCGAACTTGTTCTCGCTTGTCCCAGTTGAAACATATTTGTGGGTGCCGGCGGCGACGTCCGGGTTAACGCGAAGCGCCACCGGCGCCTTCATGCCTCTGCAACCGGCGATCTGGTCGATCTGGCTAAGCTCCGCTTCGCTCTCGACGTTGAAACTGAAGATGCCGCGATCGAGTGCGAATTCCATTTCCTCGATCGATTTTGCCACGCCGGCGAACGTGCATTTGTCTGGAGCGCCCCCTGCGGCAATGACGCGTGCCAGTTCGCCGCCCGAGACAATGTCGAACCCGGCTCCTTCGCGCGAGAGCAGGCTTAGGACGGCGCGGTTGGTGTTCGCCTTCGCCGCGTAACAGATCAGATGATCGAGCTGATCGAACGCACGGTCGAGGCGGCGATAATGATCTCTGATTGTGCCCGCGCTGTAGACGTAAAGAGGCGTGCCGAATTTCGCTGCGACCGCCTCGAGATCCGCCTCTTCGCAATGCAGCCGCTGATTGCGGTAATGGAACGCACGCACCTTGAGACATTACGCGCGCTGCAGCGGCGGTCTATGAGACCCGAGCGGAAAGGCAGACTCGACGGTCCGAGAAACCTGCTACAGGAGAGACCGGACTACACCCGATCGAGCGCGAAAAAGTCCGGCGACCGACACCAAAATCAGGAGCGCGCCGAACGTGCAAACAATTGCAGCGCCGGACGGAAAGTCGCCCCAGAACGAAAGGTACAATCCTGCGACGCCGCCGATCAGCGCGATCAGCCAACCGACCAGCAGCCTATTTCGCAAGGTCGCGGCGAGACTGATGCCGCAAACTGCCGGCACGATCAGATAGCTGAATACGAGCAGCACTCCGGCGATGCGCACGAAGCTGGTCACGACCAATCCGAAAGCGGCGTAAAAGAAAAAATCCCACCAGCGAACGCTCAGCCCTTTCTGATAGGCGAGGTCGCGATCGAAGGACACGAGCAGGAAATTCTCCCGCAACGCAAAGTGAAGTAATCCCACCGCCGCGAACAATCCAAAACAGATCCAGACGTCCTGCGGTGAAACAAGCAGGATGTTGCCGACCAGCATCTGCTTGATTTCCTCGTCCCCTTCGGCTGCGCGGCTCAGGAGCATCACCGCGGTCGCAGCTGCCACGACATACGCAATCCCGATGATCGCTTCCTGCGGAATCTGACTCGAGCGTTTTCCGGTCAACGAAAAGATCGCCGCGCCGACGAGAGTGAATCCGAGCGCGATCGCGAAAGTCGCCGGACTATGAAGATCGACCCGGAAAAGCAGCGCAACGCAAATACCGAGCGACGCCATCTGAGCCATCGCGATGTCGATGAAAATGATCCCGCGTTGGACGACGTGCAGCCCGAGATAAACGAGCAGCCATGGCAAAAGCACACAGGCCACAATGGGCCAGAACATCACATCCCACATATCGATCTACTCGTTAGGTATTTTCGTACGCAGATTCGCGGGCATCGCGGCTCTGGGCCATTTTTTACTCTGCGTAACTGCGGAGAACTCATTTCATCGCGGCGGCTAGCCGCGAAACGAGTGTGTCCATCAGTTTGACGTAAGTCTCGGTCCCCGGAAATGCGCCCGGATATTGCGCAAATTCGACCACCTTCGCACCGGTCGATGACGCGACTTTCTCCGCGATTTTCCGGTCGTGGAAGGGCTCGACGATGATCGCTTTCACCTTTTGCGCTTTGATCTGCGCGATCACTTCGGCAAGGTGCGAGGGCGAGGGCGGGATGCCCGGCTTCGGCTCGAGGAAAATGTCGATAT
>JBDTYN010000080.1:0-5067 GCA_040005675.1 Chthoniobacterales bacterium
CTGAATTGGTGAGGTCCTTCGCCGTCTGCGCGGCTCAGGATGACAAAGGCGCGCGAGCTCTCTCGTTCTGTCAGATTCGAACGCCGCCTATCGTACGCGATGCCTTCACTGCAACGTCGCCGCTTCGTCGGCCCGGCCCTCGAGTTCATAAACCATGCGGCGGATGTGCTTGTAACCCTGGTGCGATTGCAGCAGGCGAAGGCTTTCCTGTGAGTCGCCCCACTGCAGAATTTGGATCGGCTCCTGCCGCACGCCCCAGGTGTTCATTTCCCGGGCTGTCGACATGTAGAGATCAATCGTATTTCGGCCGGCGAGCGCCCACCCGTAATCATCCACCTTGTAGACCTGTCCCGTGGAAAGCAGCCGAAAAACAGTTCCAGCAGGCCAGCGTGACCAATCCGCCGCTGCGCTCCCGTAGCCAACCGTTCGCGGCAGCGCAAACGTCGATCGCCGGTTGGTTCGGCCGATTCGTGCTGAAGGAGTCTCGGTCAGCGAAAATGGCTGAAGTTGACTGGCCGAGTAAGAAACGCGCTCTAAATCAGAGTCGTCATCGACCGGCAGCGCCCGGCGCACGTTCTCGGCCCGGCGGCCCGGCACACCGGCCGCATGGAGTTCGCCGCCCAAGGCGTTGCGATTTCCGTATTGGAGATGATCCGATTCGGTATGGGTATAGGCAGTCGTGCGGACGTGCTGAAAGTCCGTCTTCGCCCGAGGTGATTCGTACGCTGGCAGTGGCGCCGTCGAACCGCAGGCATAGAGCAGAAACGGCAGAACGCTCGCCGCTAGAAGCTGCAGGAGAGTGCGCGTGCGCAAGGTGACTTGGGAGTTATTAACATCTATTCACACACGCGGCCAAGTAAGAATTGCTTCCTAGTTTGGGCGCAGCGTACCGGAGTCGAAGGACTCCGAGACCTCATCGGTCGCCGCGTAACGAATTCCTCGACTGACGCTGGGAATGACAAACCCTGCGGCGCAGTTTAGTTACCCTGCATGCTCGGCGCATTCGACCAACAACTCAGCTGCACGCTGGATGAAATCCGTTCGCAAGGCCTCTACAAAACCGAGCGGATCATCACCACCCCGCAGGACGCCCACATTGCGGTCGGCGACGGCAAGCGCGTGCTCAACATGTGCGCGAACAACTATCTCGGTCTCGCGGACCATCCGGCGCTGATCGCCGCGGCCAAGAAGGCGCTCGATACCCACGGCTTCGGGATGGCGAGCGTGCGCTTTATTTGCGGGACCCAGGACATCCACAAGGAACTGGAAGCCGCGTTGTCGAAGTTTCTCGGGACGGAAGAAACGATCCTCTATCCGAGCGCCTTCGACGCGAATGGCGGCTTATTCGAGACGCTGCTGACGGAGCAGGACGCGGTCATCAGCGATGAATTGAATCACGCGTCGATCATCGATGGCATCCGGCTCTGCAAAGCGCAGCGCTCGCGCTACAAGCACAACGACATGGCCGGCCTGGAGGCGAAGTTGGGCGAGGCGAGCGGCGCGCGCGTTCGCCTGGTCGCGACGGACGGCTGCTTTTCCATGGACGGCACGATTGCGAATCTCGGCGCGATTTGTGAACTGGCGGAGAAATACAACGCACTGACGATGATTGATGACGCACACGCGACCGGTTTCCTCGGCCCCACCGGACGCGGCACGCATGAGTTTCGAGAGGTCATGGGTAAAATCGACATCATCACCGGCACACTTGGGAAAGCACTCGGTGGCGCGAGCGGCGGTTTCACGAGCGGACATAAGCGGATCGCCGAACTGCTGCGGCAACGGTCACGCCCGTATCTTTTTTCAAACAGCGTCGCCCCCCACATCGTCGCGGCGACATTGAAAGCGCTCGAGCTACTGAGCGCCTCGACCGAACTGCGCGACAAGCTCGAGGAGAACACGAAATATTTTCGTTCAGCGCTGACCGAACGGGGCCTGACCATCAAACCCGGCACGCACCCGATCGTGCCGATCATGATCGGTGACGCAGCAAAATCGCAGAAATTCGCCGCGCGCATGCTGGAGAAAGGCGTTTACGTTATCGGCTTCTTCTATCCGGTCGTGCCGCATGGAACCGCGCGTGTGCGCACACAGGTCAGCGCCGCGCATTCGCGTGAAGATTTGGAATTCGCGGTGAATGCGTTCGCGGAGACTAACGAAGAACTGAAACACTGAGCGTGCTCTTGCTGGGGAGCGCAGGCCGCTGACCTGCCAGATTCGGTGGCCCACCGAATTTCTCCATGTTCCCGGCGAGCCGCCTGCGCTCCTCAGACCCATCGCACACGCAACGGATCCCTCGACTTCGCTTGGGATGGCAGCGTAAAGAATAATCATGCTCTACATGGTGATCGAACAATTCAAGCCTGGTACGGTGCCTGCGATTTATCGCCGCCTGCAGGAAAAAGGGCGGATGATGCCAGCTGGTCTGGAATACGTTTCCAGTTGGATCGATCACGACTTCAAAATCTGTTACCAGTTAATGAAAAGCGAAGACATCAGTCTCTTCGACCGCTGGATTGAGAAGTGGGAGGACCTGATGCAGTTCGAGATCGTGCCGGTGCGAACCTCAGCGGAGACCGCGCAGCTCCTTGCCTTACAGGCTGACCGCTAACTTTTCCGGAGCTACATTTCGATCGCTTCTCGAGTTCGAACGAACAATTGAAGCTGAGGAGCGCTAGCCGCTGGCCTGCAGAATTTCGGCGGCTCGGCGAACTACTCTCCCTTTTCGGCCAGCCACCGGAAACGGCACGCGGGCCGCGTGCGCTCCCCAGAGCTAACGCTCGTGCAGTGCGATGCTCGATCCGACCCACGTCTTCTCGCGATTGAAATCGACGCCCATCATTTTCCCCTGGCTCATGCGCACCAGATTGTTCACCAGCGTCGGGTGCGGGTCATCATCAGGCCAGACAAACATCATTCGGATTTCCGCTTTAGATTTCGCACCGTCCGGAGTGGGCACAAACTCGGCATACTCGATTTTCTTCTGCAGAATCCATTCGCGCGGATTTTTCAGCGCATTAAGTTTCTCCCGCGTCGGCTCCATCTCAACTCCCAGCCCGGCAAACGAATAAAGCGGCTTCAGCACATACTCGGCTGGCGGCTCGTTAGGTGGGAATTCGTCGGCGAAGAATGCAGCGGGTGTATGCTCCGTTCGAAGAAAGGGCAGCGAATGCTTGCTGATGCGAAAATACCAATTCGGGTGACCGGCCCACGTCACCTCCAGCTCATCCTGAAAGCGAAACGGCAAATGGAGGTCAGAACGGCGAATGAGTTCATCAAAAATTACGCGGTTATAAATTCGCTCGATCCGCACCTCGCGCCCATAGAATAAACGCGCTCCGCGTTTCTTGATGGTTGTCAGATTGACCGGTCGCACTCCGAGCGCGGTTTCGGTGCATGCGAAATCGATACGGGTTTTCTGCCGGTCAGGTTCGATCTCCAGCAGAATCACGTTCTCGGGATCAACCGAGCCAACGATCGTGCGACGCAGAAGATCGACGTAAGAGCTTTCATTGAGTTCGCTGAAATAGGAGTTCCAGTTGTGCGGTATCGCCTGGTAGGCCGCGCGCAGAGAGTGCAGGTAGAGCGGTTGAAAGCAGTAGAGGCTTGGAAAGGCCTGCAGCTCGATCAGACCGGGCGTCAACCCACCCCTGCCATCGTCACAGATGCCAAAATCAACCTGAATAAAGCTTGGGTGCGGCGTTTCACCGGGAACTTCCAGCCCGCGCGGAATGGCCGATGCCGAATGACTTCGAAATTCCGCCGTCCGTGTTGCGGCGACAATCCTCTCTGCTGCGCGAATGACTTCGTCCCGGAAATCCCGGTCTAAAAAGATCGGCGTCTCCGAAATTCGGAAATCTGCCGGCCAACGCTCGGTCTCGTTTACGCCGCGAAGGAGAGCAGCGTATTTCTCCGGCGTGAAATCGCCGTTGAATTTGGCGCGAAGTTCAGGATACATGCCAGGGTAAGGATCGCGCTCGCCCGCCCGCTGTAGCCCTGGCCAAGGACGCCGACCGTCCGACTTATCTTTCCTGCCTTCGCAGTTCGCGCCAGTGAAATTACTGTTTTGTCGAAGACACCCTCGTTTACTCCAGCATGATGAGGACGAGGAACTTTTTCGACTCGGATGTCCTTCGGTGCGTGGAAAACCGTTGCGTTCATTTTCGCACTCACCACTCGGCATTCTCAGGATATTCCGGCGTTCAATAGTTTCCGGCGGGATCCCTGTAATCTTCGCAGCATCACGGTGCTCAGCCGTTTGAACAGCTCGAAGCCGAGAGAGTGGTCCTTCTCACAGTATTCGCGCAAGACCGTGCCATAAAAGAAAATTGCGGTGGTGTTTTCTAATGCCCGCGCCGTGAAATGCCAGGCGTAGGGTGGGAAAAGCCACGACCAGCCCAGCAGGTCGCCATCACCGATTTCATCGATCCTGACTGGTTCGCCAAGCGTTGACGATTCGAGTGCGACCTTCCCACGCTCACTTAAATAAAAACGATTGGCGATTTCACCTTCGCAAAAGATGACTTGTCCGGATTTGAAATGTGAGCGCATCGCGCAATCCGCCAGCAATCGAATGTGATGCGCACTCATGCCAACGAGAAACGGATGCGCGGCGACCTCCGCGTCGAGCCGGCCGGGATCGGAAACGAGCGGCGACAAAGGTTCTTCAGTCATGCGGTATTACTCTGCGTGGATGGCTCGGCACGACGAGCACCGGACAAGGGGCGTAGCGGACGAGATGTTCTGTCGGGCTCCTCCTGGTTGCATCGTGCGCATACTTCTCGAGCGGTGGTGAATCGAGGCGGCCATATTCGCCGTCGACCGCGAAAGTGGGCAACGGAACGCCGTTGAGGTTGGCTTTCGGTGCTTTTGCGGCGCGCCGCGCGAATGGTTTTGGCCTGCGCGACTGAAGTGAGCCAGGCAAGTTGGTTCTGATGGAGCGAGCGTACTCGGCCAACTCGCCGACGCTCTCCCGTTCTTGTCAGAAATTTATCTTCTCTTGACCGGCTGAATGAAGGAACTCCGGCTGGCAGGGGAAGTTTTTGCGCGCGAGATTCTTCAGCTTCC
>JBDTYN010000081.1:0-4687 GCA_040005675.1 Chthoniobacterales bacterium
GCAACGGACCGGCGACTTATGCCCTTGGAAATGAAAGCAGCCTGCGAGAAATGCGGTGCGCCGACGCCGCCGGCGGAGGTCGCTTACATCTGCACCTTTGAATGTACCTTTTGCAAGCCATGCGCGCAGACACTGCGGCACATCTGTCCGAACTGTGGCGGCGAGCTTGTGCCGCGCCCTCGCTCCCGCGAGGCAACATTCGGCTCAACTTCTCTCCCCGATTACTGAAGGCCGGAGGACGCGGCGGTATCGAGAGAGGCACCGCCCGCTGGCAGGTGCGCTGCCTTCCAATCCATCGCCATGCGAATGCGCGCGCGGCCGCTTGGGTGATCGAAGAATACCCATTCCTCGAATGGGGTAGGATCGAGTTTGCGGTAGGCGCCGAGTTTTAAAGACACCTTCGCCATACCATCCGGCTCGCGTGAGGTGTTGATGCCAAAAGCGTCCGCCTCGACTTCCGCGGTCCGAACGACGGTGTTGTCAATCGGCGTAAGGAGGAAGGAAATGAGCGCAAAGATGAGCGCGAGCAAGGGAAGACCGGCGGGGTCCGCGATTCCGCGCACGCCCCATCGGCTGCCCCAGCGGCGTAACCCCGCTTCAAACAGCGCCCGCGTTATGGCGAAGGCAAGCAACGCGAAGACCGCGAAATCAACGATGAATTTATAGACGTGGTTCAGGACGTAATGGCCCATCTCGTGCGCCATGACATAACGGATTTCCGGGAGTGAACATTGCCGAAGCAAATTGTCGTTCAGCGCGATCCGCGTTGTGCCGAAAATCCCCGCAACGTTCGCGCTCACGCGCTTGGTTTGTTTCGAGGCGTCGACTTCAAATACCTGTTTGACCGGAATTTGGTTCGCGCGCGCCATGGCAAGGATCGGCTGTGTAATCTTTGGATCGTTCAGAGGCACATACTTGTTGAAGACGGGTTCGATGAAGATCGGCGCGATCAGAACCCCCAAGATTTGAAGGATGACCGTCACGCCGGTTCCCCAAAGCCACCAGGTCCGTGGCGCCTTGCGAAAAACGGCATAAAGGGCGACGAGAAAAATTACAGTAAGCACCACGGAGATCGCGAGGGCCTTTAACTGTTCGGCGAACCAGGGGCCGAACGTCTGATTGGCCATGCCATAGGCATGTTCGCGGAAGAAGTTCTGATACACGGCGAGTGGGAACTGCAGCAAGGCGCTGATCAGGACAAAAGGAATTGTGTAGAGCGCTACCTGCAATGATCTGAAGCGCGTCGTGCGCTCGGCGAAATCACGCAGTTGCGCCGAGATGCCCGTACCGACAAGGAGCAGCGAAATCGCAGCCGTAAGAAGAAAGTTCCAAAGAATCAGCCAGTAGCCGCCTTCGAAGTAGGCGTCGGAGCGTTCTTTTTTGTCGGCCGGGACGGTATCGAGCCAGGCCCGGGTGGCCGCAGCAGGCTCGAGGGAAGCGGCGCTCGAGGGTGTGGCGGCCGGCTGTGACTCGGAGACTGAAGGCTTCTGCGCGTCCGCCGGAGGAATTAGAGGGAAGGCGAACAAAAAAAGCGCGAGGAGCAGAACGGGCGATTTCATTCGCGCAGCCTATCGAGTCTGCTTCTCAAAGTGAAGCATGAGTCGATCTGGAGATCAGGATCGCACTCGGAGAATTAGGGGCTGTTAGGGCGAGACTCTTCGAGTCTCGCCGCGCCAGCTTAGGCTCCGCCGAGCGTCGCCCCGTCAGCGCATCATGCGAATGTCGCGAAGAAAAAAAGAGCGAGTATCGAACGGCGCGCTCGGGTATCCATATCGATCTGGAAATCAGGATGGCGCTCGTAGAATTGAGGCCTGGTAGGGGGAGACTCTGTCGAGCCTCGCTGCGCCTGCTCAGGCTCCGCAGAGCGTCGCCCTACCAAGTCCCGCCATGTGAGGAGACGTGATCTTCTGGCGGATGAATCGCCAAATCCGAAATCGCCTAAAGCAGCGCGCCGCCGCAACTCGAACCCGCGCCGGCCGTGCAACCGAAACAGTGGTCGCCCGTACGAATTTCGCGATTCTCCACCGCGCCGGGATCGATCTCCCAAAGATGGAGCGGACCACTTCCCGAATCGTGCAGCCAATTCATCTTTAGCATCTGATTGAAATCGCAATCGAAGACTTCCCCTGTCCAGCTCACGTTGATCGTGTTCCGGCACATCAAGCCGGTGACCGTGTGCGGATTGAATGAGTCGCTCAGCAGTTCCATGTACTCGGCGAGCTTCCCGTTGTTTTTTAGATACGAGGCAAAACGCGCCACCGGCAGGTTTGTGATTGTAAAAAGCTTATTGAACGCGATGCCAAAATGCTCGTGCAGCTCCTGCTTGTAATCGGCTTCCAGCTCGGCCTGCGGCCCGGGCAGGAACGCCCCGTTTGGATTGTAAACCAAATGGAGCGGCAACGCGGAATCGATGCCGTAACCTAACGAGTTTAAAAGCTGCAGCCCTTTAATGCTGGCGTCGAAGACTCCGTCGCCGCGCTGAGCGTTTACATTTTCCGGAGTGTAACAGGGCATCGAGGCGATAATTTCGATCTGATGTTCGGCGAGGAAGTTTGCGTAATCCTCGAAACCGGGCTCGAGCAAAATCGTGAGATTGCAGCGGTCGATGATGTGCCGTGGCGGCGTCAGCATTTTCAGCCGGCGCACGAAATATTGAAAGTCGGGCAGCATCTCCGGCGCACCGCCCGTGAGATCGACTGTCGGAATATCGGTCTTTGCGAGCCAGGCAATCACGCGATCCACCGTCTCGCGCGTCATGATCTCTTTCCGTTTCGGCCCGGCGTTCACATGGCAGTGCATGCACGTGAGATTGCAGAGCTTGCCGACGTTGATCTGCAATACTTCCGTCCTCGCGTGTCGCAGCGGCAGAGCGTGCTCCGCCAGCTTCCGCGAAAAGTTGTTCGCCGGCGTGGTGACGATCATAGGTGCCGAAGAATTGCGTAGGCCGCCCCGCCAATCACCGCCGCACAGGGAAGGGTGATCAGCCATGAAAGTAGAATGTTAAACATCACCCGCGCGTTCGCCTGCCCAGTGACGATGCCCATTCCAAACAACGAGCCGACCGAAACATGCGTTGTTGAAACCGGTAGGCCAAACAAGCTCGCGAGAATAACGAGGATGCCAGTCGTGACGTTAGCCGAGAATCCCTGGCCATGATTCATAGCCGTGATTTTGTGGCTCATCGTCTCCGCGACGCGGCGCGCGTTCAAAAGACCTCCGATCGCCATTGTTGTCGCGACCGCAAAAAATCCCCAGCGGATGTCGAGCATCTTCAGGATGAGCAGTAGTGCCACGATTTTCGGCGTGTCGTTCAGCCCGCGCGCGAAGCTGACCACGCCAGCACTCGCGAAGTGGGCGCCGTCCATGACCTGTTGGGAGCTGACTCCGAGCATCGAGCCGCTATATCGCTCCCGGCAATTCTCCTGTTCGTCGACCGAAAGCGTAATCGCGGGCGCCGCAGTGCGCATTGAAAGAACCGATGCGGGCTGCGGAAGCGCGACGACCCGCTCTTCCGAACCAACGCAAATGCACCACTCCTTCTCGATCCCAGTCGCGATTCGTAGAGCGCGGAAGATCATATAGAGCAGCCCGCCGAGAACGATCGCGAGGATTGGGCTCAGCAATAGCGGCAGCACGAATCCTTTTCCGAGTGCGGACAAGTTCACCGCGCCCCCCACGGCGACGAAACCGCATCCGACGATCGCGCCGGTAATTCCGTGGGTCGTCGAAATGGGAAACCCGAGAAGCGTGGCGAGGATGACCGTGACCGCCGCGCCGATCGCAACAGCGAGCAGAAATTGCCCGGAACCCACCAGAGCGTCGGGGACCAGCCCTTTACCGGAAAATTTCTTGAGTAACGCCTGGGCGAGAAAGATCGATGAGATCGAACCGGCGAAGGTTGTGACCGTCGCCCATCTGATCGCAGTGCGATAACTCGCAGCGCGACAACCGTAGAGTGACGCTACGCCCTTGAAGTTGTCGTTCGTGCCATTCGAATACGCGAGAAAGCAGGTCGCGAGGAGAAGGAGAATTGCGATCATGCGCGATAACCAGTGCGAAAGAAGACGCGGTAGATCGCGCCGCCGAGGAGTCCTCCCACAATCGGCGCGATGATATAAACGGTCAGCCAGCCCAACCCGTTTGTCCGAAACGGAATTCCACGCCAGCCGGCAGCCGCGGAGAAGAGACGCGGACCGAGGTCGCGAGCGGGGTTAAAGCACGCCATCGTGAGCGGACCGAGCAAGGAAATTAGCAGGGTGATCGTCAGCCCGATGGTGACTGCCGTCAGAATTTGCGGCCGATTCCCATTGCGCTCGTCGGTTGCGCAAAAAATTACCAGCAGCAGAATCGCGGTGCCGACCACTTCGGCCCCAAACGCGGCACCCGGCGTCATCGTTGCCCGTACCTCTTCCGTGAGCGGCTTGCCTCCGGGGTTTGGAAAATATTCGCCGAAAATCATAGCGGTCGCTTCGCTGCCGGGCTGACCGCGCGTGATCGCGTGCTTCCTCTCGTACGCCGTGAGCGAGCCACTGAAGATCGAGTAGAGCAGGGCCGACGCCGCGAAGGCGCCAATCATCTGCGCCGCGATGTAAGGCAGCACCAGACGCATTGGAAAACGCGACCACGCGGCCGATGCAATTGTGACCGCCGGGTTTAAATGCGCGCTGCTGAGGGATCCAGTCAGGTA
>JBDTYN010000082.1:0-18039 GCA_040005675.1 Chthoniobacterales bacterium
GGGCTGCGCATCATCCGGCAGCCGAAATGGGAATGCCTCGCGACGTTCATTTGTTCGTCGATGAAGCAGGTCGCGCACATTCGGCAAATTTCGCACGCACTTCGGCGCAAGTTTGGCGAGCGCAAGACGTTGCGCGATCGCGAGGTTTACGCTTTCCCGAGCGCACGGAAGCTCGCGACCTGTTCGGAGACGGAGTTGCGCGAATGCGCTCTCGGTTATCGAGCGGCGAATCTGCTCGCCTCTGCACAGCTGGTGCAGTCGGGCGAGGCTGACCTCAACGGCTGGGCGCGGCTGCCGGATGATGAGCTGCGCGCCAACCTCTGCGGACTACCGGGCGTTGGCGCAAAGGTAGCTAATTGCGCGATGCTCTTCGCCTACGAACGGCTGCGCGCCTTTCCGATCGACGTGTGGATCGAGCGGGTCTTGAGGGCTCGCTATTTTTCGCGGCGGCGAAAGGTCACGGCCCAAAAGCTGCGGCAATTCTGCGAGCAGTATTTCGGCGAACATGGAGGTTATGCGCAGCAATATCTGTTTCACCACGCGCGCACGACGGCCGTCCGGACCGGCGTTCGCCGCCGGAAGCAGGCTGTCGGCCGTTTGTCACAAAAGAGCAGGTGAGATAATGTGCGCCGGCGACGGGCGGCGTTTCGCCAGACGATGAGTATTAGCCATGGGCTCGGTCTTCCGATCGAACGAAATTCTGAATGGCGCACGCTGTGGTGGGCGATTGCCGCTTCAGTCTTGGTGCACCTGTTGATCGCGTATTCCTTGGCCGCGTTCGGCAGGGGGCGGGCTATTGAACCCATCCCGGACGAAGAGAAGCCGGCCGAGCTGACATTGCTTGATCTCTCGCCTGTCGCGCCGCCGGCGCCGAAAGCGAAAAATCCGCTTTACATGGAAACCGACCCGGCGAAGGAATCAGCCGAGAAGCCGAAAGAGCAGACGTTCGAATCGAATGCGAATTCCGTCGCCGCGGGCAAGCTCCCCGCCGGTGGCGATGCTCCTTTACCCTCGCAAGAGGGCAAGGATCGGCCTTTTACGGAACTCGAGACGCACTCGTACTCTTTACCCACTGAAGGGGTGAAGCCGCAGCCGCAGAGCAAGGCGCCTGCGCCAGAAGTTAAAGCAGCCGTCGCGCCCCCGGCTCGGCCTAAGGCATCGGAAATGCCGCGGCCAACGCCAGCCATCGCTCCGACCGCGGCGCCTGAGCAATTCGCCATGTTGACGGCGACACCACCGCCAGCGATGTCGCCACCGGACGAAACACGGGCGAGCCCGACACAGGAGTTCGCCCCGGCTGCGCAGCCATCTGTCGCGCGTCCGCAGCCGGAGCGACCTCCATCAGCATATCAGGCGCAACGGGAACAAACGCGCATCTCGGGGAGGATCAGCGACCGGGGACCCTCGGCTGTCAATGCTGTCGGCACACCACTCGGTCGGTATCAGAAATCAGTCTCCGATGCGATTGGCTCGCGCTGGTATTTCTACATGGGTTCGAAGATCGACCTGGTCAGCATCGGCACGGCGCATGTGGAAGGCGAGGTGGATGCGGAAGGGCGCGTGCAGAAATTGCGAATTCTGTCCAACAGCGCGAACGAAGCGTTCGCAAACATCTGCTTGCAATCATTTCAGGAAGCGCACATTCCTCCCATTCCGCCTGACCTGGTGGCGACGCTGCCAGAAGGCAAAATGCCGGTGGATTTTTACTTCACGACTTACGCAAATCGATGACGTTTTCGATCATGGCAGATGCCGATGCGCTTGGGGGGATTGCCGGTTTCTTCAGCAAAGGTGGGCTCTTCGTTTGGCCGCTCCTGGCCTGCTCGATCGTGGCCGTCACCACCATTATTCTGCGTACAATCGCGTTGCGGGAAAGGAACGTCCTGCCCCTTGTGATTGAGAGCGAGATCGAGCGACTAGCGCCCGGTGCAAGCGCCGACCGCCTCGCTCGGATCGCGGAACTGGATAACTCGTCTCTCGCACGGATCGTCCGGGTCGCGTTGCATCACCTGCGCTGGCCACGCTCGGAAAATGTTGAGTTTGTTCAAACTCGCGCGCGATATGAAATGGTGCGTCTGGAAAAGGGGCTGATTATTCTCGAGGTGATCACCGGTATCGCACCATTGCTCGGATTGATCGGAACTGTCTCGGGGTTGGTGCATGTCTTCGCCCGGCTCGGCTTGAGCACGGGCGCGGCGGACGCGAAGGGAATCGCGCTCGGCATTTCCGAAGCACTCAACACCACGATCTTTGGTCTCTCCATTGCGGTTCCGAGCCTGATCGCTTTCAGTTATTTCTCGAAAAAGGTCGAAGTGATGTCGGTGGAAATGGAAACGCTCGTAACCGATTTGATCACCAAATGCTACTACGGCCGAATCGCGCGCGAGGAACCGACCAGGCGTCTGTCCGTTCCCGTCCCAACGAACGCGCAGGCTGCCGCCGCGCGGGCGCCGATGGCGTGAACCGCGTGAAGCGGCGCTCCGGTCCGGCACGATGAAATTCGCACACCGCAAACGGCGGGCGCCGTCCATCATCATTGTTTCGCTGGTCGATATTCTCACGATCCTGCTGATTTTTTTTGTCGTCTCCACCACGTTCAAACGAGATCAGCCGGAGGTGCAGATCAATCTTCCCGATTCGAAGACTTCCAAGAGCGCACCAGCCGAAACCGAACATGCGATCGTGAGCGTGGACGCAAACGATGATGTGAAGCTCGACGGCCAGACGATCTCAGTCGACCAACTGGAAAGCGCAATCCGTGATTTGTCGGATACGCGGAGGGCGGCAGTGGCGTTGCAAGCGGACAAGAAGGCCACATTTGGCACCATCATTCAGGTGATGGACGCGCTGAAATTAGCGGGTGTGAAAAATCTCCCGGCTTTCACCCACGGTGAGAAATGAAGTTGCCGATTGTGCAGTACGGCAATCCGATTTTGCGGGCCAAGGGAAAGCGAGTGACGGAAGTCGATGAATCTGTTCGCGCGCTGGCCGCGAACATGCTCGAAACCATGCGCGCGGCCAATGGCGTCGGCCTGGCCGCACAGCAAGTAGGGGAGGCATTGCAGCTCACAGTCCTTGATATTTCGCACGTAGAAGATCGGCCGAGCACCATGAAGCTGAACGGCCGCGAGATCGACCCCGCGACAGCCATGCCGCTCGTTCTCTTAAATCCGCAACTGACGCTGCGCGAGGAGTCGGAGATCGGCGTCGAAGGTTGTCTCAGCTTTCCGGAGATCACGGGCGACATCGAAAGAGCCGTCTCAGTCGTCGCGAAAGGCGGGACCCTGGAGGGGGATGAAGTGGAGATCGAAGCTTCTGGCTTGCTCGCGCGCGCGTTGCAACACGAAGTCGATCATCTCAACGGCGTTCTCTTCATTGATCGCATGAGTTCCGCGGCGAAAACGAGCCTCGCAAGCCGATTGAAGCGGTTGCAGAAAGAGACGCAGCGAATGTAGCGCGAGCTCCCGGCTTGCGTTTTCTTAACCGCGCAGCCGAAGTTCGCGCGACTCACATCGCCTTGTATGTGACGGTGATCGTCCGATAGACGTTCGGTTCGCGCTGCGCGGAAAAGTAGAACAACTCCAGCATCGATCCGCCGGAGAGCCATTGATAACCGACGAGCGTTTGAATCACGTCCGAATCGGTGTCGCGCGAACGCGAGACTAATTTACCGGTTCCATATTTCCCATCGAAATAGCGCCGGATTTCTCCCATGCGGTTGTTGTACCATTCGATGTTGCGGTCGGGGTATTCGTATTGCAGCTCGACCTGGAGGAGAAAGCCTTCGCGAAAACTGAAAAGCGTCCGCTTCAAGCCTGGCTGCACCAGCCCTTCCACCGTCCAGACCTCGCGCTTCTCCCTTTGTTCGCGCGAGATGATCCTGGCTTTGGCGCCAATCAAAACCCGTTCGACACGCGCAGCCGGGTCGTTCCAGCGAAAGCCGAACGGCGGCAGAATATCGTCCGCAGCCCGCGCCGAGAGGCCGGAAAGGAGAAGCGCGACGATCGTGAGCGGCAGCGCGCGCATCGCGATTATTCTGTCACCGCGTTGCAGACAACGGAGCGCGTGATCAGCGGTCGCAGGATAAGACAGATAACCTGTTCATGCCTCGGGTCTCTGACGAATCGCCCGAGCGGACACGGAGTCGCAACCTGGTCGAAACCGTTCATGAACAAAAAAGAGCAGGTGGTTTTCCATCACATTTTCGCCCGAACCCGCATGCGGATACGAAAGCAGTAACGGTCCGTCGGCTGACTCGCGGCACGCGCCGCGCCTTTATTTCGGATGAAAATTCAGTCAAGTTTTTTTTGACCCTTTAAAGAAAATAAAGTTCAGATTTTTTCTTGTCGCATGTTTGGGCGGTTTCTAATCTGAAGCCGCTGGCAGAGAGGGAAATCTGTGGGTGTGAATAACATGTGAACGGATTCGAAAATCTCGAGGAGCTAGAATGATTACAATGGAATTCCCAACGAATCGCCCAGCAAAAATCGCTAGGCCGCAACCGCGCTCACTCTGTCTGTCCGGAACGCAACCATGCGATTCTCCCTCGTATTTTCCGCTTTCGGCGTCCGTTTCTGGTCGCGCCCGTCCGACGCGCGAAATATTTATCGCGATGCGCGGCAGCGTTTCCGCTGTTGAACGGTCCTTCCCTGCACCCGGTTTCCGAGTCGCTTAACGCTGTTAACAACTCGGTATGGATGATAGGTGTACGCAAATCTGGGCCGAGTTGTCCGCGGCTCTTAAGCCGCAGGTAAGTCCTGATACCTACAAGCGCTGGTTTTCATCTCTGCAACTCGCTGAAGCGACGGACGATTCGCTCACTTTCCGTGTCCCAAACAACATCTACCAATTCTGGATCGAGAGTAACCACATGGCGGCACTGGAAGCCGCAATCATGAGCGTCTGCAAAGAGCCTCGCGCGATCAAATTCGCGCTTCCAGCGCAGGGATCCACCAAGACGGAGATTGTGGCTGCTTCCGCGCAGGAGGATGCTCCAGAACCTGTCGCGGAAAAGAATCGCGGAAACGCCGCCACGAGCGGACAGGGCCTCAACCCGCGTAATACCTTCGAGTCTTTCGTTGTCGGCCCGAACAATGAGATCGCACACGCGGCGAGCCTTGCGGTCGCGCAGGCTCCGGCGCGGACCTACAACCCGCTCTTCGTCTATGGTGGCGTCGGCCTGGGTAAAACACACCTGATGCAGGCTATCGGTCAGTACGTTTGCACGAAGAACAAAAACGCTAGGGTGATGTATCTCTCGAGCGAGCTGTTCATCAATGAGTTCATCGACGCGATTCAACACAGCACGCTCGTAAAATTCCGGAAGCGCTATCGCCAGGCTGATCTGCTCCTGATCGACGACATTCAATTTCTCGGCGGGAAGGAGCGATCACAGGAAGAGTTTTTTCACACCTTCAACACCCTCTTCGATGGCCATAAACAAATCGTGCTCTCAAGTGATCGGCCTCCCTCGGAGATCTCGAATCTCGAGCATCGACTCGTCTCGCGTTTTGAGTGGGGTTTAACCGCAGAGCTTCAGCCCCCGGATGTCGAGACGCGGATGGCGATCTTGCGCAAAAAAGCGCGGACTTTGCAGATCAAGCTGCGGGACGAAATCTTCGATTTTCTGGCCACTCGCATTCGGACGAACGTGCGCCGGCTGGAGGGCGCGCTCATGCGCGTCGCGTCGTTTGCGTCCCTCAGTGGCAAGGAACTGACGAAAGAGGTCGTCGAGCATTTGTTGAAAGACATCCTCCAGGAAGAAGCGCGTCAGGTCGTGACGATCGAGCAGATCCAGCGACGCGTGGCCGAGCACTTCGACATACGCGTTGCCGACATGACGAGCAAGCGACGGCCAGCGAGCATCGCTTTCCCGCGACAGGTCGCGATGTTTCTGGCGCGGGAGTTGACGAAAGCTTCGCTGAACGAAATTGGCGAGGCCTTCGGCGGGCGTGATCACGGCACCGTTCTCCACGCGTGCAAGACCGTAAAAAAACGGATGGGCGAGCAGGACAACGTGCGGCAAACGATCTCGTTTATCGATAGTTCGCTCAAACGCTGAATGCGCCGCGTCCCCTCGCGCGCGCGACGCGAGATTGCGGTTGCCGAACAAAAACCGAAGCCTTACATCTTAGCTCGTTAGCTGTGTCCCATGAAATTTAGCGTTACGAAAGAAAAGCTACTCGAGGGCCTGCAACAGGTGCAGAACGTCGTCAGCACGCGTACGACGCTCCCGATTCTTTCGAACGTTTTGCTGCAAGCGAACGGTAACGAAGTGCACCTCACAACGACTGATCTCGACGTCGGCGTCCGCGGCAGTTGCGAAGCGAAGGTGGAAAAAGAAGGGGCCACGACGCTGCCCGCGCGACGCCTCTTCACGATCATTCGCGAGCTGCCGTCGAGCGAGATTCAGTTCGAAGTCGATGGAAAAAACGCCGCCTCCATCCGGAGCGGGCAGAGCTACTTCAAGATTCTGGGTTTGCCCGAGGAAGAATTTCCGCCTCTGCCGAAGTTCGACAACGCAAAAGTCGTGACCATTCGGCAAAAGGATTTGCGAGATGGATTGCGCAAAACTTCCTACGCGATTTCCACCGACGAAACGCGCTACGTGTTGAACGGCGTTCTCTTCAGTTTCAAAGAAAACAAGCTGACGCTTGTGGCGACCGATGGTCGGCGGCTGGCGATGCTCGATATCGAGCTGGAATTTCCGCGGAGCCACGAAGCCGAAATCATCGTCCCGACCAAAGCGGTCACGGAATTGCATCGGCTGCTCACGGATGAGGGCGAGGTAAAGGTGAGTGTAGGGAATGGACAGATCGCATTCGATTTGAACAACACGCTGCTCGTCTCGAAATTAATCGAGGGAAACTATCCTAACTATCGGCAGGTAATTCCATCGGAGACGAAGGAACGCGTCACCCTCGAACGCGAAACGTTTTTGAATTCGCTTCGGCGCGTTTCTCTTCTCGCCAGCGATAAATCGAACTCGATCAAGCTGAGCTTCAGCAAGAACAACATCGACATTACGGCGAACACGCCCGAGGTGGGCGAAGCAAAAGAGTCGCTGCCCGTCGCTTACAAAGGACGCGATTTTTCGATCGCGTTTAACCCCGAGTTTTTCATGGCGCCTCTGCGCAATCTGAGTGAAGACGAAGTCTTTCTCGACCTGATCGATGAAATGAGCCCAGGCGTGCTGAAAATTCAGAGCCCGTTTCTCTATGTCTTGATGCCGATGCGCATCAGCTCGTAGGTGCGCTAATCTCGCGAAGGCGGATACCCGCGCTCCCTCTTTTCCGACCCGGTCATCCTGAGCCGCGCAGACGGCGAAGGACCTCGCCCATTCAAACGAAGCGTTCCTCCCCTCTGGGGCGGCCGCAACAAAGCATGGATTTCCGTTGTTCTCTTCCGCGATGCGGCAAACGCGATATGCTGTTGGGGGGGCTTCGCCGTCTGCGCGGCTCAGGATGACGGAATCGAGTCCTTAGTTGTTCGCAAAACAGCAATCACTTCCTGTTCGATTTTTTCCACGGTCAGCGCGCCAATTTTCCGCTCACCCGAACGCATTACGCGGGCATTCGAATTTTGAGGCGCCCAAACGGACGGATTCGACGGTCCGAATAACAAAAGACAATGAGCGCCCACCGCCGCGGCGATGTGTGAGATGCCGCTATCGTGTCCGAGGAAAAGATCGCATCGTTCCAGAACGGCAGCGAGCAGCGGCAGCGGAAAACCCTCCGCGAAGCGGACGCGATCGGCGGCAAAGCTGTGCGACAAATACTCCTGTTGTTCGCGGTCCGCCTCCCCCGTGATGAGCACGAGCGTTGCTCCTCTCATTTCCGCGAGGAATCGTAGCCCGAGCTCGCGCCAATTCTCTAGCGGCCAGTTTTTGGTACTGCTTCCGCTTCCCGGATGGATCGCAAGAACTGGCCGCGAGGCTCCGAAAAGGAATCGCTCTGCCGCATCGCGATCGGCATTCAATGGGTAAAGCCTCGCAGCCAGCTCTTCCAGATGGAGACCGATGGCCGACAAAGGTTCTGCCAACTGCCACGCGGCGTGGTTTTCTCCCCCGATTTTCGGAGAGATCGAAATAAGCTGCCGCGCGCCGCTACGCTTGAGATTATTTCCGAAGATGGCATCCGGATCAAACAAATAGCTCACGATCAAATCGAAGCTGGCGAAGTAATTGACAAGTTCGCCCGGTAAATCAGCATCCGTCGTGAAGAAACGCGCCAGGGCGGCATCTTCGATCGAGCGTGTTTCGTTCGCGTAGAATCTGCCTTTCGCCAGAGCAGCGATCTGCCGATGGCCGAGAATCTCAATCCAGCTTTGCGGGAAGCGATCACGCAACATTTTGATCGCCGGCAGCGTGAGAACGAAATCACCAATCGCTCCACCGCGAACGACAAGAATCCGATCGAAATGTGCGACAGGACTTCGCGCTGCGGCCATCACTCAACACCCGCCCAGGCGCGTGCCGTACTCAATAGCTCGTAAACACGCAGACCAGCATTGCAGCACCGTAAACAAGAGCGATCGCCAGAAGAGCGCGCCAACGCACCGTGCTTTTCAAGCTCCAGTTAAGTTGATCGCGCATCAGGTACGGCATTGTCACCCAGAAGAGCCCTGCAATGATGATCAGATACGCGAAGACGGTCACGAGCAGACGGCTGGTTTCGTGGCGGAAAAGGGCCGCTTCCAGGAGCGGTTCGGCGGCGAGGAGGCAGAGAATGCCAAGTGCGCGCACGGCGAGGAATTCATCGACGAATCGCAGGACCAGAAAAAATGCAATCGGCAGCGCAACCAGGAGCGGTCGGCGAAAGGCTGAAAATTCACCCATCTCCATCGTTGCGAGGAGCCACAGGCTCCAGAGCAGATCGATCGCGAGCAAGATAACGCCGGCGAAGCGCGAGCGAGGGAGACGCTGAGCGAAAGCTCCAACTGATCGCGGATTGACGAGGCCCGGGATGCTGAGCAGGAGAAGGAAGACGCCAGCGATGAAGCCCGCAGCTTGCAGAGACAAGTGGTAAATCATCGGCGGGGTGCGTGTCAGGCTGGCATCGCCGGCGTCCCATACAAGCTGAATCCATTTGCATGTTCGACACGGACTTCGACCAGCTGTCCGGTGTGTTCTGGACCGCCTTCGAAGACGACAATTTTGTTGGTGCGCGTGCGGCCCATAAGCCTCGCGCGGTTGTTGCGGCTCGGCCCCTCGCAGAGAATCTCAACGTCGCGGCCAACGAGCCGCTCATTTGCGCGGTGCGCAGCTTTGTCTACTACGCTGAGCAGATCCTTGTTCCGCTGTTCTCTCACATCCTCATCGATCTGGTGCGTCAGCGTAGCGGCCGGGGTTTCTGCGCGCGGTGAGTAGCGGAAGATAAATGCGTTATCGAACTCGAGCCGCTCGACCAGATCTCGGGTCTCAGCGTAATCAATCTCGTCCTCGCCCGGAAATCCGACGATCACGTCCGAGGTGATCGCGATGCCAGGCCGCGCGGCGCGAATCCGGTCGACGAGGGCGGCAAATTTCTCCGCTGTATAAGTCCGGTGCATCGCCTTCAAAATTCGGTTCGACCCGGATTGCAGCGGCAGGTGGACGTGTTCGGCGAGCTTTGGCAATTCGTGGAACGCGCGCAGGAGGTCGTCGCGAAAACCGATGGGATGCGGTGAAGTAAATCGTAGCCGCTGCAAACCCTCGATTTCATGCACGGCTTCGAGCAACTGCACGAATGGGCTTTTGTTGCCCGCTTTCGGAAGCTCGTGCCGGCCATAAAGATTCACGATTTGGCCGAGCAACGTCACGTCCTTCACGCCGCGGCTGACGAGATTTTGCACTTCCCGCACAATCTCGCTGATCGACCGGCTGCGCTCGGCACCACGCGTGCGCGGCACGATGCAAAAGGTGCAATGCATGTTGCAGCCCTGCATGATGGAAACGAAAGCCGTCGCCTGCTTGGCAGTGAGCTGCTGTTCGCGAATCGTTTCCTGCGAGCCCTGCTCCTCTTCGGTGTCGACGATCGCGAATCGCAAGTCATCCATCTGAGCGGCGCGTTTCCTCTCCAGTATTTCATCCACGTAGTCAGCGACCCGGTGAAACTTCTGCGTGCCGGCGACGAGATTCACGTGCGGCAGGCCCTGCAAAAGCCACTCGCCGCGCGCTTGCGCCATGCAGCCGAGGAAACCGAAGACCACTTCCGGCCTGCGTTTTGCGAGCTGGCCGAGCATGCCCATTTTGCCCAGCGCCTTCTGGTCGGCCATGTCTCGCACACTGCAGGTGTTCAACAGGATGACGTCCGCCTCTGATTCATCTGCCGTTGCTTCATAGCCCCGCTCACGCAGCGAAAACGCGACCTGCTCCGAGTCGCGTTCGTTCATCTGGCAGCCGTAGGTTTTGATGTAGAACTTGGGCATGCGGGCGAGCGCAATAGTGGCACATGCGCGCCTCAAGCGCTACGCCACCGCAGAATCCGCAGCGGGCCGCAACTGGCTAGAGACCGCCACTTCCGGGCGATTATCAACTTTCCATCCGCGGTGTCGACCCGTTTAATCCGCGGATGAGCGAACCGCCGGCAGCCATTGGGATCATCGGAGGTAGTGGATTGTATCAGATGGAGGGCGTCGAGGAGCCCGCCGAACAGGGGGTGGAGACGCCATTTGGGCCGCCATCCGACCTGCTCATCGGCGGAAAGATGCACGGTCGCCAAGTCTACTTTTTGCCGCGCCACGGGCGGGACCATCGACTCCTGCCACATGAGCTGAATCACCGCGCCAACATCTATGCGCTGCGGTCGCTGAACGTCCGCTGGATCATCTGCGTCACCGCCGTTGGCAGTTTGCAGGAACAATACGCGCCCCGCGATGTGCTGTTACCGTCGCAGTTTTACGATCGCACCAGCCAGCGAGCGCAGCACACGTTTTTCGGTGGTGGAATTGCGGCCCACGTGGGGTTCGCGGAGCCGGTCAGCACGAACCTGCGGAACAGTCTTGCGGAAGCCGCGCGCGAAGTAGGGGTGACCGTGCACAACGGCGGGACTTACGTGAACATGGATGGACCGGCGTTCTCCACGCGCGCCGAGTCGGAGTTGAACCGGCGGAATGGCTTTGATGTGATCGGAATGACGAACCTGCCAGAGGCAAAGCTTGCGCGCGAAGCCGAGATCGCGCTCGCCACACTGGCTATGATTACCGATTACGACTGCTGGAAGGTGGAGGAAGAACCGGTCTCGGCCGAGGCGGTGTTCGGCCACCTGATCGCTAACGCCGAGACCGCAAAGAAGATCCTCCCCCGCATCATTCCTCGAATTCCACCGGAACCAAAATGGCCGGAGCATCGCGCGCTCGACACGGCGCTCGTGACGGACCGTAAGCTCTGGCCGCCCGAGACGCGTGAAAGTCTGCGCGCGATTTTAGGGAGGTTTTCATAATGAAAGAGGCGGTTAATCGCAAAGGGCGATTGAGAGGACAAAGCGTGTCATCCTGAGCCGCGCAGACGGCGAAGGACCTCGCCCGCGGTCATTGATATTCGCGAGGTCAAAGCGTGATAGACAACGGGTGGGGAGGTCCTTTCGGCGCGCTCCGCCAGCCTCAGGATGACAGAAGGGAGCGTGCGCACGTATGGATGGTTTTTGGGGCATTTCTCAAGGATGAGTCTCATCAGCCTCTAGCAAAAAACGTACTTGCCAGCGTGCGGCGGAATATAGTAATTATAAAACAGCACTGGAAGAAGCTCGAAATACCTACGATATGATCACGAAAATTGCCGCTGGTTTGCTCACTGTCCTGCTCTTCGCCTCCTGTGAGACGACCAAGACCACGACCACGAAACGGACAACGATTCGGGAAATGACCGGTCGCTACGCCAGTAACAACAACGCCAACAGCGTCAACGAACCTCCACCGCCAGCAGAAGGACCGGAGGATGTGCCGGCCGAAGGATCTGACGTCCACCGAAATCCCGGTTTGGTTCCTTCGCCTTTGCTGCGAGTTAACGCGGTCGGGAGCCCGTAGGTTCCTCGGGGACGACTGTCGCACGGCCTGAATGCCGCGCGACCGCTTCGCAAAGCGCGACGATTTGTGAGTCGCGATGGGATGCCGACACGGTCATGCGTAGTCGCGCTGCACCTTTGGCCACCGTGGGGAACCGAATCGCCGGGACCAGAAAACCTTCGCTTCGGAGGGCGTCCGCGAGATCGAGCGCTGCTTGCTCGTTGCCAACCACAAGCGGGTGAATTGCGCTGCCGATCGACTCGAATGATTCTAGTTCGAGGCGCGTGGATGCGTAGGGCGGCGTGAGTGACGAGCGCAAAAGCTTGATGTGGCTCCAAAGGGTGCGTCGACGCTCTTCGCCAGCGGTTGACTGGACAAACTTAATTGCTGCAGCTGCGGCTGCTGCCAGCGCCGCCGGCGGCGCGGTGGAAAAGATGAATGAGCGGGCCCGATTCACGAGCCAGTCGATTACGCTCCGCCTGCCGCAGATGTAACCGCCGCTCACCCCGAGCGCCTTGCTCAGCGTTCCCATCTGAATTTCGACCTCGCGCGCCAGTCCGAGATCCGCGGCGAGTCCGCGTCCGTGCGTGCCGATGACGCCGATGGCGTGGGCTTCGTCCAGGAGCAGCCAAGCGCCGAAACGCTTTTTCAACTCCACGATTTCGCGGAGCGGGGCACGATCTCCATCCATGGAAAAAACAGATTCGGTCACGATCAGAACGCGCGCGTCCGGGTGTTCGCGGCCGGCCCACTCGAGGTGACTCTCGAGTTTGCCGAGATGGTTGTGAGGAAAAACGCGCAGGGTCGCGCCGCTCAGCCTTGCGCCGTCAATCAGGGACGCGTGGCAAAGTTTATCAAGCAGCACGACGTCGTCCCTGCCGACGAGGGCCGGAATCGCGCCTGTCGCAGCGGCGTATCCGCTGCTGAAACAAATGGCCGCTTGGGTCCCCTTCCACTCGGCGAGCGCAGCTTCGAGCTGGACATGCGGGGATTGCGTGCCGCTGACGAGGCG
This sequence comes from Chthoniobacterales bacterium, assembly GCA_040005675.1. GTDB lineage: Bacteria > Verrucomicrobiota > Verrucomicrobiia > Chthoniobacterales > UBA10450 > JACCXL01. Next base: position 12,995 of record JBDTYN010000082.1, read on the forward strand.
GGAAGCGCCGGCTCCGACTCCGAATTCAGCGATCGCGGCTGTGGCGGCCGCGCGCAGGCATTCATCGTTCGCGAGGCCGAGATAGTCGTTGGACGAGAAATTAATCAGCTCCTGGCCGACGATCCGAACTTCCGGACCCTGCGCCGTGCCAATCTCACGGAGCTTGCGATGCAGTGACTGCGCGTGCAGCGCCTGCAGCTCATCGTGGAAAAGGTCGCTCATGAAGCAACGCCGCTGCGGCGCCGGCGTCGCAGGAGTTGCGACTTCCAGACTACATGGCAAGGCCCCAGGTCAAAAGCGCGGAAGCGTCGCGCCAGACACCGGCCTTGCTGTCACCGAGCACCACTGCGATCACGTCCCGCCCCGGCCGGGCGCCGCTCGCGATTAAACAATGTCCCGCTGCTTCGGTGTAACCGGTCTTCATGCCGTTACAAAAGGGAAGGCTCCGCAAAACCTTGTTCGTGTTTTCCAGTTCCCGCGTCCGGCCATTGGCGTAACGGAAAACAAGCTGTGGCAGGCAAACAATCGAACGGATAGTGGGATTGGCGTAGGCCGCTCGCGCGATGATTGAGAGGTCCCGCGCAGTCGAATATTGCCCGGGAATCGGCAGCCCGTTTGGATTGAGAAAATTCGAATGCGTCGCACCGAGCGCACGCGCCTTCTGGTTCATGACTTGAGCGAAGGCCTCGACGCTGCCGGCATGGTCGCGCGCCAGACAACGCGCTACGTCATTTGGACTTTTCACGAGGAGCGCGCGCAGCAAATCGATTCGCTGATAGGCGTCGCCCGGCCGGATGTTGAGCTTGACCGGCTCCGCCATTGTATCGATCGGCTGGACCACCACCATCTGGTCGAGAAATCCGCGTTCGGCGATGACCAGAGCGGTGAGCAGTTTTTGCGTGCTCGCTGCGGCGCGCGGGAGGTCGGCATTCTTTTCGTAAAGCACTTCTCCGGAATGCGCGTCCTGAACGAGGACGGCAATCGCGCGCGTTTTCGGTGCGCCATTCGGCTCGCGCTCGGTTACTACAGGGGCGGCTTTCGGCGCAAGGTCGGCATCTTCCTCGATCGGCTCCGGAACCCCGGTGGGCCGAACCGCGCCCTTCCGCGATTTTGTTTTCGCCTCGACCGCGGACAATGGCGCCGACAGAAAGGCCGCAAGCAGCAGGAGGCGAAGAGGAAGGGCGCGAATCATCGGCAGGGAATTAGTGGCAACTGGCTAATGGACGCAAGCGGCGCGCCAAATTACGCGTTTCCTCGTTGAATCAGCTCAACCTCGTAGCCTTCGGGAGCGTCGATAAAGGCGATCGCACCGCCGCGGCCATTTGGGTGTGGACCGTCGGAGAGTGGGTAACCTTTTGCCGCCGCGTCCCGTGCGAACGCTGTCATGTCATCGACCTCGAAGGCCAGGTGCGTCAAATCAGGACCCACGACGACCGGCCCGCTCTCGTCGAATTTGCAAAGCTCGATTTCCTCTTCGCTGCCGGGTGCCTTCAGAAACACGAGCTGCGATCCGCGCCCGGAAGTGTGACGACGGATTTCCTGCAGACCAAGAACGTCGCGGTAAAACGAGACGGTTTTTTCCAGATCCATCACGCGGTAACGGGTATGTAAAAGCTTTTTGACCATCCGTGCTATTCGCGCGCTGCATTGGAAAATGCAATTATCCCCCAGCTTGTCATCCTGAGCCGCGCGGACGGCGAAGGACCTCACATCGAGTCGAGCACCTGCGCAAAACAGAAGACAAGCTACGAAGCGCGCGGTGCATTGCTTCCGTGCCAAACGCCGCGACCGCTGTCCATAATTGAGAGGTCCTTCGCCGTCTGCTCGGCTCAGGATGACAAAAGCGTACGCGAAGGGCGAGTGGATCGCGCCTAGTGTTCGCCGCGCGGATGTGATTCTTTAGGCCGATGAAGATTGTGATCGCCGGAACCGGTGCCAGCGGAACGATCTATTTACAGCGTTTGCTCGAGCAAATTGATGGCGCCGCGCACGAGATTCATCTCGTGATGAGTGCGCATGCCAGGCAGGTCGCCGCGCAGGAATTGGAGGGGTTCACCGTGCCGGCGGGCATTTCGCAGCACGCGGAGAACGATCTCAATGTCCCGTTCGTGAGTGGTTCGGCGCGGTTCGATGTGATGGTGATCGTGCCCTGTTCGATGGCAACGCTGGGCCGGATCGCAACCGGTTCGGGGGAAAGCGCGTTGCTCCGCGCGGCCGATGTTTTTCTCAAGGAGCAACGCAAATTGATCGTTGTGCCGCGCGAGACGCCCTGGAGCCTGATTCATGCGCGCAATGTCGCGACGCTTCTCGAAGCCGGGGCAGTTGTGCTGCCGGCGATTCCGTCATTTTACAGTCGCCCGCAAACGGTCGCCGACGTCGCTGACACCGTTGTCTGGCGGATCCTCGATCAACTCGGCCTGCCCAACCCACGAGCCTATCGCTGGCAAGACGACGGGAACGCTGATCACGCTCAAAGTTGAAAATCCACGGATGGCGCGCGCGGTGGCTGGTCGCCGTTGGCTACGCTTTGCTCCAGGTTTGGGCACGCACGCTGCGTTTTCGCATCGACGATCGTGCCGATATCATCGGTCAGCCGCGGAGGGAACCGTCTATCGGAGCACTTTGGCACAACCGACTATTGCTGCTCCCTTTCGTGCTGCGGCGTTATCTGCCAGAACGCGATGGCGCGGCCTTGATCAGTGCGAGCCGCGACGGCGCCATTCTCGCTGACCTGGTGCATCGATTTGGCTACGATGTTGTGCGCGGGTCGAGTTCGCGCAAAGGCGCAATGGCAATCATACAGCTGACCGATGTCCTCGCTTCAGGCCGCGACGTCGTCATAACACCCGATGGGCCGCGCGGTCCCCGTTACGAGCTTGGGGCCGGGATTGTTTTTCTGGCGCAGAAATCAGGTTCTCCCGTGGTGCCGATTCATCTCGAGTATTCAGGTTGCTGGCGTTTGCGTAGCTGGGATCGATTCTTCCTCCCGCGGCCCTTCTCGATTGTAAAAGTCGTTTTTGGCGCGCCACACTACGTTTGCCCGACGACGGGAGACCAAAAATTTGAAGCGGAACGACTCCGGTTGCAGAACGCGATGATGAGCTTAGTGGAATGCCCGTGAAATCGACGCTACACGCATGGCTAAACTAATCGACGGCCGCGCCATCGCCGAAACGGTCTATGCCGGTATCCGCGCCGAAATCGCCGAATTAAAAACGGCTGGGATTACGCCCGGACTCGCGGTCGTTCTCGTCGGAGAAAATCCTGCGTCGCGGGCCTACGTTCGCTCCAAAGACAAGATATGTCGTGAACTCGGGTTGCATTCCGTGAAGCTGGAATTGCCGGAGACAACGACGCAGCAGGAACTCCTGTCCCGCGTCAGTGAGCTTAATCGCGATGATGCGATCGATGGCATCCTCGTCCAATCACCGCCGCCTCGGCAGATCGACGAGGCAGCGATTATTCGCGCACTCGACCCGGCCAAGGATGTCGATGGATTCCATCCGATGAACGTGGCAAAGCTTGCGCTCGGCGATGCGACGGGATTTGTTCCGTGTACCCCTCTCGGTTGCCAACGATTACTCGTCGAGAGTGGAATCGCGATCACTGGCGCACACGTCGTTGTGCTCGGCCGGAGCATGATTGTGGGCAAGCCGGTGGCGCTTTTGCTCCTGCAGAAGGGAGGATGGGCGGATGCGACGGTCACGGTTGTCCATTCCAAAAGCCGAAATCTGACCGAGATCACGCGCTCGGCGGACATTTTGATTGCGGCGATTGGGCGAGCCGAGTTTGTCCGTGCCGAACACATTCGCGAGGGTGCTGTCGTTATCGATGTGGGGATCAATCGCGTGGAGGATTCTTCGTCGCCCCGCGGTTATCGCCTAATCGGCGATGTCGCATTCGATGAAATTTCGGAGAAGGCGGGCGCCGTTACACCGGTTCCCGGTGGAGTCGGTCCCATGACAATCGCGATGCTCATGGCGAACACCGTCAAAGCCTGCCGGATGCGCAAAGCACCAGAATTCGCCTAGCAAACGATTTTCGCGGTTAAGAGACGGAGAAGCTGGGGCCGAACTGCGCTCAATGGAAACAGCGCGGAGGTGACCCGCGGGTGGAGAACAGCCGCGCGCGCCAGCCGATTTACCCAGAGGCGATCGCGGTAGAGCCTGGCGTGGGCAGAAGTGAATCGGCGCGCCGCGCCTGCGCTTCTGTCCCTGGCAGCGATGATCGCTTCGGCGGCGAGCTCGCCGGAGCGAAGCGCATAGTAAATCCCTTCGCCGGTGAACGGCTCCACGACGCGCGCGGCGTCGCCGACCAGGAAGAGGTGGTCGTGGCCCGCCGGGAGCGGAGCACGCGTGAGCGGCGTTATCGTACGCCAGGAGTGATCTCGCGGGATGCCGAATCGCGCCGCCGCCCACTTTCGCAAATCCGGCATCTGCTTCGCGTTGCTGACGAGGCAGACGTTCAGGGAATGGGTGTCGACGGGCGCCTGCCCCGAGTAGCCGCCGGGAAGAAATTGCAGCACGACCCGGTTGCCGAAATCAGCCGGCAGCGGCAGATGTGTTTGCAATGCAACGCGATCTCGCCGGATGCGCGGAAACAAATTGCAGAGCCGCGCGACCGATGAGTTTCTGCCGTCGGCACCCACGAGCACGCGCGCGGCGAACGTTTCTTCTCCCCCTTTGATCGACCATTCCGCCGCCTGACTTTTGCATTTCGTGATGGAGCTGACGATCACCGCTTCACGCACGTCGGCCCCAAGTTCACGCGCACGCGTGAGGAGCAGTTGATCGAAGGCACTTCGCTTGACCGCGATCTCCGCCTGATCGCCGATTGGAAGAGCCACGCGCAGCACCTGTCCATGCACGGCGATGAAATCAACGCACTCCAGTGTGCCATGGGGCAGCGCTCGGACACGATCGCTCAAAGCGAGCCGTTTCAGCACCGGCCAGACCGAAGGATTCAAGCAATCGCCGCAAACCTTCTCGCGTGGAAACTTCTCGCGCTCGAGTAAGACGACGCGCAGACCGGCGCGCGCGCAGAAC
>JBDTYN010000083.1:0-11023 GCA_040005675.1 Chthoniobacterales bacterium
AGTTAATCGAGTAAACTGGCCGGAGGGCGCTACCGTTTTCCAAACCGAAGAACGCATGGAGCCGGCTCGCCCTTGAGCCGATCAGAAAAGCACGGCACGAGGGCGTGCCGTCTCCAAACATAGCTCCGAGAACGAGAGGAATTCGTGGGCGGCGTGCTCCTAGGTCTGGCACGTCTACGGACTGGGTAGCGTCCTCGCACCAGTACTAATGCACGTTCTGTGGAATCTTCATGCTGTCTGGTGAGTTGCCCTGAGAACACGGCTTTATTTACCTTGCGGCGGATGGGCCGAGAGTTAACCACATGAGCACCTATCCGAAGAGTCCGAAAGAGACGACCAGCGGAATGATATATTTCCCGCGCATGCTGGATAAGATTCGTCTCCACGCGCGCGACGAGCTACCCAAAGATTATCACGCGAACCTCGGCATTCCCAAGTCCGCTGACGGCGTCTGCTGCAATTTCCTGCGGGTTAGCTATGCAGCGTTGCGCGAGCGCGTACGCCAGGGCGGCAAGGACGAGGAGATCCTGGAGTGGTGCTATGAGAAGGGGAGGCGGCTGAACGAGGGCGATCTCATGGTTTGGAACGACTTTAATTCGAAGCTGGGCTGGAACGACTTCGCGACTCCGATGCTCGAGCAGCAAAAGCATAAGTATGGCGTCGCGCATCGTACCAACATTTTGACGATACCGGACTTGATCGACCTCGACGAAAAGCGGAAGAGCTGAGGCCAATGCAGTCGACCGGATCGCCGGAAGATTTTCCTTTCTGTTTCCATCCGCCTCGGTCATATCCTCGAAGTCAGAAATCCCATGAATGATTATGTTTCAACGTTAATGGCCGAGGTCAGAGCCAAGAACCCGGCCGAGCCGGAGTTTCACCAGGCCGTGCAGGAGGTTGTCGAATCGCTTTCCCTGGTTCTGGATCGACACCCGGAGTATCGGACCGCGAAAATCATCGAGCGCATTATTGAGCCCGAGCGGGTGATTATGTTCCGCGTCCCGTGGCAGGACGATGCCGGAAATATCCAGGTCAACCGTGGATTTCGGATCGGCATGAATAGCGCGATCGGGCCCTATAAGGGCGGGCTGCGCTTTCATCCTTCGGTCAATCTTGGCATTCTTAAATTCCTCGCCTTCGAGCAGGTCTTTAAGAACGCACTCACGACTTTGCCGATGGGCGGCGGTAAGGGAGGATCGGACTTCGACCCGAAAGGCAGAAGTGACAATGAAGTCATGCGCTTCTGCCAGGCGTTCATGGCGGAACTATGCCGCCATATCGGACCCTATCGGGATGTCCCTGCCGGTGACATTGGTGTAGGCGGTCGCGAAATTGGGTTCCTTTTCGGGATGTACAAGAAGCTCCGAAACGAGTTCACCGGTGTTCTTACCGGGAAAGGTCTTGGCTGGGGTGGTTCTCTCATCCGCCCGCAGGCTACCGGGTACGGCGCGGTTTACTTTGCGGCTGAGATGTTAAAGACCCGTCATGAAGGGCTCGAAGGGATGACCTGCCTTATCTCCGGAAGCGGCAACGTCGCGCAATATACGGCGGAGAAGCTTATTAACATGGGAGCGCGCCCAGTCACTCTCTCCGATTCGGGCGGCTACATTTATGACGAGTCCGGAATCACTGAAGAAAGGCTTAACTTCATCATGGATCTGAAAAACATTCGGCGCGGCCGGATCGCCGAATATGCAGATAAGTTCAAGGGCGCGACTTACACACCGTTCGATTCAAAGCTCGATCACAACCCACTCTGGGATCACAAGGCGCAATGCGCATTCCCGAGTGCGACCCAGAATGAGATCAACGCGAAGGATGCAGCTAACCTTCTCAGGAATGGCGTCTACGTCATTTCCGAAGGCGCGAACATGCCCACGACGATTGACGGGGTTAATCAATTTCTCGAGGCAGGGATTCTCTACGGTCCGGGCAAGGCGGCGAATGCGGGCGGAGTCGCTACCTCTGGCCTTGAGATGTCGCAAAACAGCATGCGTCTATCGTGGACGCGCGAAGAGGTCGATAGCCGGTTGCAAATAATCATGAAGGCAATTCATAAAGTGTGCGCGCAGACGGCGGAGAAGTACGGCACGCCGGGCAATTACGTGAACGGTGCGAACATTGCCGGCTTCCTGAAGGTAGCGAACGCGATGATCGATCAGGGAGTGGTGTAGCAAGATTACTATCCAGCTGCTGACAGCAGTCTTTGTGGCCGAGTCGGATTGGAAGATTAGGCGCGTAGTCCAACCGCCTGGACTTGGCTTATGAAACTAGGCAAAGAAAGAATCGGGGCGCGCGCTACGTAGCCGAAAGAAATTCCTCCGTTACTTCCCTGATGGGTTCCGAGACGAGACCTACTCCGACTGGGAGCGCGGATATAAGTGGAGAACACGAGCAATGGGAAACATCGTTAGCCCAGGACTCATTCCGTTCCCTCTTGGAGAGGGGAAAGTATGGCGAGATCGCGGCAGCCGCGGTTCGCATTGAATCGCGCACAAATCTCCTTTTCTCCTTTGAGAAAATGGCGCTGCGCGATGCCGTGAAATCGGCGACGGGCGCACGGACGTTTGCCCAGGGACTTTACGACCATCTCCACGGCGCCGGTAGCGGGGAGGAGAAGTTCGATCGCTGGTGTGCAACGATTGCCAAGCTGCCGCGGCGGCAAACGCGCGTGCTCACCTGGCCGCTGGTTACAGTGTTCCCCTTCCTTGCTCAGCCAGCGGACCATATTTTCCTTAAGCCAAACGTGACGAAGATTGCGGCGCGTGCCTACGGTTTCGAGTTTCCGTATCAATCGAAACCGACCGGGAGCACTTATGCCAGCCTGCTGAAGTTTGCCGCGCTCATCCGCCGCGATCTACGCGACTTAAAACCGCGCGACATGATCGACCTGCAATCTTTCATGTGGGTGCAGGGTTCAGACGAGTATCCGTAGGTCAAAGGGGATGCGCTCGACAAAAGGCGGCGCTTTTTCACGGGACTCAATGCCGCGGCCACGTTCGGATTTTCTTCATGGGGGAAGCGGAATGACCTTCCTGATGTTGGCGGATGCGCTCTGTGGCTTCATCTAAAGCGCGAAGCTGCGACCGGGCTCGTGTGAGCTGCGCGGAAGAGCACCGCCAAAGCTGTGCACGGTTCTAGCTCTCGGTTCAAACATGTCGCGCGTCTCAGGAGCGATCTTTGCCGGTCTGGTCGCCCTCGCCCAAACGAAGACGACGAGTGCAATCGGGGCGGAAGTGCAGGGGCTGAGCTCGCTGCCTGAAGTAGAATTTTCGCAGATCAGTCAGCGGGATGAGAGTCCGCTTGGCGCCATCGCGCTGGCCATCCACCCACAGGATTGGAAGCACGGCGAGACGGAACATTTCATTTACCATTACCAGAAAAGTTATGTAGCCACGCCGGTGTCCGTCGAAGCGGAGTTTTACTTTCGCGTCATCGCGCAGGAATTGATGAAGGAACACGTGCCGTGGCCCGAGAAGGCGCATATTTACATCTTCGAACAACCAGCCGATTGGGCCTCTTTTCAATCCAATGGTGAGCTGGAACCGTGGACGGGCGGGATTCAGTCTGCCGGCAGTTTGTTCGTTGTCCGAAACCCCGCTTACAAATTCAGCGATAACACTCTCGGTCACGAGATTGTGCATCTTGTGCTCTTTCGTTTCTATGGCGCCGAGATTCCGCTCTGGCTGAATGAAGGCTTCGCGCAGTTTGCATCCAAAGATGCACACGCAGGCTATCAACGTGCGCGCGGTTATGCCGCGAAGCCGCGATCGCATGCGATCGGCGTCGGAGAACTAGTTCCTCTCACCACGCTCACAATCATGGGATACCCGGCAGCGGAACGGGTGGAGACGTTTTACGATGAATCGGAGCGCTTCGTGCGCTTTCTGATCTTCAAGGACCGGCCGGAGTTTCTCGCTCTGCTCGATGCGTTGGCGCGAGGGCAACCGTTCGAGGCAGCTTTTTCGCATACCTTCGGCCCGCATTTCGGCGGGATTCAGAGCTGCGAAGCGGAGTTCAAAAAATACGCGGGAGCCGAAGGCGCTGACTAACCCTTCGCGCACGCATCGTCATCGTGCTTTACCCGTTGCCTCCTGCGGATAGGTTGCCGGCCCTTATGCCGACGACAGAAGAGCAAGTCACCGAGGCGCTCAGACGCGTGAAATATCCCGGTTTCAGCCGGGATATTGTTTCGTTCGGAATAGTCAAAGGCATCACGGTGCGTGGTGGCGATGTCGCTGTGCAGCTCACGCTCACGACAAATGAGCCGGCCATCCCGCAGGCAATCAAAACCGATGCGGAGAAAATCCTCCTTGACCTGCCGGGAATCGAACACGCGCGAGTGCTGATCGACATTCATGCGCCGCCGGCGGGAAGCGGGAGTTCCGGCGTGGGAGCGACGCGGATCGAGGGGATCCGGCACATCATCGCAATCGCGAGCGGAAAAGGTGGTGTCGGCAAATCGACCGTGGCGGCAAATCTGGCGGTCGCCTTGCAAAAAACGGGAGCACGGGTGGGCTTGTGCGACTGCGATATCTACGGCCCGAGCATCGCACTGATGTTCGGCTCGCGCGATCGCCCCATGGCCACGGAAGAAAATCGGATCGTGCCGATAGAACAATACGGATTGAAACTCATGTCGATGGGTTTTCTGCTGGACGATGCGGCGCCCGCTATCCTGCGCGGCCCGATGGTGACGCGTTACACGCAGCAATTTTTGCGGCAGGTGGAATGGGGCGAACTTGATTACCTCGTGCTCGATCTGCCGCCGGGGACCGGCGACATCCAGCTGACGATCGTGCAAACCGTCGCCCTGGCCGGCGCGATTATCGTGACCACGCCACAGGAAGTAGCGCTGATCGATGCACGCAAAGCCTCGACCATGTTCGAAAAGGTCAACGTGCCAGTGCTGGGTCTGGTGGAAAACATGAGTTACTTCGTGTCACCTTCCGACAACCAGCGGCACGAGATTTTCGGCAGCGGTGGCGGCGAGCGCGAGGCACGCAGGCTACGGGTCCCGCTCCTCGGGCAAATTCCGCTCGACATCGCGACGCGCGAGGCGGGCGATCGGGGTATGCCAATCGTGGCCGAAGTGAGCAACTCGCCGGTGGCGGCGGAGTTTCATCGCATGGCAAAGCATTTGCGCAACGAACTGCAATGAGGCGGCCCGACGTATGCTAAATAAATTAGAGGCGCCAACCGTCGAAGCACGTGGGAATTGACCGATTCCCGGGATTATGGAAAACAAAGAGGAGATGTCGCCTTCGCAGGAAGACCAATCTCAGTTCGTTAAGAACTCCGTGCTTTACAAGGAGTTCCTTGCGGAACGGGAAGAGATTTTGAAACACAAGTGGATTGAGAGCGAAAAAGCCGGGAGTGATATTGGCTTCGAGAAGGCGCTGCTCGATTGGATCATGAAGCATCGCTCGAATTGGCGCGACAAGCGCACGAAGGAGGGCCGGACCTAGTTTAAACGGTCGCCGCCTTCGACTCCTTTAAGGCGATCCCGCGAGGTCGCAAAGGAAGCTCATGAACAAACCGACTTCTTCCGGCGCCCCGCCTGCTTCCGTCATGGACGCAGAGGCCGTCCGGCGTGCGCTTCGCCGTCTGGCCCACGAGATCATCGAGCGCAATCGCGATCTCGCGTCGGTGGTGCTCGCGGGTATTCCTTCGCGCGGGATCGAAATCGCGCGGCGTCTCGCCGCTTACATTTGCGAAATCGAGCAGGTCCAGATTGAGACCGGCGCGATCGACGTCTCGATGCATCGAGATGATGTGGGCAAGAGGGCGCAGCTGCCGGTCGTGCAGGCGTCGCATCTGCCGCTGCCGCTGGAGCACCGGACGGTCATTATCGTCGATGATGTCTTCTTCACGGGACGGACAATCCGCGCGGCCATGGACGCGATCAGCTCGTTTGGCCGCCCTGCGCGGATTCAGGTTGCGGTGCTGATTGATCGAGGTCATCGCGAACTGCCGATTCGCCCGGATTACGTAGGCAAGAATTTGCCCACGGCCGCAGGCGAACGCATTCGCCTGCGCCTCCAAAACGTCGACAACGAGCCCGACGCCGTTTGGCTGGTGAAAGAACCAAAGGCATGACTGATTTGCGCGAATCCAGGGCGCAATGGCACCGGAAGGACCTGGTTGGAATCCGGGAGCTTTCGGCCGAGGAGATTACCCTTATGCTCGATACGGCGGAGGCCTTTAAGCAGGTCGGCACACGCAACGTGAAGAAGGTGCCGGCTTTACGCGGGAAAACGCTCGTGAATTTCTTCGTCGAGCCGAGCACGCGCACGCGCACGTCGTTCGAACTGGCGGCCACGCGTCTCAGTGCTGACGTGATTAACATTTCAGCGACAACCTCGAGCCTGACCAAAGGCGAGACACTCAAGGACACGGCGAAGATTCTTGAAGCCAATCATGCCGACCTGATCGTGCTGCGGCACAGCTCCGCGGGCGCGGCGCAATTTCTGGCGCAACGCCTCCATGCCAGTGTGATTAACGCCGGTGACGGTGCCCACGAACATCCGACGCAGGCGCTGCTCGATCTGTACACGATTCGCGATAAGCGTGGCTCCATCGCTGGCCTGCATGTGGTGATCATCGGCGACATTCTTTTCAGCCGGGTGGCGCGCTCGAACATCTTCGGCCTCTTGAAACTTGGGGCTCGAGTCACGCTGGTTGGGCCGAGCACGCTGGTGCCGCGGGAGTTCGAGAGATTGGGCGCGGCGATTTCGCACGATCTCGATGACGTCCTGCCCACCGCTGATGTGGTGAACTTGTTGCGCATCCAACACGAGCGGCAGCGGAAGGAATACTTTCCGGGGCTCGGCGAGTATATTCGCCTCTTTGGCCTGACGAGAGAGCGCGCAAAGCTGTTGAAGCCGGACAGCGTCATTATGCATCCCGGGCCGATCAACCGTGGCGTAGAAATCGACAGCGAAATCGCGGACGGGCCCCGGAGCGTGATCCTCGATCAAGTCACCAACGGCCTCGCTGTTCGCATGGCGGTGCTTTATCTCTGCGGAGGGATCGCAAGCTGACATGACGGAAGTCTCGTTTTCCGGATGGGCAGAGCGCGCATCTTGCGAGGCGACCGTCTTGTCCGAAGAAAAGTTTGCGGCAGAATGCCGCGAACTGCGCGCAAAATGCGCGCGCTACCGATGAGCGGGACGATCATCCGCAACGGTCGGATCATCGATCCTGCGAACGGACGCGATGAGGTTGGGGATCTATCGATCGTTGACGGACGAATCGCCGGTGATCACGAACGGCGCGGCGATGTGCAGGAAATCGACGGAAGCGGCTTGATCGTCGCGCCCGGCTTGATCGACATGCATGTGCATCTGCGCGAGCCGGGGTTTTCGTGGAAAGAAACGATCGAATCAGGCGCTCGAGCCGCAGCGGCGGGCGGTTTTACCACCATCGTCTGCATGCCGAATACGTCGCCGGCGGCAGACACACCAAGCACGATCGCGTGGATCAAAGATCGCGCGATCGAGAAGGCTTGCGTCAACGTTCTGCCGACCGGCGCTATTTCGAAAAATCTGGCCGGCGAAGAACTGGCACCGATTGGATCGCTCGCGCAGGCCGGGGTTGTGGCGATCACCGATGACGGACATTGCGTGCAGAATCACGAGCTGATGCGGCGTGCCGTAGAATACGCCCGCATGATCGGGGTTCCCGTGCTCGATCATTGCCAGGATTACAGTCTCGTCGGCCACGGCGTGGTCCACGAAGGCTACTGGAGCACGCTGCTTGGGTTGCCGGGGTGGCCGGCGGCGGGCGAAGAGGTGATCGTGATGCGGAACATTCTCCTGGCGGAACTTTGCGAGCACCACATCCATTGCCAGCACATCAGTTCAGCTGGTAGCGTTCGGTTGCTTCGGGAAGCGCGTGCGCGCGGCGTCAAAATCAGCGGCGAAGTTTGCCCACACCACCTCGCGCTAACCGACGAAGCGATTCAGAATTTCGACACGAATTTCAAAATGAATCCGCCTTTGCGCAGCGAGAATGATGTGAACGCGCTGCTGGAAGGAATCGCCGACGGCACCCTCACAATCCTGGCGAGCGACCACGCACCGCACGCGAATTTCGAAAAGGAAGTGGAGTTCGACGCCGCGCCGTTCGGCATCGTTGGCCTTGAGACTGAGCTTGGGTTGTTCCTCGACCTGCTGGTGCACAAACGAAGCACCATCGTTTTGCCGCGTCTGATTGAAATGCTGACGGTCAACCCGGCGCGCCTCCTGAATCTCGCGGCCGGCACGTTGTCAGCCGGTGTCCCGGCGGATGTTACGCTGATCGATCCTGAACTTGTCTGGACCGTGAACGCCGCGCAGTTCGAAAGCGTGTCGCGCAACACGCCGTTTGATGGCTGGGAGCTGAAAGGCCGGGCGGTACGGACAATTGTGGGGGGCGGGACGGTTTGGAAACTCTAGGGCCGTAAGTCACTAGAAAGTGAACACTTCGTTACGTCGGGCCTGGCCGAAGCGGAGTCGGCTTCGCCCACTACGTCATCCTGAGGCTGGCGCAGCGCGCCGAAGGATCTCATAGGGTGGTAAATTACGCTGTCACAGCAGAGGTGAGCAGCAGTGCGGCGGGAGGTCCTTCGCCGTCTGCGCGGCTCAGGATGACATGCCAGCTTCTATAATGGCAATGTATCGCACTTAAATGATTCGCTGCACTAGCGCCCCGAAGAATTCGGCTGTCGTGCCGAGCCGGCTGAGTGTCCGGTTCAGCCGGAGTATCCGCCGGAAATGTAACTTTCCAGGTGCGCGATCGTCGCACTTTGCGCGGAGATCACGCACTTCACGAGATCGCCGATGGAGATAACACCGCGGAGGATGTCGCCATCCACCACTGGCAAATGCCGAACCCGCTTCTCGGTCATGGTCCGCAGGCAGCTTTCGACCGACTCGTGCGAATGCGTGATCGTGAGATCGGAAGACATAATCTCGCGGACCTTTGTCTCCCGCGAGCGCTTCCCGCGCAGCATGACCTTGCGCGTGTAATCGCGTTCCGAGACCATGCCAACGAGCTGCTCGTCCTGCACAACCAGCAAGGCCCCGACGTTCTTCTGCGCCATCAATTCAATCGCGTCGTAAACAGTCGCTTCGGGCGAGACCGAAAAAATCTCCATCCCCTTGCGATTGAGAATCGCGTCGATCGTTCCGCTTACATCCATGGGCAGGCGCTGCTCGGCAGCAAAATTACTCCGGCCAGAATAACGAGCGCGCCTGCCGCTGGCAAACCTTCTCTGCCGGTCTCAGGCGCGGCGCGGCGGGAGCACAAACTTGAATTCGACCTGACGGGGCCGAGCGATCGGGACCGGCGCTTCGAGTGACCGGCGCAATGCCCGGACAATTCGAAGGCTGCGCGCCAGACGGTCCGGCCGCGTGGAATATGGGATCGGCAGCAGATGGGTGCGACGATATCGCGTTGAATTTGTTTTCATACGCACCATCTTGCCTCCGGCCATAGGACATTGACTGTCCTATGGTAAAATTATAAAATTATTTTAATGTCACGTTTTGCCGAACCTCGCGCTGAGACCTCTCGCGGCGCATCCCGTCCGCCATTGCAGCGAATGATGCTGCTGCACGCGCGGTTGAAGTCGGACGAGTTGCCGAATTGTCGAAAAATCGCGAACGAGCTTGAAGTCTCCGCCAAGACGATCCAGCGGGATATTGATTTCATGCGCGACCGGCTCGGCTTGCCGATCGATTACGACCCGGCGCGGTTTGGTTTCCACTATACCGAGCCGGTCACGAGCTTCCCGAGCATCGCCGTTTCAGAGGGGGAAATCACGGCGCTTTTCGTCGCCCAGAAAGCGCTCGCTCAATACAAAGGGACGCCGTTCGAAGGTCCGCTCCGTTCGGCTTTCCGCAAAATTACCGACGGAATGAAGGAGAAAGTCTCATTTTCCTGGAGTGATTTGGACGACGTGATCTCGTTCCGTGCTGTCGGCGCGAGCGTTGCCGATCTTGAGTTGTTCGAAATTCTGAGCCGCGCGGTGCTGCGCACGGTGGAAGTCGATTGCGAATACCGGGGCCTCAAGAGCAGCCGTTACGAAAGACGCACCGTCCGGCCCTACCACCTCGCGTCGCTCGAGAACCAGTGGTACCTATTTGCGCAAGACGCGAAGCTGGGACAGCTGCGTACCTTCGCGCTCCCGCGCATGAGGAATGCCGTGCTCACGGGTGCAAAGTTTCGCCGGCCAGGCGATTTCTCTGTCAGCAAAGTCCTTCGCGGGAGCTTTGGCGTGTTTGCGGGGGGGGAACCATATCGGATCAAGCTGCAGTTCGATTCCTTCGCAGTTCGCCTCGTGACGGAGCGCGTCTGGCACGAGTCGCAACGTGTTAAACAACTGCGCAACGGCACGGCCGTGCTGCAGCTCGATCTTGGGAGCCTGGAGGAGATCGAGCGCTGGATCCTCAGCTGGGGAAGTCATGTGCGAGTCCTTGCGCCAGTGCGACTGCGCGAGATGGTGCGTGCGACGGCCGAATCAATCGCCAAGATTTACCGAAAATGATCGGGTATTGCGCGCTGTCATCCTGAGCGAAGCGAAGGACCTCCCAACCAACACTGTTCACGCATTATCTGTTCCGTGAGCAAGACTGCCGGCGCGAGCTCCCTCGCCGTCGGAGCGCCTCAAGATGACAGAACCTGTTCACATCACTTTGAAAACGACGGTTAGGGCAAGCCGCAGGGCGTCACACAACATTTCTCGGCGCACTATCTGAATTGTGTGACCAAAACTGCTGGCGAGAGGTCCCCTCGCCGTCTGCGCGGCTCGGGATGACGACTGTTATTAACGCTTCGCGGCGATCAGCTCCTGCAGATGAGCTTCGATAGCCGAATGCTGAAGCCGCTCAATTGCTTCGTTGAGAAATCCAGCAACCAGAAGTTGCTGCGCAACCGGTTTCGGAATGCCGCGAGCAAGCAGGTAGAACATCTCTTCCTCATCAATCTGCCCGGAGGTAGCGCCATGACTGCACTTCACGTTATCCGCCAGAATTTCGAG
>JBDTYN010000084.1:0-3637 GCA_040005675.1 Chthoniobacterales bacterium
GTGTTGCCATACGTCGCGCAACAGGCAGCCGAGCATTACCACTGGCTTGCGCCCGGTCAGATGATGGACGGTCTTGGCCTCGCGGAAACGACGCCGGGCCCGCTCATCATGGTTTTGCAATTCGTCGGGTTCATGGGCGGCTGGAACAAGCCAATGGGATCATCACCGCTGCTGGCCGCGACTCTCGGCGCGCTTCTGACGACGTGGGTGACGTTCGTCCCCTGTTTTCTCTGGATTTTTCTGGGCGGGCCACACGTCGAGCAATTGCGCGGAAACAAACAGATCGGAGCCGCGCTTTCCACGGTAACTGCAGCCGTCGTCGGCGTAGTGTTCAACCTCGCCGTTTGGTTCGGGCTGCACGTGCTCTTTCCGGACGCGAAAGCGGTCGACTGGATCGCGCTGGCGCTAACAGCGATCGCGTTTTTTGGAATGCTGAAGTGGAAGTGGGATGTGATTCCGGTCGTCCTAGGAAGCGGAGTGCTGGGCCTTCTTATCCGCAGCTTCGCGCGTTGAGCATTTTCGATCGCGCGACCGACGCTAACATTAGCGATGAGAAAGACTGAAAACGCGGCGCCGACTTGTGCAAGCTCTACCCGGGAGTAATCTGCCGGGCTTAATTTCCTGCCTCGCCCTTCGCGCGTCGCCATCGGCTCCCTCATCAACATGAAAAAGACGTTTGCCTTATCTGCGTTCATTCTTCCATCCCAGATCCAACGCTTCACATGCAGCGCACGGATCGGTGCCTGCGCCATGCTCGCCTTTTCTGCCACTCATCTTCAGTCTGCGGAGCCAGCGAGCACTCCTTCACCAGTCCCCGGTCCTATGAATGGCAATCCTTTACTGATCGAGAGCACGTTGCCTTATCACTTGCCGCCGTTCGACCGGATCAAAGACGAACACTTCGCGCCGGCCGCTGACCAAGGCATGGCGGAGCAGATCAAGGAAGTTGAGACCATCGCCAGCAATGCGGAGCCGGCGACTTTCGATAACACGATCGTCGCTTTGGAACGCTCGGGGCAGTTGCTGACGCGGGTCGATCAGATTTTTTCAAATCTCGTCGGCGCGAACACGAATCCGACGTTGCAAAAGATCGAAACCGAAATGGCGCCGAAACTCTCGGCACACCAGGATGCAGTCCACTTAAACGGACCGCTTTTTGCCCGCGTCCGGACGCTCTATGATGGGCGCGAGAAACTCGGCCTGGACCCGGAGTCGAGATATCTGCTTGAGCGTTATTACAAGGATTTCGTGCGCGCCGGCGCGAAGCTTTCCGAAGCAGACAAAACGAAACTGAAAGCGATGAACGCCGAGTTGGCGACGCTGCAGACGACCTTCGAACAGAACGTCCTGAAGGAGAAAAACGCCGCCTCAACCGTCGTCGATAATCGCGCCGACCTTGCCGGACTATCCGAGAATGAGATCGCGGCCGCCGCTTCTGCTGCAAAAGAAGAGAAGAAAGAGGGGAAATTTGTCATCCGAATGATGAACACCAGCGGGCAGCCGGCGCTGGCATCATTGCAGAATCGCGCCCTCCGCGAGCGCATCATGCAGGCCTCCCTGGCGCGCAACAGCAAGGGTGGCGAGTTCGATACCCGCGCGGTCGTGAACCGGATCGCAGCCTTGCGGGCAGAACGCGCCGTCCTTCTCGGCTACGCCAATCATGCCGCTTATCAGCTCGAAGATCAAACCGCGAAGGATGTCGGGACAGTCAACAAACTGCTGGCAGATCTGGCGCCGCCGGCCCTGGCGAACGCGCGACGTGAAGCGGCCGATATGCAGGCAATCGTCGATCAGGAGCATGGCGGATTTCAAATCGGCGCCGCGGATTGGGATTTTTACTCCGAGAAAGTGCGCAAAGCGCGTTACGCCTTCGATGAGTCGCAGCTGCGGCCTTATTTCGAGATGAACCATGTGCTGATTGACGGCGTCTTCTTCGCCGCTGGAAAGCTTTACGGCCTGACGTTCAAAGAACGCAAGGATTTGCCGGTTTATCAGCCGGACGTTCGCGTCTTCGAGGTTTTCGATGCTGATAATCAACCGCTCGCGCTTTTTCTGATGGATTACTACGCGCGGCCTTCGAAACGCGGGGGCGCCTGGATGAATGAATACGTGGGTCAGAGCGCGCTCTTCGGGACGAAGCCTGTGGTCGCGAATCATCTCAATATTCCAAAACCGCCACCCGACGAGCCTACGCTGCTGACGTTCGATGAAGTCACGACCTCGTTTCACGAATTCGGCCACGCGCTGCACGGGATGTTTTCGCAGGTGAAGTATCCGCGGTTCAGCGGGACGAGCGTGCCGCGGGATTTCGTCGAGTACCCGTCGCAGGTCAACGAGATGTGGGCGGACTGGCCGGAGGTGCTAAGGAATTATGCGAAGCACTACCAGACCGGGGAAGCGATGCCAACGAAGCTGCTCGATAAACTGGTTACGACGCAGAAATTCAACCAGGGTTTCAAAACGACGGAATATCTCGCGGCTTCGCTGCTCGATCAGGCATGGCATCAACTCAAGCCGGAGCAAGTCCCGAC
Source organism: Chthoniobacterales bacterium (assembly GCA_040005675.1). Taxonomy (GTDB): domain Bacteria; phylum Verrucomicrobiota; class Verrucomicrobiia; order Chthoniobacterales; family UBA10450; genus JACCXL01. The sequence continues at coordinate 2,532 of JBDTYN010000084.1, forward strand.
CGACCCGGTTGGTTTCGAAGCCGCTTCCTTGAAGAAAGCTGGCGTTGATTACCCGCCGGTGCCGCCGCGTTATCGAACCACCTACTTCTCCCACTCCTTTGCCGGTGGATATTCAGCCGGTTATTATTCGTATTTGTGGAGCGAGGTGCTGGATGCCGACAGCGTGGAGTGGTTCAAACAGCACGGTGGATTAAAGCGCGAGAATGGGGATCATTTCCGCAAGACGCTCCTATCGCGCGGCGGCAGCGCTGAAGCGATGACGCTCTTTCGCGACTTCACCGGAGGAGATCCTTACATCGCGCCCTTACTGAAACGCCGCGGGCTTGACCAGCCAGCTACGGCCTCTCAGCCTAATACTCGTTAGGCGGAATCAGGCCAGACGTCACTGATCCTCACCCGTGCCGGACTGGGTTGGAGAATCTGATCCAGGACGGTGAAAAACCTCGGGATGTCGAGGGGTTTTGCGACGTACTCACTCGCCCCCGCTTTGAGCAGGCGCTCGATCTGCTCGGGAGAGGCTTCACCGCTGATCAGAACCACAGGCAGGGCGGAGGTGCGCGCATCGCGCCGTAACTCCTGCAAGACCTCTTCGCCATTGATGTCCGGCAACCGGAGATCGAGCAGGATGAGATCCGGGCGATGGGCGCGGGCCAGATCGATGCCGAGCGCGCCCTGGGCGGCGGCGAGAAGCTTCACATCGGGCCGACGGCTGAGGAGTTGCTCGATGATCTCCACACAGGAAAGATTGTCCTCGATGTAGAGAATTGTTTTGAGGGGCGCTCTCGTACCTCCCTTGAGCGCTGCCACGCTTTCCGTAACCGGCTCCGCAGCAACCGGCAAGGTAACGGAAAACGACGAGCCTCGACCCAGCATGCTCTCGGCTTCGATGCTTCCGTGCATCGATTCGATCAGTTGTTTGCAAAGCGAAAGACCGAGACCCGTGCCTTCGATCGCGCTGTTCTCTGCGCCGAGCCGCTCAAAAGGCCGGAAAAGGCGCGCCAGGTTTTCTTCAGAAATCCCGGCACCAGTGTCGATGACGCTGATACGAAGGCGATCCCCGGCCGCGGCCCGGCAGGCGATAATCGCGCTGCCGCCGCGGCGAGTGT
>JBDTYN010000085.1:0-4125 GCA_040005675.1 Chthoniobacterales bacterium
CTTCTGTCATTACCGATGTCGCCAGAAGATCGCGTGCCTGCGTGTAAAGCTCGAACGCTTCCAGATCCGACGTCGGCTGGTAAGCGATGGCCGTTTTTTCCTCGGGGGAAAGTTTCGCGCGCAGTTGCGCCACGATCGCCTGGGCGAGTTCGCTCTCGACCGCAAAGATATCCGCCACGTCGCGATCGTAACCCTGCGCCCATTTGTGCGCGTCGGTTCTGGCGTCAATCAGTTGCGCGTTAACCCGCACCTGACGGCCGACTCGCTGGACGCTGCCCTCCAGCACGTGGGCGACGCCCAGTTCGGCGGCGATATTGCGCAAATTTCGCTGCCCGTCCGACGAGTACTGCATCACCGAGGTTCGGCTGATTACCCTGAGATCGGCCACCTTCACCAGGTCGGTTATGATCTCATCCATAATTCCATCGGCGAGGTAGGCGTTTTGCTTATCGTCGCTCAGGTTCGCAAAGGGCAGGACGGCGATGCTTTTTTCGGGGATACGAGCCCCCGGTGGCCCTCGACGCCGGAAGCGATCCGTCACGAGCAGGGCAATGACGACGAGCAGAACGCTGATGATGAAAAAGTCGAGCTTGCGTCCGGTCCTGCGCCGGATGGACTCCTGTGGAGCGACCTCCTCAGTCCGTTTGATTCCTTGTGGGGTAAGCTCGTAGGCCCAAGCCAAAAGGAGCGCGACAGGGAAGCCAAGAAGCAGCAGGACTACCACCAGTCGCACTGCCCAGTTTGGAATCGCGAAAAAGGGAAAGACTTGTGTCGCAATCTGGATGAGCAACCAGGCGACAACTGCATACGCGACCGCGACTTTATAGACATTGCGCCGCTTCAGCTCGGCGAAAAAAGGGGCCATGTGATTGGTGTCAAGGCAGACGGTTTAAAGGTTTTGCGATAAACAAGCGAGCACCGTCGCCGCCAGCCGCAAGCGATGGATGCGTCGCTTTGTCCCAAAAGCCACCGAGCGCAGCCAACCCCCGGGCCTTCGTCTGGGCCGAGTGACGTAGCTGGGTCTTTCGCGCGCCTCTCAGTGCGACGAAGCAGCGAAGTCCGCCTCAGTAGAAATAGTGGCTTCGCCCGCGCTTTGCTGGAGCGCCTGCTCCACCGCGCGCCAGGCGAGCATAGCGCACTTGACGCGCTGCGGGAATTTTCGCACGCCCTGCATCAATCGAAGATCACCTAACGACCGCGCCGGTTCGGCCAATCCCCCTGTTACCAGATCGTGAAAGGCACGGAACATTTCCATCACTTCCGCGCGGCTTTTCCCTTTCAATTTCATCGTCATCAATGACGCCGATGCCTGGCTAATCGCGCAACCGTATCCGGTGAACTTGATTTCCTGCAAGTTTCCGCCTTCGCCGAATTTCACGCCGAGATGAATCTCGTCGCCGCACGCGGGATTATCCCCATGCACCACCACCGCAGCGTCGGTCAGTTCGCCAAAGTTTCGCGGCCGTCGCGAATGATCGAGGATCACCTCTTGATAGAGCTCTTCGAGTTCCAAGTTCATGAAAAGAAGCGCGCGGCGGCGTGAAGGATTTCAATCATCCGATCGATTTCCGCTGTCGTGTTGTAAAAGTAGAAGCTGGCCCTGGTCGTTCCCGGCACGCCAAATCTGCGCATCAGGGGCTGGTTGCAATGATGACCGCCGCGCAGCGCCAGCCCGTGTTGATCGGCATACGTCGTGAGATCGTGCGGATGCGCCGCCGCCATGACGAAACCGACGAGCGCGCCGCGCTCCGAGGTTGGTCCGAGCACCCGTATCCCAGGCAGCTCAGCGAGACGTTCCATCGCGTACTCGGCAAGCTGCAAATCGTGTTGGAAAATGGCGGAACGTCCGATTCGTTCGAGGTAATCGATGGCGGCGGCAAGCCCAATCGCCCCGGCGATATTTGGAGTGCCCGCCTCAAATCGGTGCGGTGCTTTTTTGAACGTGCTTTTTTCCAAAGTGACGCTGACGATCATTTCGCCGCCGCCGTGCCACGGCGGCATCGCCTCGAGAATCTCGGCGCATCCGTAGAGTGCTCCAATCCCCGTCGGTCCACACATTTTGTGGCCCGAGAAGGCCAGGAAATCGCAGCCCATCTCCTGCACGTTGATCCGCAGATGTCCCGCACTTTGCGCAGCATCCACCAGCGTAAGCGCGCCGGCAGCCCGCGCTTTCTTACAAAGTTCGGCGACCGGATTGATTGTGCCTAACGAGTTCGAAATGTGGGTGAAGGCGAAGAGTCTTACTTCCGGCGTGAGCGACGAAGAAAGCTGATCAAGCGCGAGCGTGCCGTCGTCGCGCACCGGCAAAAAGCGCAGCTGGGCACCGGTTCGTTCGGCCAGCAACTGCCATGGCACCAGGTTGCTATGATGCTCCATTTCGGTGAGAAGGATCACGTCGCCCGCGCCGACAAATCTCCCGCCCCACGCCTGCGCCACCAGGTTTATGCTTTCGGTAGTTCCGCGTGTGAAGACGACCTCATCCGCACTGGCCGCGCCGATATAGCTCGCGACGGACTGCCGTGACCGTTCGTAAGCCTCCGTCGCGCGCGTGCTCAACTCGTGAAGACCGCGATGCACGTTCGCATTTTCGTGCTCGTAATAATTCCGAAGCGCGTCAAGAACAGCCCGCGGTTTCTGCGAAGTGGCCGCGCTGTCGAAGTAAATCAGCGGTTGGCCGTGCGCCTGCTCGCGCAGGATCGGAAAATCCTCACGGATCGCATTCCAATCCACCGCGCCACTGGCAATTTGGTACACCCTGTAATCTGCTCCACGCACCGCCGTGCGCCACTTTATTCAGGAATTTTGTCTTGCCGAGAGATGGCCGAGATTTCAACGCTGAACGTTCACGTTCAACAACTAACAAAAGGAGCAATATGAAACCCCTCAGTCTATTGATTACGTCTCTCTTCATCGCGGCTCCAGGCCTCGCGCAAGCGCCGGAAAAAACAAAAAGCGCGGGACCGGCCGGGACTTACCCTCCGATCGGCGATATCCACGCCCATGTCTGTGGTATCCATTTTTACAATGGCGACATGAGCCGGCAGATCATCGCCGAACATTACTGTTCACATCTGAGCGACGAAGTTCTGCAATGCGTCATCTACGATTCCAATAAACCGGGCGCGCGCTTGATCGGCGTCGAATACATCGTTAGCGCGAAGATCTTCGCGTCATTGCCGGCCGAGGAGAAAAAGCTCTGGCATAGCCATAACTACGAAGTGAAATCCGGGGTGTTGACTGCCCCTGGAATGGCAGACGCGGCCGAGAAAGATCTGATGAAGGTCCTGATCGGCACTTATGGAAAAACCTGGCACACGTGGCAGGTGGATCGCGATGCGAAACTGCCGATTGGAATTCCGCAACTGATGATGGGCTTCACCGCCGACGGGCAAGCCCAGGCAAAAATCGTCTCGGAGCGCGATACCCTTTATGGGTCATCGGCGGCGAAAAAGACCGCTCGCACTGACATTGCAGACGTCAAACTCGATCCCGGTGCCGACGCCTGGGAGAAAGGCTCCGCCGTGCAGCTTGACTTGAAGACAGTGCAAGCCACCGCTAAATAATCGCGAAATTTCGTTCGGCGATTCGGAAAACTTTGCGGGTTACGGATCCGGCAGAAGAAGCCGGGAGCGTCAGCTTTCCCCGCACATCCTCGCGAGTGATCCTCTCGTTAGGCACAACCGTGAACTCGGTACACATTGTGCCGCTTCAGCTCGGCGAAGAGATTGCGAGCTCACGGCGTCGCGTTATTTCGCAGCGGGTTTTTCTTCCAGGAGCGGCATCGATCGATCCAGGAACACAAACGGCCGGGCTGCCGGGTTGCGCCTGGACGGCTTTCTCCTGCGCCACGCGCGAACGAAGCATCAATTTGCCCCGCGCTGTTCGTCCCCGGTCCGGCGAAAAGGAAATTTGGCCCGAAGGCGGCGAGATTCAGGGTAATCATGACCAGGGCAAAGAGATACAAACCCATCGTCAATCCGATTGCCAGATGCATCGCTACGATCGCCACCAGCCAAAACGTTCGAGTTTTCCGAAGCCAGATGAACAACGGATATCCAGTCTCCAGGAGGCCGAGCCACAGCTTCACTGAGCAGGCGTTGCGCTTCCGGCAGCTTCTCTTTGGCA
>JBDTYN010000086.1:0-3494 GCA_040005675.1 Chthoniobacterales bacterium
CAGACGCATTGGAAAACGCGACCACGCGGCCGATGCAATTGTGACCGCCGGGTTCAAATGCGCGCTGCTGAGGGATCCAGTCAGGTAAATCGCCGTCGCGATGCCGAGACCCCACACAATCGCGACCTGGAATACGCCTACCTGCGCTCCGGTGAGTACGGCCGCGCAGACACTGCCGCATCCGAAGAAGACGAGAAGGAAGGTGCCGAAAAATTCGCCGACGGCCCATTTTGGAATCGGCGTGCTAGCGACTTCAATTTCCGCCGTGGCATGCGCCGGCGGTTCGGGCCGGGTCGCTCGGATCGGTTCAACCATACGAAATTTCTAACCCAACGGTGCGGCGCACGTTTCTTCGCACCAGCTTTCAACGCGTTCGCGGATCATCTCGCGAATCTCACGTGTTCGCTCCAGCCGTTCCTGTTCCGTGCCAGTGAAGGTCGACGGATCGGGGAAGCTCCAGTGCATCCGTTTCGCGACGCCAGGGAACGTTGGGCAACGTTCCGCGCTTGCTTCGTCACAGACAGTAATCACGTAATCGAACCGCGCGCCGGAGCGGACCAGGTCATCGATGGGGCGCGTCTCTTTGGTTGCAATATCAATGCCGATTTCGCGCAGCGCCTCGACTGCCATCGGGTTTAGTTTACCCGGTTCGAGTCCTGCACTTTCCACTTCGAAAAATTCGGAGCAGCTCGCACGCAGCAGCGCTTCGGCCATCTGGCTCCGCGCGCTGTTGTGAATGCAGACGAATAGAACTTTCTGCTTCATGTAAGGTCAGCAGCAACCGCCGCCATCGCAGCAACTGGCTGCCTCGCTTGTGACCTTGTAATCCTGCCCTTTCGTCTCCTTCGGATGACGGCGCGCGGTGTGCGAGCAGTCAAACGGCTTCGCATCCGCCAGCGGCGTATCGGTGAGCGGCTCCACGAACTCGAAGAACGTGCTGTACGGCGCTTTGCGATAGAGATTATAGGTCTTGTCGCAGACGGCATAGCGCACACCGCGTTCCATTCGATGGTTGTCATCATCCAGCACTTCCTTGAACGGCCCGCGGTAGACCACAGCCTGATTCCGCTCGAAACATGGGCCTTGCTTGCCTTTGAAGGCCTCGATTGTAACGGAACGAAACTCGATCCCTTCAACCGTTTGCCATGGCTCCAAGTCCCGCTTTAGAATTTGAATCCCATAGAACCCAGCATCGCTGAATGCCTGGAGAAATCCTTCTTCCGTCAGCGCGCCAGAGATACAGCCGCTCCATAGCTCCGGGTCGTTCTGTAACGCCGCCGGCACCTCTTCATCGGAGACGATGTCGGAAATCACGGCGCGTCCGCCTTTGCGGAGGACACGAAAAATTTCGTCGAACAACTGGCGCTTGGCCTTGGCTTCGACAAGATTCAACACGCAATTCGAGACCACCGCGTCGATCGAATCGCTTGCGACGAGCGGATGTTTAACCCGCAGCTCCTGCGCAAGTTCATCCGCACGAATGAACGAAGCGGCGTCCCTGATTGGTTTCGCTTTCAATTGCTCGTCGAGTTTCTCGAGATCGAGCGCGAGATCCTGGATTCGGCCTTTGCGAAATTCCACGTTCCTGTAGCCGATGTTTTTCGCCACGATCGGAGCGTTCGCCCGCGCCACGTCGAGCATTTCGTCGGTCATGTCGATGCCGATGACTCTCCCGTGCTCGCCAACGACTTGCGCAGCGATAAAGCAGATTTTTCCGGTGCCACTGCCGAGATCGAGGACGGTTTCGCCTTCGCGCAAATATTTGCTCGGATCGCCGCATCCGTAATCTCTCTCGATCACTTCTTGAGGGATTGCTTTCAAGTACTCCGGATTGTAATCGACCGGGCAACAAAGCTTCGCCTCGGCGGCGGCGGCGCCGGCGGCGTAACGTTCTCTCACTGCGGTTTCGGCGTTTAATGTAGTCATGTTTTAAGAGTTCTGGGTGAGTGGTGAAATGGGGTAGGTGAATAGGACGAGCGTCGTGCTCGCGACCGAAGAAGCGGCGAAAATTCAAGCCTCATCTCCTCAGGGAGGCGAAGCGTGGATTTATAATGCCCTCGCGGGCGGAGGTAATTGCCAGCGCGCGCGGAGATGCAGCGCGGCAAGATCGACGATTTGCCGGCCAAAGACCGTCGCCGACTGAAAAATGGCAACCAGCCAACGCGCTAACTTCGCCAACCGGCCAAACCCGAGCGCGAGCAGGTTAAGGTCGCTCCAGGAATCGACATCTTGTTTTGTTCCGAGCAAACAAAGTTGCTCGCGCGAACAGCGTCGCGCGAGTTGGGCACAGTCACCGTTCCGCCGCCAGGTCACATTCCGAACAAGCTCCCGCTCCGAAGATCGAAATGCGATCAGATAACAACCGCCGCGATGATCTGGCCCTAGCACCAGCCGATGATTCTGCAGTTGGGCAAACGCCGTCGCGATGTCGGTTGCGCAAAGGCCGGGACAATCGACTCCGATCGCGACGATCTCACTGAATCCGAGCCCGTGCAGTTCTTCGACCGCATTCTCAAACCGGGCGGCGAAGGTGCGGCCCACCTGGTGATGCACGGTCGCGTGGGCCATGGGCACCGCTCCCGGCGTAAAAACATGAATCTCGGCGCCGCCGCACGCGATGCGCGTTACTTCCGCCAGCTTAAGCAGCGCGGCGGCCCCCGCCGGTAACCGACGGCGCGCCAGGTCGGTCGAGAGCCGATCGGCCAAAACAAGCACCGCACGACGTGGCCTGTGGTGATCCTGATCGCGGGAGGTCATGCCTTGAAAATACGAGTTCAACTGAAAGCCCTTATTCCGTGGTAGAGGGCCGTGTCCACCGAAACAAGCACTTTCTGGCAAGATATGAAGGACACTCAAAGTCTTACGTTCGGCGAGTGCCGTCGGGTTGCATCCGTAACGCCTGGGGTCCGGGATTCGCGCTTGCCGCATTTCCGGGTCTGGCCGCTATTGTCGCCTGATGAGCGTCTTGCGCCTCGGTGTGAACATCGATCACGTCGCGACCTTACGGCAGGTCCGTTACGCGGCGATGCCCGACTCGAAGAACGCCGAGCCGGACCCGATCGCGATCGCCAGCCTCTGTGAGCGAGTCGGCGCGCATGGAATTACCGCGCATTTACGCGCCGATCGACGCCACATACAGGACCGCGACATCGCGCGTCTTCGCGAAACCCTCATCACGAAGCTCAACCTCGAAATGGGCAATACGCCCGAAATCGTAGGTTGCGCCCTGCGCATTGAACCCGACGAAGTCTGTCTCGTCCCCGAGACGCGTGAAGAGATTACGACGGAGGGTGGCCTAAACCTCCTTGAGCAAAGCGAGCAACTCGGCCCGACGATCAAACGTCTGCACACCGCTGGCATCCGCGTCAGCGTTTTCATCGATCCGCTTCCCGAGCAGGTGGATGCTGCCCGTGCGCTCGGGGCCGAGATTGTGGAACTGCATACCGGCAGACTTGCAAATGCGTTCACCCCAAACGTCGAGAAGCAGGAATTAG
>JBDTYN010000087.1:0-10090 GCA_040005675.1 Chthoniobacterales bacterium
TGTGTGGGCGACTCCCTTTCCGGCCGACCTGTCGCGACACCTCGTGCCGCATCCACCGCTTTCCCGAAGCTTTCCTGTGTGGTGATGTTTTCTTCTTTGCTCATAATGATTCCTTTTTGCCTACGGTTTCAGCACGACTTTGATGCAACCGTCTTCCTTGTCCCGAAACGTCTTGTAAAGATCCGGACCGTCTTCCAGCGGCCGCCGGTGAGTGATGACAAATGACGGATCGATTTCGCCGCCTTCGATCTTTTCCAAAAGCGGCGCGAGATAGCGCTGCACGTGTGTTTGCCCCATCTTGAGCGTCAGCCCCTTGTTCATGGCCGCGCCGAACGGGAATTTGTCGATGGCTCCGACATAAACTCCGGGGACCGAGATTGTGCCTTGTTTCGACAGCACATGATCGCCTGCCGAATGACGTTCGCCCGGTCGGTCGCGAGAAACACGGCAGCCTTGGCCTTGTCCAAAACGGAATCGACGCTGCCGGTGCCATGCGCTTCGCACCCGACCGCATCGATGCAGCGATCCGGCCCGCGGCCATTGGTCCCCTCCATCAACCGTTCGTAAACATCTTCTTTTTCAAAATTGATCGTCTCTGCCTTGCCTTCTTCTGCGAGACTCAACCGTTCGGGGACCCGATCGATCGCGATCACTCGGCCCGCCCCGACCACCTCCCCCATTGGCTCGTGGCCAAGAATGTCACCCTTTTCCATCGTCGGCTGGTACCCGTCGTACAAATGCAGGTCCGAACCGCAGATTGCGGTTGCGGTGATTTTCACAATCACATCGCCGTCGTTTTCGATCGCCGGATCCGGAACGTTATCGAACCGAACATCTTCTTTTCCATGCCAGACGAGTGCTCTCATTAATCCTTTCGTTTCTCCGTGAACTAATGAAACGCTTCTGATTTGCGCGGCGCGCTTGAATTGTTTGGGCGTCTTTGGGGACGCCGGGATTCGGAGCGATGTGTATCGATTCCGGCCGCCGCCGGTGCGTTCGTCCCACGGACATGCGGGGCGCGGTTTAAATAATCGCGTAGGTGATCAATCCGCAGACTGCCACCATCAAAAGCAAGGCGAGAACAAACACAGTGTCGGCGGCGCGTTCGACTTTATACATTCTGCGCGCGAGGCGCCGTCGGAGCGCGAAATAGGAAAGAAGACACGAGACCAGAAACAAAAGCGCGTCGCAGACCAACAGGTCATCCGCCAGCGTGTCCACATTTTGCGCCGAAATGATGACGCGTAGCAGACCAATGACGGTGAGACAAACGCCGACCATTGCGGCCGAGACCGTGAAGATCTGCGGACTGACATCATCTTCGAGAGGCATTTTTCCAGACATGGGAAATGGATCGAGCGCAAAAAAAACCGGGAGGAGAAATTGGATTCTCCTCCCGGGTTAAAGTTTCGTGAAGAAGAACTCTAACAGCTAGCGTTCTTCCGTTTCAATCGGCGTTAATGTTTCTTGCCGGATTTTTTCGAAGCCTTTTTCTTAGCGGGCTTCTTTGCGGAAGATTTTTTCTTCGCTGCCATGAGATATCCCCCCTTTCAATCCGCAGATGCGGTGGGTGTGAACAATTGTGAATAACTTCACTAACACGAGTCAACTAATCAGCACGTCTTTTTTGTCAAACTATTTTCGCGTGCAGACAAAATTATTTTCAGAAGTTTGCGCGCGATGATTTTTTTTGGAGCGACTGCGATTGTTTTGCTGCCGCCTTCGCGAAAAAAAATTGTCACTTCGTTCCTGTCCGATTCCATTCCGCGATCGTTTCGGCTCACATCATTTGCTACCATGATGTCGCAATTCTTGGAGCAGAGTTTGTGCCGCGCGTTCGCTTCCACGTCATTTGTTTCCGCGGCGAAACCGACAACGAAGTAATCATGCGCCCCGCTGGCGAGGGTCGCAAGAATGTCGCGTGTGGGAGTGAGCTTGAGCGAAAAAGTCCCGGCCTTTTTTTTGGGCTTCGTCCCCGCGACGCGCGTCGGTTTGTAATCAGCAACCGCCGCGCACATCACGAGCACATCGCAGTTTTCAACGGCGCGGCGCGTCGCGCCGTAAAGCTCTTCGCTTGTCGTGATGGCAACGAACTGCGCACCTTTGGGCGCGGGGATCTGCACGGGCCCCGAGATCAGCGTCACCTCGTGGCCGGCCTGCAGAGCCGCTTCGGCCAGGGCATAACCCATCTTACCGGAGGAGCGATTGCTGAGGAAACGGACTGGGTCGAATGGCTCGCGCGTAGGTCCGGCCGTGACGACGAACTTCACGCGATCAATTTATCGCGTTGGGCGAGAAGAAATTCTGCGCGGAAAGCGATTTCGTCCACTTTCCACAACCGGCCGACGCCTTCGTATCCGCAGGCCAGCATGCCTTCCTCCGGCCCGATAAATTCGGCGCCGCGAGATCGCAATCGCGAGACATTTTCCTGTGTCGCAGCGTGTTCCCACATCTTGCCGTTCATGGCTGGCGCGATGAGAAGCGGTGCGCGCGTCGCCAGTGCGATGGCGGTGAGCGGGTGATTGGCAAACCCGTGCGCGAGCTCCGCGAGAACGTGAGCGGTGGCGGGCGCAATGACGAGAAGGTCCGCGAGATCAGCCAGTGCGATATGACCGGGACGCCAGTTTTCCTTCTCGTCGTAGAAGCTGGTCGTGACGGGATTCTTGGAGAGCGTCTGCAGGGTCAGCGGCGTGATAAATTCCGCCGCGTCACTCGTCATAACGATGAAGACGTTGTGATTTTGTTTCACGAGCAGGCTCGCGAGTTCCGCCGATTTGTAGGCCGCGATCGAGCCGGTGACGCCGAGAATCACCGATTTCTGATTAGTCATTTCTGCTCCTGATTTCGCTTGACACTGCTCAACTCTGAATCAGCCGTCTGCTGAGATAGCGTTCCGCACCCATGATGTGGCGGAATTTCTGCAGGTCTTCTTCCACCGATCTGCTGATAATCGTGTAGCGATAATCTCGCCACAACTCCATCTCTCGCGCCGCAGTTTTTAACCTCAGTTGGATTTGGTCCGCTGTCTCGGTGCCGCGTTTGGTCAGGCGCCGGCGCAGTTCGTCGAGATCGGGCGGCATGATGAAAACGTCGCAGAGGGCATGGCGAATAAAAACATCATCAAAAAGGCGAATCGAGGCGGCGCCCTGAGTGTCGACGTCGATCAGGACGTCCACCCCATTGCGCAGATTCGCCAGGACTGGCGCGCGCAAGGTTCCGTAATGGTGCTCGTGCACCTTTGCATGTTCGAGTAGCTCCCCGGCCTGCACCCGCGCAAAGAAGTCTTCCTCTTCGAGGAAATGGTAATCTTCTCCATCTATCTCGCCAGCCCGTGGCCGGCGCGTCGTACAGGAGACCGAATAAACGAAGTCCGGTGTTTGGCGAAGCGCGTCGCACAAGGTCGTTTTGCCCGCCCCCGAGGGCGCGGAAAGAACAAACAGGATTCCTGAGCGACTGAACTGGTTACTCAAGGTTTTGCACTTGTTCGCGAATCTTTTCGAGCTCCGCCTTGCACGCCACAACGTGCTGCGAGATTGCAGCATCATTCGATTTCGCGCCCAGCGTATTAAGCTCGCGCGCAATTTCCTGGGCGATGAACTCGAGCGTGCGACCGACCGGCTCCTTCGCGCGCAGATGATGGGCGAACTGCTTCAGGTGACTCTCGAGCCGCGTCAATTCCTCCGAAATGTCCGAACGATCCGCGAAAAGTGCGACCTCTTTGAGCAATCGATCGTCGTCAGTTTTCACCTCAATGTCAGCCAGGGCGATTCGTTCCTGTAACGCGGTGCGATATTTCGTCACCACTGCGGGATAAAGGCCACGGACCGCTTTCAGGTTTCGTTGGATTACCTTCAACCGCTGGATCAAATCTTTCGCGAGATGTTTCCCCTCGCGCTCACGCATTTTAATTAGATCGGTCAGCGCAAGCTCCAACGCTTTTTCGATGTTGGGCCACGCTTCCTCCGGCTGCAGTGACTCCTCCGAAATCCGCAGCACGCCCGGCGCCTGGAGGACGGTGCCGATCGTGATTTCACCCGGCACGCTGAGTTCCTTCTGCAAAGCGCGCATCGCTGCGTGATAGGAACGCGCCAGCGCTGTATCGAGGGCGAGCTTGCGCGTGCCGTTGGCGGCCTGGCCGCAAGCGACGATGACATTGGTGCGACCGCGCGAGACGCTCTGGTTGATCAATTGCCGGACGCGCGGCTCGAGCGGCGCCAAATCCCGCGGAAGATTGATGACAATGTCGCTTTGCTTCCGGTTGACGGAATTGAGTTCGACCGAAAACTTCGCGCCCGCGACATCAATCTCGCCGCGGCCGTATCCGGTCATGCTTCTCATGCGATGCAGCTTGGAAAGACACTGGCTAAATAACAAATAGAAACACGCGCGCGCTGGTTACGTACGCAGTCGATATGGACGCCTGCGGCGCAAGACACGGCCGGACGCCAGCGTGGTTTGATCTTTGCCGCGATGCCCAATCGCACTTCTCGTGCCTCAAAGTAGCCGCTCCGCCGCTTGTGCCACATCTTTGTCCCCACGGCCGGAGCAGTTCGCGATAATGATCTGCTCGGAAGACATCTCCGGCGCGACTTTCAGCACGTGTGCGATCGCATGCGCCGTCTCCAGGGCGGGGATGATTCCTTCGACTTCGGCCAGCGTCCGGAAAGCTGCGAGTGCCTCGTCGTCTGTCGCGTAATCATACTCCACGCGTCCCGCGTCGCGCAGATAGCTGTGTTCCGGCCCAACGGCTGCGTAATCAAGGCCGGCTGAAACTGAATGCGTCAGTTCGATTTGGCCATCGCTATTCGCGAGCAGAAATGTCTTCGTGCCCTGCAAGACGCCGAGCCGACCGCCTTGGAATCGCGCAGCATGTTTGCCGGTTTGAATTCCTTCGCCCCCCGCTTCCACGCCGGTCATCCGGACGGAAGAGTCATCGAGAAACGGATGAAACAAGCCAATGGCGTTGCTGCCGCCGCCGACGCAGGCAACGAGCAGATCGGGCAGGCGCTCTTCGCGCTCGAGGATCTGCCGGCGCGCTTCCACGCCAATCACGCGGTGGAAGTCGCGTACAATCATCGGATAGGGATGCGAGCCGAGCGCCGAACCCAAAATGTAATGGGTTGTCCGCACGTTCGTGACCCAATCGCGCATCGCTTCGTTGATCGCTTCTTTGAGCGTCGCCTGGCCGGCAGTCACAGCAACGACCTTCGCGCCGAGGAAACGCATGCGCGCAACGTTCAGCGCCTGGCGTTCCATGTCGACCGCGCCCATATATATAATGCACTCGCAGCCGAAGCGCGCCGCGACCGTCGCGGTTGCCACCCCGTGCTGTCCGGCGCCGGTCTCGGCGATGATCCGATTTTTTTTCATTCGGCGTGCGAGCAGAATCTGGCCAAGCGCATTGTTAATTTTGTGCGCGCCGGTGTGGAGAAGGTCCTCGCGCTTCAGATAAATCTTTGCGCCGCCGAGTTTCGCGGTCAGACGTTCCGCCAGGTAAAGCGGCGTCGGACGTCCGGCAAAATCGCGCAACAGATTACCGAGTTCCTGTTGAAACGCGGGATCAGCCTTCGCGCGTTCGTACTCAGCTCCCAGATCGTCAAGCGCAGACACGAGCGTTTCCGGCACAAACATTCCGCCGTACTGTCCGAAGTGACCCCGTGCGTCCGGCAATGTCTGAATGCCACTCATGCCCGATGAAACTAGGGCCCGGTACAAGTGCCGCAAAGGCTTTATGAGCTGCGCGCGAGAAGATGATTCAGGGCACGCCGATGCGGAGAAGGCACGGGTAGGGCCTGGAGTTCATTGAACGAGAACCACCAGTGGGCTGCGGTGAGAGCGGGCGCGCGGCGCGGCTGGCGGAAGACCGAGAGTGTGACGCGATGATTGGTGAACGGAAATTCGGCCGTGTGGAGGGGGACGCCGGTGGCGGGGCGACCGCTCCACCGCGGCAGGATCCACATGCCGCGCCAGCGGGCGTGCGACTGTTCCAGCAAGACGCGATCGCCGTGCACGGCGAAGGAGTGATGTTCGGACAGCAGTTCGATCCGAGGGCGCATCCGTTTGATCGGCAACAGGGCTGGTTCCCGTGCGCGGCAAAATGAGCGAACGGGACAAATTCCGCACTGGGGCTTCCCTGCCGTGCAGATGAGCGCCCCGAGATCCATGAGCGCCGAATTGTGGGCTGAAGGTTGGCGTTGCGGCATAAGCAGGGCCGCGAAATCCCAAAGCGTTTCCCGCCCCGCCGCACTATCGATCGGTTCACGCAGATCGAGCAAACGGGCAAGAACGCGCCCAATGTTGGCTTCCACCACTGGCAGCGGCGCGTCGAATGCGAAGCTTGCGATCGCGTTTGCGGTATAGCGGCCCACCCCGGGCAAATGCCGAATGGCCAGCAGGTCTCGCGGCAACGCGCCGGCATGACTTCTTGTCACAATTTGAGCGAGCCCATGCAGATTGCGCGCCCGGTCGTAATAACCGAGCCCTTGCCACGCATGAAGCACGGCCGACTCCGCGGACTGGGCCAGCGTTGGAAAATCGGGGAATCGCCGGATCCAGGCACTATAATAAGGGAGCACCGTCGCAACCTGCGTCTGCTGGAGCATGAACTCCGAAACGAGAACCGCGTATGGATCGCGGGTGCGGCGCCAGGGAAGATCGCGCCCGTTCCTGCGATACCACTTCATCAGTGCTCGTCGAAAAGCATTGCGCTTCGCCTGCCACGAAGGGGCAGCGGTGAACACGCGTGAAGATGAACCGATTGCGCTGTTCGCGCTCATTCCTTTCCGTGTTTCATCCGTGTTAATCTGTCCCTCAAATGAATTCATTCACGTCGCCGCTCAACGACGAACAGGCGCGTAAGCTCCGCGAATTGCTGCAAGAGCTTGGCTTCGCCTTCGCGCCCAAGCCGTACACGCTTTTCTTCGCGCAGAAAAACAAGCTGAGCGTAGCCGTCTACAAGAAAGGCCCGAAAGTGCTCCTGCAAGGCAGGGGCATCGAAGAGTTCGTGCAGTTCGAACTTGAGCCGAAGATCCTGGGCGAGGCGAAACTCGGCTACGAAGAAGTGCATTCGCCCGAAATGTTCGCCCCGCACTTTGGCGTCGATGAAAGCGGCAAAGGAGATTTCTTTGGGCCGCTCGTGATCGCCGGCGTTTATGTTGACCGCGGGATTGCCCGCAGATTCCTCGAAGCCGGTATTCAAGACAGCAAGCGGATCGGGTCTGATGCGCAAATCCGCTCGCTGGCGGAGACGATTCGTAAGACGCAGGGCGCGATCGTCGAAACAGTAGTGATTGGTCCCGCACGCTACAACGATCTTTACGAGAAATTCGGCAACCTCAACAGTCTCCTCGGCTGGGGCCACGCGCGCGTGATCGAGAATCTCCTCGGTAAGCGACCTGACTGTCCCCGAGCGCTGTCCGACAAATTCGCCGACGCGCGCGTTATCGAGCGATCCCTCCTGCAGCGAGGCCGTGCGATTCGCCTCGAGCAGCGAACCAAAGCCGAATCCGATCTCGCGGTCGCAGCGGCCTCGATCATGGCGCGGGAAGCCTTCGTCGACTGGCTGGACAAGCAGGGGAAGAACCTCGGCGTTCGCCTCGGGAGAGGGGTTTCAGCTTCGATCAAACAAACGGCGAAGGACCTGGTGGAGGCGAAGGGCGCTGACTTCCTGCGCGAGGTAGCGAAGGTTCATTTTCGCACCGCGCACGAGATCGCCCCGGAAAGCTTTCCCGCTCCGCCGGCCAAGCAGGCATGGCGGCGATAACGTTCCTTTCCGGCAAGATTCCTGCTCCGGTAGGCCCACTGACTCTTTCTTCTGTGGAAACGCGGCTTCTCATACTAAATGCTGACCCGGTCTTTCAGGACCGCGCCCTTGGCATTTTCGATAATTTCCCAGAGGTGGAAACGCGGATCGTCCGGACAATGGGCGAGGCGATTTCGGTACTAATCGAGGAACATTTCGACGGTTTTGTCGTGGAGGGCGAAACGGCGATCGCGCTCGAGCAGGCGACGAATGCGCGGCAGCACTTTCCCTCACTCCGCCTCATGTGTCTGGCGCCTTTGCCGCACGAAGCCGAGCTCAAAGATACCGCGGAGCGGCAGAAGATCCCTCTTGTTTCCAGCAGCGGAAGCGAGCGACGGCTCGGTCAAAGGCTCCGGGAATTCATCGACTCGCTGGAGACCCGCTCCGACACTCCTTCGGAAGGAATTGACCCCTGTCACTCGTTGATCGGCAATTTAAATCAGTTTTCGGCGGCGGAGATCTTGCAGATGAGCTGCCTGAGCCAGCGCAGCGGTCGCTTCACTTTTAAATCGGGTCGAGGCAACAGCGAGATTTACATGCAACTTGGCGCGGTCCGGCATGCAGTTTTCGGCTCTCTCGAAGGAGAAGCGGCGGTGGCAGAGATCTTTCGCTGGCGGCAGGGCCGGTTCTACTTCGAGGAAGGGATCATCAGTCAGGTGCAGACGGTGGATCGGCCCTGGGCGCATCTTTTGATCGACAACCTGCAGAAGCTCGATGAGACCCTCGAGCTGGTGAGCCTTTCGCCGTCGTGAGGGATAAAGCTCTCGAAAGGCACCTGCGGTTACTCGCGCTTCAGCTCGATAACTGGAAGAAGCTCCACGACCTCATCACCTACGGGCTGGATAAAGCGAAGCCCATTATCTCGGCCGAGCAGGAGAGACAGTTCACCGAAATTCGCTCCAATTTACTGCAGGAAACTGAACACGTCTTCGAGGCGCTTGGCATTCTTTCGGAGCTCTCTGGCCGCGCCATGAACGTGTTGAATCGCGGCATCTCGGTACGCGGCGTGCGGGAACTCCCCAATGATGACAGCCGAAGGCTGGAAATGGAGTGGAATAGCGTCTTCACAAAACTCGGCGTTGCACAGGGGCAGTTGAAGTCTCGCCGGAAGTTGCTGGAGCAGCAAACCCCGTTCACTTTTCACGTCGACCGCCTTTTCCGGCGACGAGCGACAAATGCCTGAGGGCGGGAGGGTAACGACACCAAAATCTTACCGCAGCGTGGGGCGCCTCCGGATAATTTTTCTCGATTGTTCCCGCGCAACCTGCACGCGGGCTGCGATTTGGTTATGTCATGGGCAAGCTAACGAAACGCGACATCGTCGTTGCCATCAGTAACCAGACGGGGATGGTGCAGCACGAAGTGTTCGAGGTCGTTCAACGCACGTTCGACCACATCACAGACAGTCTGGCCAAAAATGTTGCTGTCGAGCTGCGCAACTTCGGCGTATTTCAGCCGCGCCTGACCAAGCCGCGCGTCGGGCGCAATCCCAATGAGCCCGGGAGCAGCTTTGTTATCCCGCCACGCGCGACGGTGAAATTCAAGGCCGGAAAGGTCATGCGGCAGCGCGTTGAGAAACTGTCTCGCGAGCTCAAAGAGGCGGCGGAAAAGCGGGAGAGTTCCCGGGACGCCGCCGCGACTACTGATTCGAATCCCGGCACTCGCGGGACGAACGCAGGTCCCGAGCCTGTTTAGGACCGGCGCTGTCCCAAGGGTTACCCCGGTTCCTCGCCATTCCGCTGAATTCGTCCCCAAATTTTCCCTCGACCCGATTAACACAGATTCGCTCGGGGAATTAGGCGCCGAATCTGCGAAATCTTTGGATAGCGTTTTCGGTCACGAAGGAATATCGGAACGGTTGAATCGCGGAGCTTAATCCAGTTGCACGGCGGCGACAGCCATCGCAGCCAGACCTTCGCACCGGCCAATCGCGCCGAGCCCTTCGTTGGTGGTCGCTTTGACGCTTGTTTGAGCCGCATCGATTTGCAGCGTCCTCGCCAGATTCTCCCGCATCTTTGAAAGATGCGGCGCGATTTTTGGCGCCTCCGCCAGCAACGTGGCATCGATGTTCACGATTCGGCCGCCCCGGCTCCGCACTAACTCGCCCACGCGCTGCAGAATTTCCAGGCTGCTGATCCCGCGGATTGCCTCGTCGTCGTTTGGAAAATGGTGCCCGATGTCGCCGTCACCGATCGCACCGAGCAAAGCATCCGCCACGGCGTGGATCAGCACATCCGCGTCGGAATGGCCCTCCAATCCGAGCGAGTGTGGAATCTCGACGCCGCCGAG
>JBDTYN010000088.1:0-4905 GCA_040005675.1 Chthoniobacterales bacterium
TTCGCGGCGGCTTCGGAGCGTCCGAGAGAGTCACGAGTAAGCCGGCCGCGCAACCGGGCCAGGCGAGCAGCTACAAGCCCGTGATCGCGGAACCGGACGAGCCCGCCAGTCTCATCCCGGAGTTGTCGGATGAGTTTGACGGCAGCAAACCGCTCGGCTCCTGGGCGGGCGACCGCGTTCCAGAAGGCGGGACCTTCGGATTGTCACCGAACGGCACCTTCTTTTTCGCGGCCCAGACTCGCGATCTGCAGGGAGATCACAACGACGCCTCGGTGCTCACAGAGCCGGCACCAGTGAGCGACTACGTAGTCGAAACCAAGCTCCACTTTCCACTGCCGGCCGATTCTTCGAATCACAACTACGTGCAGGCCGGCCTCGTGATCTACGGCGACGACAACAATTATATCAAGCTTGTGCACCTCGTGATGAACGGCACGCGTCAGATTGAATTCGCGAAGGAAGTTCCGGCCGGCCAGCGCTACGGCAACATGCTCCTCAGTCCTCCCGCCGATTGGACCTACCTGCGCATTGTGAAGCGATCTGACCCCGGCACCAGCGAGGAAAGTTACACCGCCTACACGACTGCGCAGAGCGATTCCGCAGGCCAGCCGATGAACTGGATTCGCGGCGGCACCTGGACGCACTCGTTGGGTGCGAACGCGAAGATCGGCCTCGTCTCGATGGATGGCACAGGTTTCACCGCGGATTTTGATTACATCCGGGTCGCAACCCTCAAGCCATAATCTGAACGCGCCGATCGCAAATCTCATCAGCACTTTGAAAATGCCGCAGGGAAAGGCGAAAAAATCCGGAGCCGCGGAATAACTTCGATCGAAGCTGCTCTTCTTCGTGATGAACTCTGAAACTCGTCTGAGTGGTGGAAAAGTGTTCCGTCACGGAATTTTTGCCGGAGCGCTCGCTGGTGTGGTCATGACCACGGTGATGCTTTTGCTCGCATCCTTGTTCGATGTCGCCACGCCGCTGGTCCTGCTGGGCGATCGCATCTCGGCCTGGCTGCCGGTCGGGCCATTCCTGAGTCTGATGGGGAAAGTCGGCGGCTACAATCATATGAAGCAGCTCGGGGTCAGCTCCGTGATCGTCGGTCAAATCGTCTTCGGAGCGGTCGGGGGTTGGATCTATGCCGTCGCCGTGGAGCGCGGCAGCCTTTCCCGGGCTGGGCGGCAATTTTTCACCGTTGGATTTTTCATCCTCCTGCCTTTGCTGGTCTGTGCAGCGCTGCTTTGGCCGGTGCTCGGAACACATTATTCCGGCTTGCCCTCGGTTTCGGCGACTCTGGTCACGCTGGTCGGTTTGTTACTTTCGTTTGTCGCCTTCGAGCGGACGGCGGTGCTCTCCTACGCGTATCTCACTTCGGCGCGCGAGAGAGGTGCCGGAACCGCTGAGTTTACGCCGTCAGTCGGCCGGCGCGCTTTCGTTTTGGGCGGTATCGGCGGGCTTTTTGCACTCGGTTCCGTCGGGATGCTCCGCCGCTTCTACAAGCTGGCCACGTTCAGTTACGACGGCACCATGTATCGCGGTAAGGAAGTTCAGCCGATCACGCCGAACGACAAGTTCTACACTGTCACGAAAAACGTCGTCGATCCGAAGGTAAACCCAGCGCTCTGGCGTCTCGAAATTGGCGGGATGGTCGAAAACAAGCGCTCCCTACACGATCGACGAGCTAAAGGCGATGCCGTCGGTCACACAGGAGACGACGCTCATGTGCATCAGCAATCAGATCGGCATGGGGCTGATGAGCAACGCGGTCTGGAAAGGCGTGCCGTTGAAAGCCTTGCTCGAACCAGCCAGGGCGGCCGCGAACGGCAAAAAGGTTTTACTGCATGGCGTCGATAATTACACCGACACCTTCCCGCTGGAGAAGGCGATGAAGCCTACCACGCTTGTCGTTTACGAAATGAACGGCGAGCCGTTGCCCGACCGCCACGGCGCCCCCGCGCGTGTCCTCGTGCCGGGTTATTTCGGCGAGAAAAATGTGAAGTGGGTCACACGGATCGAAGTCGCCGAGGAAGACGCGAAAGGTTTTTACGAACAACAAGGCTGGGGGCCGGATTTCATCGTGCCGATCCGCTCGCGTTTTGATGATCCGGACGACAAAATGCAGATCGAACTGGCCAAGGTGAGCAATGGCCTTCCGCTCAAAGGCGTGGCTTTCGGGGGCGATCGCGGAATTTCACGCGTCGAAGTTAGTCTCGACGACGGCAAGAATTGGCAGGAGGCGAAGATTGATTATCCCGGGACGGAGTTGACCTGGGCGCTCTGGAGCTACGACTGGAAGCCGGAGGCCGCGGGAGAATATCAGCTCACGGTGCGTGCGACCGATCGCCAGGGCCGGGTGCAAGCGCTCGACGAAAAACGCCCAAAGACTTCCGGCGTGACCGGCCTGCACAAGATCATGGTGCGGGTTGCGTAACTGCGACGAGACGCCGCGTCACGAAACGCTAATTCCTGGCGCGCGTGGGATCTCGCCGCCGGCGAGGAGCCGCTCTTCGTAGAGGTCGCTCCAGCGTTGCTGATTCATCGCGCACATCGGGACTGCTTCCCACTTGCCGGTGCCGCGATTTTTCACTGCGCCTTTGAAGACGCAGGCGTCCAGACGGCTCTTCGTGACGGGATCGTTCGCCGCATTCGCGACGCGACTCGCATCCATGAAATTATGAATGCCAGTGTTGATCGTCTGTGCGCGCCCGGTAAGAAGGGCGCGCACAAATTCGAGAGGAATCTCACGACTTCCTACGAGCGCGATTGCTCGGAGGCAGAGACGCGCAGCCAGAGCAAGGTGCCGCGCGAGTGCGCCAGCGATGCGGTACGGTAACGTCCCCGCGTCATCCGCCATCGTGGAGATCGCGCCAAAAGCAGCCAGGGCTTCACTGAGCAGCGCCCGTGATTTGTTGTCGTTAGGCAAGGCCGAGATCACTCGACCTGACGGACGCGCGATGAGCAAAAATGCTCCGTTGTTGCAGTCGGGATGACCGAAGACCGCCACGTTTCGTTCCAGTTGGATGCCGGCGCCTTCGCAAATTTTTTGCCAGACGCGTTCGGGCGTGACCGGATTCTCGGAGATGTGTGTCCGACCCGTGTCGGCTTCCGGGAGAAAGCTGATGTTGCGCCAGATGCGCGTGCGCTCGGGATCTGCAATAAACCAGCGCAGGACTTCGGGAACGCAACGGATGTTGCGCTCGGTGACGGTAAAGTTGTGCGCGAACTCGAGCGGCAACCCGGTTTTCTGTCGCATCTCGAGCGCCAGGCGCGTGAACGCTTCGCGCACGGGATGGAGGTCCGCTTCACTTTTGATCTGTGCAATCGGGTAACTGTGCCGACCGGCTTGCGTCATGTCGATGTGCACCGCGACTTGCCGCAGACCGCCGATGAGCATCAGCTTCTCCAGGAACTCGGGATGTTCGAGCAGGGTCTGGCCATGCGTCATCAACATCGGCACCAGGCCAACGCCGACCGCATAGCTGACGATTTCCACAAGTTCATCCTGACGTCCGGTCCTGAAGTAAGCGTCCGCGACATCGCCGCCGGTAATCTGCAATCCGCCACCCGGTCCTTGGAACCGGCGATTGGCGTCGATCTGTTCCTTCATCTGCGCGAGCGAAGGCATCGGCACCTGATTTGCGTTCTTCGGCAGATAACAATGCGTGCAACGAAACGAGCAGAAGCTCGCGCCGGTCGTAAAACCACAGTGCGTGAGATGCCGGCCGCTCACTTGGTTCGCCGTGCGTAACTCCGCTGGAAGCGAGTCCCAACGCTCGCGCAGTAGCGTCTCCTTTTCCCGATCGATGGGATGACAAAACGCCTGCCACCGCGCGGCCCAACGCGATCGACTTGTCCGCAAACCTGTGGCCGCAGCCGGACGGCTCATCGAGTTGCGCCCGCTCAGATACTAATGCGGAAACTCAGCCACCCTTCGCACTCAACGTAGGCCAGTTCTTATCGGCGGTGTCCAGGTTTCCGTGCTGATCCTTGTTGAAAGCGTTCTTCACCTCGGAGTCGTACTGCATTAGGAGACGGCCGTTCACGATTTGAAAGGCATCGATTTTGACCGGTGAAAGATGACCTTTGGATACGCCATAAGCACAGTAGCCGCCGAATTGCGGTTCATACTTCGCGGGGTTCTTCTCGAAGAGCGCCTGATGCTCCGCGGAAGCGAACCGGTAGGTCGCGTCATGGTAGCTGCCGTGAAACTCCTCTTTCCCGAGCACCGGCTTGCCATCGGTAAAGAACGCGACCGGATCGTAGCCCTGGAGGGCGAGCCCGTCCTTGGCGATATTGGGCCCGGGCTCTGCCCGCGCAGAAAACGAAAGTGCGGCGAGGCAAACAAGAGGAAGTATCCCAGCGAGTATTTTCATAAGGTGCTTTGGTTGGACGAGGCTTTGCCGCTATGAGAGCGCAGCTGAAAAGGATTATTCCGCGGATCCTGTCGTTTCGCGCGGCAAGCGACGTCCGGATTCAATTTTTGCGATTTGGAAGTCGCAGCCACATTTCAGGCGAGCGCACGAACTGCGGCCCGACCACCCCCGCCGCAGGACCAGAGTCTTTTTTGTCCTACTTGTTATAACCAGCCGCCCGTGAATCCGGCCCGGCGCAAACCCATCTGAACGGCGGGACACTGCCGCAGTAAACGCCAGAGAAATCCCGTCCGGTAATTCTCAATCATCATCACGATGGGTCCCTGGTCGAGCCCGTAGTAGCCTTGCGAAATCCAACCGGTCGATTTGTTGTTTTTCCCGCCCGAGAAGGTCGGGTTATAGCTGCACTTAAAGCCGTACTCGCTCGTCATCTCCGGGTAGGCGTCGTTGAAGTGCTTAACGGAAGGCAGTACCAGTTCCGGCGCGAACGGGAGCGAGGCGACCACCGCCCACGGCGCGAGCGTGCCATCGT
>JBDTYN010000089.1:0-8599 GCA_040005675.1 Chthoniobacterales bacterium
GCATCATGCCTTACATCAGCGCGTCGATCATGCTGCAGCTGCTCACGGCGGTGATTCCGCAGCTGGGCAGGCTCGCCCGCGAAGATGGTGGGCGTCAGAAAATCATGCAGTACACGCGCTACGCCACCGTCGTGCTTTGCATCTTCCAGGGATATTTGCTCGCGGTATCCTTTCAACACCCGGAATCCTATCGCACCATGCTCCCGGGCATTACCGAGACCACGGCGAAACTCGGGATTCCGCTCGTCGAGGATCTCGGAGTCATGTTCCGGATCGTCACGGTTATATCCCTCACCAGCGGAACGCTTTTCCTGATGTGGCTGGGCGATCAGATTACCGAACGCGGTATCGGCAACGGCATTTCGCTGATCATCACCGTCGGCATCGTTGCCCGGCTGCCGGCCGCGCTGGCGCAAGCATGGAAGACGTTTGTCCCGTCAGCGGAAACCGGAACGAGTCAGGTTAACCCTGCGATTCTTGTCTTGATGGTTTTGTTCCTTTTTCTGGTGATCGCCGCCGTCATCGCTGTGACCCAGGGGGTGAGAAAGATCACCGTGCAATACGCGAAGCGCGTGGTTGGGCGAAAAATGTACGGCGGCCAGACGCAATACATGCCGCTGAAAGTGAATTACGCCGGTGTCATGCCGATTATTTTTGCATGGGCACTATTGCTCTTCCCGACGACCATCGTGAGCGTCGCATTCAAGAACAGCCCGACCGCCCGGCAAATCTCCGACATGATGTCGAACGGCTGGCCGCACTATGTCTTCCTCGCGGCGATGATTTTTTTCTTCAGCTATTTTTGGGTGGCCACGCAGTTTCAACCGGCGCAAATCGCGGATGATTTGAAAAAACACGGCGGGTATATTCCAGGCGTGCGGCCAGGGAAGCCGACCTCGGATTTTCTCGATTTTACAATGACCAGGCTGACCTTCGCGGGTGCGATCTTCCTCACCTTGATCGCGGTGTTGCCGAGCTTGCTGAGCCAGGGCCTCCATGTGCCGACAATCACCGCGCAGTTTTTTGGCGGCACGAGTTTGCTCATCATCGTCGGCGTGATGCTCGACACAATGCGCCAGGTTGAGACGCACTTGATTCAGCGTCACTACGATGGGTTCCTGCGCAAAGGACGCATCCGCGGGCGCTTTGATCGCGCCTCTTATAATCGCGGAGAAGCGGCCCCGCAAACGACGTTGATGTGGCTTTACGTGGGTATCGCGGTCCTCGTAATAGGCGGCGTGGCAATTTTCGTCTACGGTCGCTGAGTGAAAAAGCGACTCGTGCTCCTCGGCGCGCCCGGTTCCGGCAAAGGAACGCAGGCTGAGATGATCACCCGGCAGTTCGGAATTCCTGTTACTTCGCCCGGCGCGATTCTGCGACGGGAAAGAGACCTAGGGACCGAGTTGGGCGTCGAGACCGCCGAAGTCACCCAGTACGGCGGACTGGTCTCTGACGCCATCATTGTCCGGCTCATCGAAGATTGGCTCCGTCTCCACGGCGCGCACGGTTTTGTTTTTGACGGCTTCCCAAGGACCGTTCCACAGGCGGAAAGCCTCGAAAAGATTTTGGTGCGTCACCGCACGCCGCTCGATCTTGCTCTCTGGCTGGAGGTCTCCGAAGAAACCATCCGTGCTCGCATCTCAAGCCGTTTGCAGTGCGGCTCCTGCGGATTCACGACGAGCGCGACGAGCGCAACCTTTGCCGAACGGCCAGTCTGCCCATATTGCGACGGTCCGCTGGTCAGGCGAAATGACGACGACGTGGCCGTTTTGCAAACTCGTCTCGCGGAATTCAACGCCAAAACACAACCACTGGCGACGTTTTATGAAAAATTGGGAGCTCTGCGACGCATCGACGGCAATCGCGATCGCGAGCTTGTCTTCGCGGATGTTTCGCGCTTGCTCGAGCAGGGGGCATGATCCCGATCAAGAGTGGCAGAGAGATCGACAAAATGCGGCGAGCCTGCCGCACCGCGAGCGAAGTGCTCGATCGGGTTGCGGACCTGGTTCGACCGGGTATAACGACGAGAGAGGTTGATCAGGCCGCCGCGGATTTGATGGAGGATGCGCGAGTGCAAAGCGCGTTCCTTGGCTACCGGCTCGGCCATCGCGTTTTCCCCGGAAATATCTGCATCTCCGTGAACGACGAAATCGTCCACGGGATTGGAAGCCAGCGCCGAGTCCAGTACGGTGACATCGTAAAACTAGATATTGGCGTGATTGAGGACGGTTGGGTTGGAGATACGGCGACAACCGTCGCGGCTGGCATGATCGACGGGCGAACGGAGCAACTGCTTCGGACTACAGAAGAGGCGCTGGGTCGCGCCATCGCCATCGTGTCCGAAGGCGTCCATCTCGGCGATGCCTGTGCGGAAATTGAAACCGCGGCCGTGGCCAGCGGATTCTCAGTTGTTCGAGAATTTGTCGGGCATGGTGTCGGGCGAAAGCTGCATGAGGAGCCGCAAATCCCGAACTACGGAAAGCGCGGCGCCGGTCCGCGATTAAAAGCGGGAATGACCCTCGCCATCGAGCCAATGATCAACGCCGGCACCGCTGCGGTGAAATTGCTCGATGACGGCTGGACGGTCTGCACCGCGGACGGAATGCCTTCCGCGCATTTTGAACACACCGTCTTGGTAACGAGGGAAACGGCGGAAATACTTACATGGCGTGGCCAGACGCAGTTGAAGTAGCACCTGTTCCGGTCAGCCGGTGTCCGACAGGATTGGGCACAGAGAGCCTAGGCGCGATATCTCTCGCGGGAACCAGCAGATAACGCGTTCGTTGTCTTGCCAGCGAGAAAACTTATGCTAGAAGTCTTTCCCTACGATTTGTCGAGAGGCGGGTCTTTTGCGCCATCAGTGGCAGCGCGGAGATTGTCTCCGCGTTTTTTCGTCGTGACTATGAAAGTGCGGCCATCAGTAAAGAGACTTTGTGAAGCGTGCAAGATCGTGAAGCGCAAGAACGTGGTGCGCGTGATCTGCAAGAACCCGCGCCATAAGCAACGCCAGGGATAGGCTGAGTCGAATCGCGATAGCGAACTGCTGATCGAAGCCAAGGCCGCATTGTTTCCCGAAATGAGAAATCAAAAATCAGAAATCAGGAATTGCTAAAATGCCGAGACTTCTTGGAGTGGAAATCCCCGCCGACAAACGCATCGAAGCGTCTCTTACCTACGTTTATGGGATTGGGCCAAGCACATCGAAACGGATTCTCGATCAGACACGAATCGATCCGAATCTGCGCGCGAAAGATCTCTCGCCTCAGCAGATCAATGACATCATTCATGCGATCACGGGCAACAAGCTCATGATCGAAGGAGACCTCCGTCGGGATTTGCAGAGCAACTTGAAGCGCCTGCAGGCAATCAACTCTTATCGCGGGATTCGTCATCGGCGCGGCTTGCCGGTTCGCGGACAGCGCACGTCGACGAACG
The DNA here is from genome assembly GCA_040005675.1 of Chthoniobacterales bacterium. Taxonomy (GTDB): domain Bacteria; phylum Verrucomicrobiota; class Verrucomicrobiia; order Chthoniobacterales; family UBA10450; genus JACCXL01. The sequence goes on from JBDTYN010000089.1 coordinate 3,436, forward strand.
CGCGCACGCGAAAGGGACCCCGGAAAACGGTCGGTGTGATTCGTAACAAAGACGCGAAGGCCGGTAAGGTTTAACGATAGATAATCAGGCATGGCAAAACCAGACGAAGAAAAGCCGGCGAAACCGGCCGGGAAATCGAAGGGAGCGAAATCCGCGGAGGCAAAGCCCGTTGCTACCATCCCAACGGAGAGTAGCGCGACACCGCCTGATGCGACAACAGATGCTGCGGCCAGCCTGGCTCCAAGCACTCCCGCGGCGGCACCGGAGAAAGCCGTTCGAACCCCGAAAGCGAAAAAGGAAGAGCCCGCTCCCGCTGAAAAGCCGAAGGAGAACCTTTCGCTTGATCCAAACGACGTGGAGAAGCCGAAAATCGTCAAGGCCAAGGGGAGTAAAAACATTCACGCGGGCGTGGCTCATGTCCTCTCCACCTTCAATAATACGATCGTCACCATCACCGATTTGAACGGGAACGTGATTGGCTGGTCGAGTGCCGGGAAGGTCGGCTTCAAAGGGTCGCGAAAGAGCACTGCCTACGCTGCACAAATGGTGGCGCAGGATGCGTCGCGCCAGGCGATGGGACACGGCCTCAAGGAAGTAGAAGTGCTGGTCAAAGGTCCGGGAGCGGGCCGTGAGTCCGCGGTGCGCGCCCTGCAGGCGATCGGGTTGGATTTGACGATTATTCGCGACGTCACGCCGGTGCCGCATAACGGTTGTCGCCCGCCAAAACAGCGGCGCGTCTGATTTCCCACTAGCTTCACAGGAAAATTTCATGGGTAGATACACTGGACCGAAGACGAAAATCAGCCGGCGCTATGGAGTGCCCTTGTTTGGCCCCTCCAAGTCACTCGAGCGGAAAAACTATCCGCCCGGAATGCATGGGCCGAAGGGATCGCGCCGGAAACAATCGGACTATGCGATTGCGCTGGGAGAGAAACAGAAGCTGCGTTATCAGTATGGCTTACTTGAAAAGCAGTTCCGCCGTATTTTTGAGACCGCACTGAAGAAGCGCGGTGTGACGGGCGAAACGCTCCTGCAGCTATTGGAGACACGTCTCGACAACGTGATCTTTCGCCTCGGGCTCGCGAACACGCGGAGCGCCGCGCGGCAGCTTGTTTCTCATGGTCACGTTCAGGTCAACGGCCGGAGCGTGAATATTGCCTCTTTCAACGTGAAGAGCGGTGACGAAGTGACGATCAAGGACAAGCCGAAATCGAAGCAACTGGCTGTGCGGAACCTGGAGTTGACGCAAATCGCGCCGGTGCCCGACTGGCTGGTAGCAAACCGCGACGCTCTGAGTGGGAAAGTAGCGCGCATTCCCAGCCGCGAGGAGATGCAACCGATGGTTAACGAGCAACTGATCGTCGAACTGTATTCGCGCTAGTCGAAAAGAAACGCTAAATCTCTTGCGACCGCGTCTCACGCGGTGGTTCGCTGTTCTGTTCCAAAAACGCCAGCGCTTTGTCGTAGCTCGCCCGGTCGAGAAAATGAGCAAGTTGCGGATGCACGGGCATAACCAACTTCTTCCAGAGCGCCTCAATCTTTTCCGAAACCGCGCGCAGTTTCGCGATGTGTTGCTGCGAGTCGCTTCGGCTCTCGGCGTTCGCGATCAATGCGCGGCGGGCGCGGAGTGTTTCCGCTAGTTGAACGGCGATATCGTCCATTACGTGCGGCGAGCTTTCCGCGATGATTCGCTGGGCGAACCTTCGGCGGGATCGAGCCCCGCTTCCTCCAGGAGCTGTTTCCTTGCCTGGATCCAATCCGACGCTTCATCGCCTTGGAGGGAAAGTTGGAGTCGGCGTTCCGCGATAAAGTAAGCGCGGATTCGAATTTCTTCATCGCTCGGTTCGGCACCCTCGCCGGCGCGCGACGTGCGCTTCGCCGGTAACGGTTCGCTCTTCCCCGGAGATGAATTCTTTCGTGGGAGGCGCGCAGTGTTTTTGATTTTCGAAGATTTTGCGGCGCCTTCGGAAACAGCCTCCTCGGGGCCAGAGGTCGCCGCGGACCTGCCGGTCACCTGCGGAATACCTTTTTTTTCTGATTGAGTTTTCTTTCCCATAACGCTTCGGAAGACGTTGAAACGAATGACCACCGCACCGGCGTTTGCAAGTTGATTTTTACGAAGCCGATTGCGCGTGGGCCGTCCCTTCAGATAGGCTGCGGCATGCGACATTTCGTTTTTCGATGGGCTGTCACGGCCGTGGCTGTAATGGTCGCCGCGGCCTTAATTCATGGCATTCGTTATGATACTGTCGGCTCGTTGATCGGAGCTGCCTTGCTCCTCGGCATCTTGAACGCTTTCGTCCGTCCGATTTTGCTCATCCTGAGCGCACCGCTCATCCTGGTGACTCTCGGATTTTTTATCCTGGTCGTAAACGGCCTGATGCTTCTCTCCATCCCCAGTTTTGTTAGCGGCTTCCACGTAGACAGCTTTGGAAGTGCCTTTTGGGGTGCGATTCTGATTGGCCTTTTGAGCTGGATGCTGAGCGCATTCTTTCGTGGCAGTGACGGGCGGGTCCACGTCCTTACTCATCATACGCAGATGAAACGGATCGACGGGCGGGTCGTAAGCACGACTCGGCGCGGGGAACCGTGATTGTTCCCGGGGCCGTCTGTAACGGCCGACCGTTTGTCAAAATCTGCGGCCTTACGAACCGCGCTGACGCCGAGGCGGCGATTGCCTTCGGAGCCGACGCGCTCGGGTTCAATTTTTTTCCCGGCAGCAAACGCTACCTAGTTTTTGACCAGGCTGTTGAATGGATCGCAGATCTACCCGCGAGTATTCTGAAAGTAGCGGTTGTCGTTGATCCAACGTTAGCAACGGCAGTCCGAATCGGTTCCTCGCCTTACTTCGATGGGCTGCAGCTTCACGGCGTTGAGACACCGGCATTTTGCCATGCGCTGCAAATCCATGGAATTCCCTTCGCCAAAGCTGTGCCCGTGCGGGACGAGACTTCTCTGGGAGGGGTCCCGGATTACCATACGCCGATGCTGGTTCTTGATTCCGCGGGAGAGGGCGTTTTCGGCGGAAGCGGGAAAGCGTTTTCGTGGGAATGGGCGCGCGATTTCGCGCGAAAGCGCACTGAGCTGCATATCGTTCTGGCAGGCGGGTTGACACCGGAAAACGTCGAAAAAGCGGTGCAGATGGTCCGGCCTGTGGGGGTAGATGTGACGAGTGGCGTAGAGGTGACTCCGGGACGTAAAGACCACCAGCGTATGCGCGAGTTCATAGCTGTCGCGAAAGCGCTTTAGGGCAAAGCAATCAGCTTTGCCACGGAGCAGAATTTGCCCCAACACCGTGTCCGATCTCGACGTGAGACGGCACTGGTCTGCTTCCTGCTTTAGACGCTTCCGCAGTCTTTCCATCTCCTCACGCCTATGGCCACTTATTTTAAACGATTTGTCTGCGGGGCGGCGGCCTTGCTGGGCTTCCTCTGCATCTCGCAAGCGCAGGTAGCCTCTCCTCCAGTGCTTCGGAATGCGAATGACGCTGGACAGGCGGCACCGACCGCGCAAATCACACCATCTCCCGCGGCTAAAACTGGCGACAGTACATCCCCCCTATTGATGGTGCAGGCTTCAACAGCCGCGAGCCCTGCGGCTACGACAACGACCACTACGAACGTCCCGCCCGCATCGATAACGCCCGCCCCAGGCGTCAGCGGCTCCCCCGGGACGTTGTCGACTACGACCGATAGCGTAACGGAAAACGGCGGTGTCGGAGTTCGCGAATTCCAAGGCGACGACGTCGGTCAGGTGCTTCGCCTCCTCGCGCGCCAGGCGAAGATTAACATGGTGGTGAGCGAGGCGGTGCAGGGAACGGTGACGATGCGTTTGGAAGACGTGACCGCGCTGCAGGCGGTCGCGATCATCGTGAAAGCGAAGGGACTTTTTGAAGATAAAATCGACGACGTTTACTACATCAAAACAGGTGCGGAGCGAACGGCCGAGCCAACCGAAAGCGACAGCTATCAATTCAGCTATGGTCGGGCCAAGGACATGGCGCCGTTGCTGGCAGGTCAGCTCTCGAGCAAAGATGCCCCGCAGTTCGACGAGCGCACCAACACGATCTTTTTTCGTGAGACACGCGGCAACATCGACAACGTCCGTAAATTTCTGGTGCAGGTCGACAAACCGACAAAGCAGGTAATGATCGAAGCGCGTCTCGTCGAAGTGAATGCGAATCCGCGGCAGGCCTATGGGATCAACTGGGCCGGCGTCGTCGGTAGCGCCACGAGCCCGCAGAAAGTTGGCTATTCAGGCACTAACGGCAAAACAGACCCGCAGGGCCAATTAATACCTAACAACTTCACGTTAGGAAACGCAGCGAATCCGAATGCGCTCGGAAATTTTGCGAAATTAGCGGCAGGCCAATTCGCCATTCTCACAGTTCCGCAGATGTCCGCAACGGTTCAGATGCTGAACGAGGACGCCGACGCGGAATTTCTCGCGAACCCGCGAGTTGTCACGGCGGACAATCAACCCGCGAAGATCGAAATCATCCGCAACCAGCCTGTTCCGCAGCTAAACTTCAATGAGCAGACTGCCACCGCGGTCTTCGGCGGCTTTCAGGATAAAAAGTTCGGGAACAAACTCGAAGTGCGACCTTCTGTGAACAAGGACAATTTCATTACGCTGGGCGTCAAGCCTGAGATTAGCAATAAGGTCGCTGACGCGACGTTCGTGTTCGCGGGTGCGACGGTTGCGAGTCCAGTCATCGATACGCGCACGCTCGATTCGAATGTTCTGATCAGGAGCGGTGATACACTGGCAATCGGTGGCCTGCTGCAAGACGAGGTTACTAAAGGCCGGACGAAGGTTCCAATCATGGGAGACATACCCGTTCTTGGATATCTTTTCCAAAGTCACTCGAACGCGCGCACCAAACGCAACCTCCTCGTCTTCGTGACGCCGACCATTATCGATCAGCGTTACGGTACCGGCCTCGAAGATCAGGTCAGCGGCATTCATCACACCGGCGAGGAATATTCGGATCCGAACGGCTGGAGGAACAACGCCAAGGGCGCGGTGCGTGTTGTCCCAACGTCGAATCGCCAGCTCGCCGCGGACTATCCCAAGCCGGGTACACCACCAGCGCCGGCAACGCGCAGTTCGAGCGACAGAGTGCGCTTCATGAGTTCGGCGAAAGACCGCGACTACTAAACGA
>JBDTYN010000090.1:0-35241 GCA_040005675.1 Chthoniobacterales bacterium
CATCGTGGCGAACTTGGACGGGTCTGACCTACAAAATGTCGCAGGCTTCGTGGAACCCGGAGAACCTCGGGCAAAGCACGATTCAGATTCTGCGCGATCCCGGCTGGTTACTAAAATGGATTGGCTCGTTGCTCGTCGTCACGGGCATTTTCATGCTCTTCTACCTGCGAGGTTTCCGCCGGCCGGGCAAGAGCGCTCCATCCACGAAGCTTCAGTCGCGGAAGTCGGAGAGAAATACCGACGTTGCCAGTGGCGCGGTCGCTGAATTAATAGAGGCAGGCGTGGAGAAATGAGGGCGCGGTTGTTGTGTGGCGTTGCTCTGCTCACGGGATGTGCAAGCGGGAGCCACACGCCATGGACGGAACAGGCCGTGCAATCCCACAAGTGGGGTTACTATAGCGGCCCGATTGACACACGTTGGGAATCTGACGGTCGCACGATGGTTTTGCTGAGCGAGATGCGTTACAGCGATCCCAAGGGGCAGGTGTGGGTCGCTCCGGCCGGTGCAAAGGTCGATGGTGCTTCGATTCCCCGGGCGTTCTGGTCTTTCATGGGCGGGCCGTTTGAAGGCCGGTATCGCGCCGCGTCGGTTCTGCATGATGTTGCCTACGACGATAAATCGCGGCCGTGGCAGGAGTGCGACCGCATGTTTTACAACGCGATGCGCTGCAGCGGGGTGAGCGCCGCCGAGGCAAAGACAATGTACTACGCCCTTTATCGATTCGGGCGGCATTGGAAATTCGCCGCCAGAAAAGCCGAGCCCGTCGCTGTTCTTTCCTCGGAAATCGACGAAGGCAATGCACGACGGGCGACAGCCGTCGATCCCGAAGAGGTGAGCGCAATCCAGCAATGGATTCGGGAGAATGACCCCAGTCTAAGCCAGATCGAATCGCGGGCCGAGGCGGTGCCGCCGCACTAGCGACTTCCGAACCGGCTGAAAGAGTCAATGCTCTGCGACCCTGCCCGGTCCCCAAAGCGCGCGGCCCGGTTTTGCGCCAGTATGTTCTCCATCTTTAATGACCTGCACGCCATTCACAAACACGTGCTTCATGCCGACGGCATATTGATGCGGCTTCTCAAAGGTCGCGCGGTCCCCGATCGTCGCCGGATCGAACACGACGACGTCGGCAAACATCCCTTCCTTCAGGAATCCGCGGCGATCGAGTTGGAGATTGGTCGCGGGCAAACCGCTTAGTTTCCGCACCGCGTCAGCGAGCGAAATTATTTTGTCCTCGCGTACGTATTTTCCGAGCACCCTGGCAAAATTGCCGTAGGCGCGCGGGTGTGGATTTGATTTCAGGAAGACTCCTTCGGGAGCTTGCGAAGCTTCATCAGAGCCGAATGAGACCCATGGCTTCGCGATCTCTTTCTTCAAATTTTCTTCGGACATGGAGAAGTAAATCGTATCGATGCGCGATTCGTCTTCCGCGATCAGGTCCATGATTGTTTCGACCGGATCTTTACCGCGCATCTTCGCGACCGCGGCGAGAGTTTTGCCCGTGAGCGGCTTCAGTTTTTCCGACTTGAATCCGCAAAGGAGAATTCGATCCGGGGAACCGGCCTGGAGATAGGAGTTTTCCCATTCGTCGCTCGGCGTGCGGACGGCCGCGGCGATTTTCTCGCGCGTGGCGGGATCGCGCAACCGCTTGAACAGCGCCGGATAACCGCCGTCGGCCGTCCAAGGCGGCAGACAAGCATCAAGTCCGGTGCCGGACGCGGGGTAGGTGTACATGTCGGCTGTGATTTTGGCGCCTTCCTTCTGGGCCGCTTCCACGCGCGCCAGGAGTCGATCCAGCTTGGGCCAGTTCGACGCACCGGCCGCTTTGATATGATAGATCTCGGCCGGAATTCCGGCTTCGCGGCCGATCCGAATCAGTTCCTCAACGCCCGCCTGCAACTGATTTCCCTCGCTTCGCATGTGCGAGATGTATTTGCCGCGGTATTTAGCAGCGACTTTGCACAACTCGATCAGCTCCTCGGTCTTCGCGAAGAACGCCGGCGGGTATATGAGCGACGAACCGATGCCAAGGGCGCCTTCTTCCATCGCGCGCCGGACGAGTTCTCGCATCTGGTCGAGCTGTGGCGGCGTCGGCGGCTTATCTTCCAGGCCTATCGCGTACTCGCGGATGGTCGTCGCGCCGAGGAACGAAGCGACGTTCGGCGTGACGCCCCGTTGCTCGAGGTAACGCAGATATTCCGCAAGCGTGTTCCAACAGATCTCGTAGTGGATATCCTTCTGCTCCGCCAGTTGCCGCTGCTTCATGTTCTCGTTGAGCGGGCCCATCGATGACCCTTCCCCCATGATCTCGGTCGTGACGCCCTGGCGGATTTCGCTTTGCGAACGGCCATCCTCGATGAGCGATTCGTTCGACCAGGAAAGCATGTTGATGAATCCGGGCGCGACCGCGAGTCCCGTCGCATCAATGATCAGCGTTGCCTTCGCGCTCGAAAGATCGCCCACTGTGACGATGCGGTCGCCTCGCAGCCCCACATCGGCCTTCGCCGGCGCCCCACCCGTGCCGTCATAGAGCATTCCGCCCCTGATGATGACTGTCATCCCGTCGGCTCCTGGCGCCCGATTCTCCGCTGCGCCGAAACTTGCTCCCGGGCGCAGGACAAACAGGAATAGAAAGCAAACACCGGCGACGGTCCTCACAATGCAGCGCATGGCGGATTCTGACCGCCCGGCGCGCGAGGGTCGAGAGTTGTTATCCGTCGTAGTCGATCTCGACAATCTCGAGTTGCGCCTCGCCGGAAGGGAGCTTGAAGCGCACACGTTCGCCGCGGCGCGCGTTGAGCAGCGCTTTCGCAATTGGCGATTGCCAGCTCACCCAGCCGCGATCAGCGTCTGCTTCATCCACTCCGACGATGCGGTAATTGGATTGCTCGTCGCCTTCGCGTACCGTCACCGTCGCGCCGAAACGCACAGTCTGTCGGTCTGCATCAGGCGGGACGACGATCTCCGCCGATTGTAAACTTGCCTCGAGATGAGCGATGCGAACATCGATCGCTGCGAGTTGCGGTTTTGCCTCTCCAGCAACCGACCCAGCGAGTTGCGGACGTTCCACTTCGACGAGGTGCGTCAGCTCATCGCGTAGTCGTTGCGCGCCCGCTTGCGTGAGGTAATTCCGCGCGCCAATCGGAAGGGCAGCGGCGCGCTCGATGGGAAGGGACAAGTCCGGCGCGTCATCCGACTCGCGCGTAAAAGCTTTACTCATTCGGAAAGGCCAAATCAGCCGGCAGCCGGCGGCGCAACTGTGGCAGGTATAATAGCACCGCCTGACCGCCTGCCGACGCAGTTCATTGTTTCAAATAAAGCGTCTTTGTTCCGAAATCGATGATGCCGTGATGGCGCCGCAGCAACTCGGAGCCGAGCAAGCCCGCCACCGGCGGCGAGCCATCGAGCAGACCGCCGTGAATGAGCCCTTCGAGATCGATCACCCCCACTTCTTTGCCACGCAAATCCACCGAGCCGACTGAGAGCAGGCGAATCGTGGCGAGCTGCACGCCGCGCTGCTTTAAATTCACGCCCGCCGAGCTGAATGGCGTGTTGCGCAACGGGATTTTCATTCCGCGCACAAATCGCTTATGCAGCAGGGTGGTGAAGGCACCCGTATCGATCATCCACTTGGCACGCTTGCCGTTGACAGAGCCATCGACGTAAAGGTTGTAACCGGTGCTGACATGGATCGGCATGCGGCTGAAGCCGCGAAGGTCCACCCCCGGCGCGCGACCGGCCAGCCTCGGGTCCAACTTCAGAATCAACATCTGGGTCTGGCAATCGAGGACAGCTTCTGTTGGGAAGAGAATGTCCGCGCCGAGAATTCCGTCGATCTCCTGCTCGTTCAGAAGTTTCCTCGCCTTGCTTGAGCCCCCGAGATCAAGCGCGACCATCGGTTCGTCGATCAGGTGCAAGCTGCCCAGCTGGAGCGTGTGGGCGATGCCGACACTGTTGAAGGCGCCGTTGATTCGAAGCCGTGCCGGCAGCTTCGAATTGCCAGCTATCGGCGTGAGGCCGAAGTAATCGCGTCGGTCGAGCGCAATCGCACTGATGGGCGCGCCGGTATCGACGCCAAGTACCGCAGGCTTGCCGTTGATGAAAGCGCGGACGAGCAGGTGATTCTGTGGCGAACGATCGAGCGGCAACGCCTCGAACTGCGCGCTCTCGGTCTGCGCCGGTTGCGGCGAACGGTATGAGGGAGGAGCCGGGTAGGATCGGCGCGCGGCCGAAACGGGCGAAATAAGGAGCAGCCCCGCGAAAAACGCGATGCAGCATCTTATTCCCCTGTTCCCCCTGGTTCGGCTGATCACGCGCCCCGAGGATAGCACGGGTCTCTCACGGGCGAAAACGCTTGATTCACCAGCGTGCAGCAAGTATTCGGGGCAGGGCATTTTACTTATGAATAACGGCAAAAAATCGGTGGTTAGGCGTGTTTCCATTTTTATCGTCGCCGGTCTCGCCGCGATGTGCCTTCTCGGCCTTTCGAGCTGCGAGAAAGGCGGAGACGGATCCGCCGCTAGCGATGTCATTAAGTTGGGCGAGTACGCGTGTCTGACGGGTCAGACGGCGAGTTTCGGCACGGCTTCCCATAATGGCGCTACGCTCGTGATCGACGAAGTGAATGCTGCCGGTGGGGTGCTCGGCAAAAAGATCAAACTGATTACGGAGGATGACCAATCCAAACCCGGCGAAGCGGCAACCGCGGTCCGCAAATTGATTTCACGCGACCACGTCTCGGCCCTGATCGGTGAGATCGCTTCCTCACGGTCGCTCGAAGCGGGACCGATCGCGCAGCAGAATAAAATTCCCATGGTTTCGCCGGGTTCGACGAATCCCAACGTCACGCGAATCGGCGATTACGTCTTCCGCGTCTGCTTCATCGACCCATTTCAGGGAACCGTGATGGCAAAGTTCGCCCTCAATTCGCTGCACAAGACCCACGTCGCCGTGTTAACCGACGTGCGACAGGATTACAGCGTCGGTCTTGCGCAGTTCTTCAAGGATTACTTCACGAAGAACGGGGGTACGATCGTCGGCGAACAAAGCTACAGCTCGGGCGATCAGGATTTTAAGGCCCAGTTGACGGCGCTGAAAGGAACCAACCCGGAAGCGGTTTTCCTCCCAGGTTACTACAATGAGGTAGGACTGATCGCACGGCAGGCGCGGGAACTTGGAATCACTGTGCCTTTCCTGGGCGGCGATGGCTGGGATTCACCGACGTTGACGCAAATCGGCGGCGCGGCAATCGAGGGTAATTTCTTTGCGAACCATTTCTCGACCGAAGACCAGTCGCCGGTCATTCAGGATTTCATTCGCAAATACAAAACACGGTTCAACAAAGAACCTGACGGAATGGCGGCGCTCGGGTTCGACGCAGCCAAAGTGCTGCTCGACGCGATCACGCGCGCAGGCAGCGTCGAGAACACGAAGATCCGCGACGCGCTTGCCGCCACAAAGGATTTCCAAGGCGTAACCGGCCGGATCACGATCGACGAAAATCGGAACGCGAACAAATCGGCGGTGGTTCTCACGATCAAGGACAAGGGATTCCATTACGTCGAAACAATTGCGCCGTAGGGACAAGAACCCTGCGGTTTTCGATTCTTAGGCGTGCTGCGCCCTCGCCGCTGTCATGTCGAGCGAAGCCGAGACATCCTGCTGCGTTACCTTGAGGTTATATCTAGGGATTCCTCGACCTCGCTCGGAATGACACAGATGCAGCGCTTACCCCGCGATAGCTAACGCGTGAACCAGTTTATCCAACAGCTGATCAACGGTCTCTCGCTGGGATCGATTTACGCGTTAATCGCGCTCGGTTATACGATGGTCTATGGCGTTCTGCGCTTCATTAATTTCGCACATGGCGATGTCTTCATGGTTGGCGCTTACACCGGCTACTACGCGGCACGCTGGATAAACGGCCGGTTCAACACCGAGCCCTCCATCCCCTTTGCGATTCTGGTCCTGACTATTTCAATGGTCGTCTGCGCGATTGTCGGAATCGTGATCGAACGGCTCGCCTACGCGCCACTTCGCAATCGAGCCCGCCTCACCGTTCTCATCACAGCCATCGGCGTTTCTCTCTTCCTGGAGTACGGAGGCCAGCAATTCTTCGGCGCCGGGCCGGAAAACTTCCCTCAGCTCATGCCCAACTACGCCGTGCTGAACACGCCGGCCTTCACCATCATGAGCAATCAACTGATCGTGCTCGGAGTGACTGTGGCCCTTCTGATTGGCCTCACCTTCGTCGTTCTGAAAACAAAAATTGGCACAGCGATGCGCGCGCTTTCATTTAATCCGACGGCCGCCTCGCTCATGGGGATCAACAATAGCGTCGTGATCTCGTTCACCTTCGGCCTCGGCTCCGCGCTGGCCGCGGCCGCGGGAATCTTATGGGCCGTGAACTATCCTTCGATCAATCCGTTAATGGGCCTGCTGCCGGGCGTAAAAGCCTTCGTCGCAGCCGTGCTCGGTGGCATTGGAAATATCCCGGGCGCCGCCCTCGGCGGCCTCATCCTCGGAGTGACCGAAACACTGGTCGTCGGCTACAGCGATAAACTGCACATCCCGCCGAGCTATCGAGACGCCGTCGCGTTTGTCGTTCTGATCGTAATCCTCCTGTTTAAACCCTCAGGTCTGCTCGGTAAAACTGGCTCCGAAAAAGTGTGAAGGGTTCGGCTTCGAAGCTTTATCTGGCGATCGCCGCGGCGGTCAGCTTCGCGATTTCCTATTGGGTCCCGATGGATCAATACGTCCGCGAGATTGTTCTCACGATCGGGATCAACATCATTCTCGCCGTCAGCTTAAACCTGGTGAACGGATACGCCGGCCAGTTTTCCTTAGGCCACGCCGGGTTCATGGCAATCGGCGCCTACTTTTCGGCCGCGGTCACTACGTTTTGGGCGCCTAAGTGGTTTGGAGCGTCGACCGACATCACCTCGGGCTTTACCGCGCCGCTCGTCTTCCTGTTCGCATTGCTGTCTGGCGCCCTCCTCGCGGCGGTCGCAGGTTTGATCATCGGAATCCCTTCTCTCCGGCTTCGGGGTGACTATCTTGCCATCGCTACTCTCGGTTTCGGAGAGATCATCCGCGTCGTCATCCAAAACACTGACGCGATCGGCGGCTCGCGCGGCTTCACCGTGATGTCGGGCTACACGAATTTCTTTTGGACCTATCTTTTCGCCGCACTCACGATCTACGTCGTGGCCAACCTCGTGCACTCCGCCTACGGACGCGGTTTTTTAGCTGTGCGAGACGATGAAGTCGCGGCCGAAGCAGTCGGGGTGAATACGACGAAATACAAAGTCATTGCGTTCGTGCTCGCCGCGTTCTTCGCGGGAATCGCCGGCGGTCTCTACGCACACTTCAAACAGTACCTGCATCCAGACGGCTTCAGTTTCCTCAAATCCATCGAGGTCGTGGTGATGGTCATCCTCGGAGGGATGGGGAGCACGGCGGGCGTGATTGCGGCCGCGGTGTTTCTCTCGCTTCTGCCGGAGGTGCTCCGGTTTATTCCACAGTTCTACGAACGCTCGTTTGGGATTCCGCTCCCGCATCTGATCGACGAATTGTTGAAAAATCGGATGCTGATTTATTCGGTTCTGCTCATCGCGCTGATGCTCACGCGCCCTCAGGGAATTTTCGGCGGGCTGAAACGACCCGCATTTTTATCCGGCAAGAAAACTCGCGCTGCCCATGTCATCCCTTCTTGAGCTGCGCGACTGCACAATGCAGTTCGGCGGCCTGACCGCGCTCTCGAACTTGTCGCTCCAGATCGGTCCTCACGACCTCGTCGGGCTGATTGGTCCCAATGGCGCCGGGAAAACAACCGTCTTCAACATCATCACCGGAATCTACGAACCAACATCCGGCGCGATCGATCTTGGCGGCCAATCCATCATCGGCCGAAAAGCGTCTGCGATCGCGGCGCGGGGCATTGCGCGCACGTTTCAAAACATCCGGCTTTTCGCTTCACTCTCGGTCTACGATAACGTCCGTGCGGCTTTCACGATGCGGCTGAAGCACGGCATCGCACACGCTCTCTGGCGCGGCCGGCCATTTCAGAAAGAAGAGGCGGAGATCAGTGACCAGGTCGTGGAGATTCTGCGCATTTTCCATCTGGAGGACTCTCGAGAGACCCCCTGCAAAAGTCTTTCCTATGGCGATCAGCGACGACTCGAAATCGTGCGGGCTCTCGCGACCCGTCCCCAGCTGCTCCTCCTCGACGAGCCGGCGGCCGGCATGAACCCGCGCGAAAAAGAACAATTGATGGAGTTGATCCAATTCGTGAAGGAGAAATTTCAGATCGCGGTCCTGCTGGTCGAACATGACATGAAGGTGGTGATGGGAATCTGCGCACGCGTCGCCGTGCTCGATTACGGGATCAAGATCGCGGAAGGAACTCCGGCGGAGGTGCAGAGGAACCCGAAGGTGATCGAAGCCTACTTGGGCCAGGAAGCTGTGACGCAATGAACGCGATCGATTACCCGCGGTCATCCCGAGCGCAGCGCAGCGGAGTCGAGAAGCCCCGCAGATCACGCTTCACATACTGCGACGGGATTCCTCGGCTTCGCTCGGAACGACATCATGCTTGAGCTGAAAGACCTGGCCGTTTCTTACGGCTCCATCACCGCACTGCACGATGTCTCCTTGCGTGTCGGGCAGGGCGATATCGTCACATTGATTGGCGCGAACGGAGCGGGAAAATCAACGACGTTGCGCGCGATTTCCGGATTGCTTAAGACGCAGAGGGGCAGCATCCGCTACGAAGATCAGGAGATTGCGAACGAAGCGCCCCATAAGATTGTCGCGCGCGGGATTTCGCATGTGCCGGAAGGCCGCATGGTCTTCGCGAACCTGACGGTGCACGAGAATCTGCTGATGGGCGCTTACCTGCGCAAGGATCGGTCAAAACTCGCTGCAGATTTCGATTTTATCTTCGAAATCTTTCCGCGCCTCAAGGAACGGTCGCGGCAGGTGGCGGGCACTTTATCGGGTGGCGAACAGCAGATGCTGGCCATCGGGCGCGCTTTGATGAGCAAACCGCGTTGCCTGATGCTGGACGAGCCGTCGCTCGGGATCGCGCCGATCCTGGTGAAGACGATTTTTCAAAAAATCGTGGAGATCAACAGGTCGTTAGGCATCACAATTTTGCTCGTGGAACAGAATGCCAATCTTGCGCTCGAAGTCTCGAACTATGGGTACGTTCTCGAAACCGGTCACATTATCTTGCACGATCAATCGCTCGCTTTGCGCGCCAACGAACGGGTGAAAAGCGCGTATCTCGGCGGAAACTAAGCGCTGCGGCTACTGCCACTGAAATTCTCGCCGGAGCTGCCATCTCCGAACTGGAGTAATTGCCGAAGCTTTTCCTGCGGCCAAGTCCCGTTCTCGCTTTCTGCTGCGGTTTCCGGCGATGGGGAGCCCTGTTCGGATTTGGCGTGAAACAGCCCGAGCACCTCCGCCTCTTCCATCGTTAGTGTCCGCACGGGAGACGTGACCGTCTTTCTCTGTACCCGCCCGATCAGGTCTGAAAGCGAGGCGCTATCGAAATTTGCAGCGCGAAAGAAATCGATCATGCGTTGGAAGCGCAAATGAAACGGGATCAACGCGATTTCGAACGGGCCCTCTTCGGAGAGTTGATCGGGAGGGGTGGCAATCGCGGCCGAGCGCGCGACTGCGTTCCACGTTCCAGTGGGGTCGTTGTAGCCGAGTTCGACTGTATAATGCTGTCCGCCATTTGGAACGGGCAGATAGGATTCGCCCGCGAATGGCTCGACTACGACGCCGCTTTGTTCCGCGCCGCCTTCGTCGAAGATGCGCAGATGCGCCTTCTGGTCGGGCGGTGGAGCATCGCCGAATACGGAGCGCCAATCGATATCCCAAAATGCAAAGAGGGTCTTCGCATCGCGCGCCACCACAAAGAGCACCGACTCGCCGTAGGAGCGAGGAAGGTGGCCGAGATTGTCGATGTTCGCCGATCCCCCTGAGATCGAGCCGGCTTGTTGTTCACCCTGTTCCGGAATGAGCGGAGTGTTCGAAACCGCGAAAGTTCGTCCGGGCGTCAGTGGTTCGCTCATACTGCAAACGTCAGCGGCGACGTTACACAACCAGCGGCCTAACGCGACCGGAAACGTGGCACCGCGAGGGCCGGTAAACGAAAGAAATTGTTGTGACCGCGCGGCCAACCCGCGCCTCGCTTTCGCGGACGAATTTGCCTCTGCGCGCGCAACGGCGAAGCTCATGACGCTTCTGTGAAACGTTGTCTTATCGCAAATCCCATTGCCGGATCCGCCACGGCGCCCGACGATCTGCGCGAAAAATTTCAGCGCCTCGAGCCAGTGGACATCCGTGTCACGCATGCGCCGGGCGAGGCGGAGAAATTTGCGCGCGAGGCGGTCGCCGATGGTTGCGACATGCTCGTGGTGGCCGGAGGTGATGGCACCTTGAACGAGGTCGTGAACGGTATCGCTCCTCACGCGGCCGAGGTACTACTGGCACTCGCACCGAGCGGCACCGGCAATGATTTTGCCCGTGCGCTCAATCTCCCTGACGCTCTTGACGACTGTCTCGATCTTATTCTGTCAGAAAAGATTCGCGCGGTGGATCTAGTCCGCGTGCAGAGCGATCGCCTCCGCTATTTTGTTAATGTTTCGGCCGGGGGTTTTAGCGGTCTCGTGAATGAAAAATTAACCGCGGAAATGAAGCAGACGTGGGGGCCACTTGCGTATCTGCGGTGTGCCGCCGCAGCGCTGCCCGAATTGCGCGCCTATCGAACCGAAATCACACTCGACAATGCCACTCCCATCGCGGCTAACCTATACAACGTCGTTGTTGCCAATGGTCGCTACGTTGCGGGCGGAATCCCAATCGCGCCGGATGCGGAGCCCGACGACGGACTCCTCGATGTCGTGTTAATTCCGGAGAATTCGGGGAGCGATCTCGCCCTGCTTGCGGCGCAGGTTGTGATTGGCACACATCTCACCAGCGCGGCGATTATCTTTCGCCGCGCTGCCAGGGTAACGGTGCAGTCTACTCCTGGAATGTGGTTCAATGTCGATGGAGAAATCGTCGGCAACGAGCCGGCGGTGTTTGAGATAGTCCCCCGCGCGATTCAATTCGTCGCGCCTGCGAAATCAGACAAATCGTGAGCGACAAGATCCAGACTGTCGAGGCGCTCGCGGAAACCGCGGTGAGATTGCGCAGGGAGGGGCGAAAACTGGTCGCCACCAATGGCTGCTTCGATCTGCTGCACGTGGGTCACGTGCGTTACCTGCGGGCCGCGCGCGATCTCGGCGATTGCCTTGCCGTGGGCCTGAATGGAGATAAATCGGTACGACAGCTGAAAGGCGCAGGGCGCCCGCTCAATCGCGCGGACGATCGGGCTGAGGTTCTGGCCGCACTCGAAGCCGTTGATTACGTCGCTGTTTTTCCAGAGCTCCGCGCATCCCAGTTCCTCCGCACGGTGCGGCCGGCAATCTATGTGAAGGGCGGTGATTACACGCCTGAAACGCTTGATAGGGACGAGAAAGAAGCGCTTGCCGCGATCGGCGCAGAAATTGTCATCATCCCTTTCGCGCACGGCTACTCGACTTCCGGCCTCATCGACTCAGCGAGAAGCTAGTCCCCGTGCACCCGCTGCGAATCGGAATTCTCGGATCGGGGAAAGGGAGTAACGGTCGCGCTATTTTGGAGGCGATAAGCGCGGGCCAATTGCGGGCAGAAGCGCGTCTCATCGTCTCCGACGTGGCCAGTGCCGGCATCCTCGAGCTAGGTCGCGAGTTTAATGTCCCGAGCATCCATCTGCCACCGGGAAAATTTAGAACCAGGCTCGATCCGGAACAGGAAGAGCGATTGGTGAAAATGCTGCTCGATTCGCAAGTTGAACTCGTGGTGCTCGCCGGATTTATGCGCGTGCTGAAGGAGCCGCTACTAAAGGCGTTTCCGCGCCGCATTATTAACATCCATCCCTCTCTCCTACCGAAGTATCCGGGCGTCGAATCCTGGCGTCAGGCGCTCGCCGCCGGCGAGACCGTCACCGGCTGCACGGTGCATTACGTCGACCCGGGAATCGACACCGGCGAGATCATCGCACAATGTGAGGTGCCTATTCTGCCTGATGACACGCCCCAGAGCTTGCACGCCAGAATCCAGATTGCAGAGCACGCCCTCTACCCCCGGGTGCTAAGCGACCTCGCCGAAGCTCTGGGCCATTAAATGCGTTCGGCTTTCGGATCGCGGTCGAGCAATTCCTGCAATGCCTGCGCCGGCGCCTTGCCTTCGTAGAGAACGGCGTAAACCTGGTCGATAATCGGCGTCTCAACCCCGACATTTCGCGCGCATTCATAAGCGCCCTGCGCGGTAGGGATGCCTTCGGCGATCGTGTGCGTGCTGGCCACGATCTGCTCGAGCGTTTCGCCGCGTCCCAGCTTTTCGCCGACGCGGCGATTGCGGCTGTGTTGGCTAAAACAGGTGGCTATTAAATCGCCCGCACCGCTTAATCCGTAGAACGTTCGCGGATTCCCGCCCATCGCCGTGCCGAGACGCAGCAGCTCGGCGAGCGATCGGGTCACGAGTGCGGATTTAGAGTTGTCCCCAAGACCGAAGCCGTCACTCACGCCCGCCGGAATCGCAAAGACATTTTTCAAGGCGCCGCCTAGCTCAATCCCCGTGATTTCATCACTTGTGTAAACCCGGAAACGCGCGCTGCCAAGATGCTGTTGCAACGCTTCCGCGCATTGCGGTTCACGGCAGCCAATGACGGTCGCCGTCGGCAGATCACGCGACGCTTCGATTGCGAGGTTCGGACCGGAAAGCACGGCGACAGTGTGGGAGGGAAATGTTTCCGCCAGGATTTCGCTCATTCGTTTGCCGGTGTGGTGTTCGATGCCCTTGGTGCAGCTCAGCAGAACTGCGTTTCGGTTGGCAAGAACGGCTCGAAATTGCTGGGCAATGTCGCGTAGCGCCTGGGAGGGAGTGACGAACACCACCAGGTCGGCCTCTGCGCAATCCGCGAGGCTGTGGGTCACGCACACAGACGACGGCAATGTCACGCCCGGCAGGTACTCGTGGTTCTCGCGACTGCGGCTGAGATCCGCGGTCCGTTCCGGATTATGGCCCCACAGAATGATCTCGTGGCCCGCTTTCGCCCAAAGGATGGCGAGCGCCGTACCCCAACCACCCGCACCCAGGACCGCTGTACGCCGCAGGTTCATTTACGGCTGAAACGTTGTTCGGTTCCAGCGCGAAGACGAGCAAAATTCGAGCGGTGCCGCCAAACAACAAGGACTGCCAGGGCGAGCGTGACGTAAAAGAGAAACATTCCTTGCATTGCCCCGGCGAAGAGCAGCCCCGCAACTGTGAGCGGAAGCGCAATCGCTGCGGCGATGGATGCGACCGAGACGTAGCGCGATGTCTCGAACACGACGATCCAGACAATGAGGACGACAAATGCCGCGACAGGAGTTAATCCGAAAATCGCACCCGCGGAAGTCGCAACACCCTTCCCTCCCTTAAACCGAAGCCAGATGGGAAACGCATGTCCCACGATGCAGGCGACGGCCGCAGTTGTGGCAAAATAGATGGCTTTTTCGCGACTCTCAGGGAGCCGGCTGGCGAGGAAATATGCAATCCGGACGGCAGCAAACCCCTTGAAAGCGTCCAGAAAAAAAACCGAGTATCCGTATCCTTTACCGAGGAGCCGAAGGATGTTCGTCGCCCCAATGTTGCCGCTTCCAACCGCGCGAACATCGATCCCTGCAACGCGCCCGGCAAGATAACCGCTCGGAAACGAGCCGATTAGATAGCCGACCAAGAGCGAGAATCCCGTAACGAACCACACGTGTTATACCGACGCCGTGAGCTTTAACTGTTGAGCCATATGCGGATAATGGAGACGTCTGTCGGGGTTATACCACTGATTCGTGACGCCTGACCTAACGACGCGGGCCGCAGAGCCGACAGCCTTTGGCGCGTTTCGTGCCTTAAACCGTTAATTGCTGCATAATCGAGGTCAGGCGGGATTTCTCTGGCGTCACTCCTCGCAGCCTGGCGGTTTTGTTGATCCTGGCGGCGCAAATATCCTTCATACTTCAGCTCAGTCTCTACCAGCTCCCAAAGTTCCGGCGTTGCCTTAGCACGGATTTCGGCCGGGAGTCGCTCAACCCGAAACTCGGGTTGTTTTAACACATGAGCCAAGCCTCTCCCCTCGTAACGCGCCTCTGAGACGAACGCCTTGAGATCCTGCAGCGCGGTAGTCTTGATGGAAAATTCCCTCCACCGGCGGTTGTCGACGAGGCCGATATCCCGACCACGCGGCGTCAATCGCTGGTCTGCATTATCGTGGCGCAGTGCAAGGCGGTTTTCGGCGCGGCTGGTAAACATCCTATAAGGTTCGTCAGTCCCCTTCGTAACAAGATCATCTATCAATACCCCGATGTATGAGGTCTCCCTTGGGGGGACGAAGCTTTTCTTCCCGTCCGCTTTTAACGCTGCATTAGTTCCAGATATAAGTCCTTGAGCAGCAGCCTCTTCATATCCAGATGTGCCATTTACCTGACCGGCAAGAAAAAGTCCACCAACGCGCTTGGTTTCGAGTGTGGAGTTCAGCTGGGTAGGAGGAAAATAGTCATATTCGACGGCATAACCTGGACGCATAATTTCAGCCCGTTGGAGCCCGGGTATGGACTGGAGAAACGCTGACTGCACGGAATACGGCAAACTCGTTGAAAGCCCGTTTATGTAGAACTCTTCTGTAAAGCGACCTTCAGGTTCGAGAAACAGCTGGTGCGACGCTTTATCGGCGAACTTTACGACTTTGTCCTCGATTGAAGGGCAATATCGCGGACCCAAGGCGGAGATTCGGCCGGAATACAGCGGCGAAAGGTGGAGATTTTCGCGTATAATTGCGTGGGTTTGCGCCGTGGTATGAGTAATCCAGCAGGGCAATTGTTCCACGTGGAACGATGGGGCATTAAAAATACCGTCCCCGGCCGTTGCCACCGGCATGAAACTAAAGCGAGGAGGCGGTTCGTCACCGTATTGAATTTCGCACTCTTCAAAATCAATCGAGCGCCGGTTGATGCGACATGGCGTGCCCGTTTTGAATCGACCAACTTCCAATCCCAGTTCCCGAAGGGAGTCACTTAAGCTGGAAGAGGTATCTGCCATTCGTCCGCCGGGCTTTGATATTTTGCCGACATGCAAAAGGCCGCGAAGAAAAGTTCCCGAGGTGATCACCACACTTCGCGCGGATATGTTAATTCCCAAGTCAGTTTCAACGCCGATGACGTCGCCGTTGCGATCAGTAAGTATATGCGAAACGGTCGCCTGTTTAAGCTCAATCCCAGAGGTCCTCTCTAATTCGGCCTTCTGACGAAACTGATACGCTTTCTTATCGCATTGGATTCGCGGGGCTCTCACGCTCGGACCCTTCGATCGATTAAGGAGACGGAATTGAATTCCCGTACAATCGGCGTTGAGGCCCATTGCCCCACCCAACGCGTCAATCTCTCGAACAAGGTGGCCCTTACCCAACCCGCCAATTGCCGGGTTACACGACATCTGGCCGACTGTGTCTAGGTTTTGCGTGATCAAGACTGTCGCCGCCCCCAGTCGCGCTGCTGCGAGAGCGGCTTCAATCCCAGCGTGCCCACTGCCGACAACCGCCACGTCGTACCGCGCGAAGAACTCAAACATGTTCCATGTGAAACAAGCGAGACCGGCACGCTGTGCCTACGCGTGAAGGTTTAGTCAGCCGGGGCACAGTCCTTATGCGCGAAATATTCTAAGCTGCAACCTCTTCACCCGGAATAACTTCGGAATTAGCGTTATTCAACACAGCCTCGGCTTCCACCCTCTGCAACAGCCGCAGGGCTATGCTCCCCAGAAACATAAGGATTGCTATTGCGCTAAATAACCCGCCTCCCCAGATAGCAAACTCAACCAGCCGGGGATGCGTCTTCCCCCTCATCAAATTGAGACCCAACTGACCCAGCGTTCCGAGATAGGCATAAAGAAAAAGCCCGGGAGCCTGACCAATCGCCACCCATAGCATACAGGTGCGAAATCGAATGCTCGTCAGACCATAGAGATAATTGAGCAGACTCGTCGGAAACAGCGGGTGCAGTTGGCTTAGTAGAATGATTTTCCAGCCCTCCCGCTCAACCGCGGGCTCGAGCGCATTCATCGTGGGATTGCGCAGCAGGGCGCGCAGCAGGCCACGGCGGCCAATCCAGCGACTGATGTAGAACGAGATCGCAGCTCCCCCCACGTTTCCCAGGAGCACGATGAGAAAACCCCACCAAAGGCCGAAGAAAAATCCGCCGCCAATGCTTAAAACTCCCCCCGGTAACAACAACACGTTGCAGCAAGCGTAAAGAAGTGGATAACAGATCGCACTCCAGGCGCCGAGATGCATCACCCGCTGCTGCACCGCGGACAGAAGTTCGCCGATAGGGAAAAAACGTGACAGCGCGAATAGTGCGATACTGACCAGAACGAGTCCGGTGATTTGACCCAAAATCGCGCGTCGAATTTTTACCATCGCGAAACAGTCGCCACTTCAGACGCTGCGCGCAAATGCGGCCAGCTCAACCGTTGTTTCGTATTGGAGAAACGGAGTGATCAGATAGACGCCGGGAAAATGAGCGAGCGCCTCCTCTACGATCCGCCTTGCGAGTTTAGCACCGCAGGCGCGTCCCTCCGCGCCGTCCCGGCCAGCCATCTCTGCGCGCACAGCCTCTGGCACGACAATGCCTGGAACCTCATTGTGCAAAAACTCTGCCTGGCGACCGCTCAGCAGTGGCCAGATTCCAGTGAAGATCGGAATACCGAGATAAGCTGTCCGACGGTGCATCTCCTCGATCAGTCGGATTTCAAAGACGGGCTGCGTCATGGCGAACTGCGCACCAGCGGCGACCTTCCGTTCTAACCGGTTCAGCTGTGAATCAAGATTTCTCGCATTCGGATTAAACGTGCAGCCGGTCACAAATGCCGTCGCGTGCTTGATTGATTTTCCGGCGTGGGTGAAACCTTCGTTGAGGCGCTTGATAATTCCGATGAGTTCCACCGAGTTCACATCATAAACCGAGGCGGCGCCCGGATGATCGCCGACCCGTGCCGGATCGCCGGTCAAGGGGAGGACGTGCCGCATTCCGAGCGCGGCCATCCCGAGTAACTCGCTCTGCAGACCGAGCACGTTGCGGTCGCGGCAACTGAGATGCAGCAAAGGCGTGATGCCAAACCGCTCCTTCAACATCGCGCCGACAGCTAAGTTGCTGACGCGCAAAATCGCGAGCGAGTTATCCGCCAGCGTAATTGCATCGCAGCCTGCGGAGATCAGAGCACGGGCGCCGTCGAAATATTTTTCCAGTGCGAGCGTTTTCGGCGGATCCAGTTCGCAGATAACCACGCGTTTGCCCGCAGCGACGCGATCGAGAAGGCTCTCCTCCTCGATCGCCGCCGTTTTTAGCGCGGCCGCTGGCGCCGGCTCGACCATACGAACTTGTTTGCTTCGAACTGGCTGAAGCCCACCTATGGCCGCCGCGATCGCCGCGATGTGTTTCGGGTTGGTTCCGCAACATCCGCCAATCAAACGGGCGCCCTGAGCCACCATCTCGCGGGCAGATTTGGCAAAATACTCAGGAGCAGTATGATAAATAAAACGGCCCTCGTGATATTTCGGATAGCCGGCGTTGGGATACGCCGCGAGCAGGTGTTCGGCTGGGATGCGCTCAAGCAACTGCACCATGCCATGCGGCCCGTTCATGCAATTCGCCCCGACGATTTGTGCTCCCAACTCGCGAGCCCGCGCGAATGCGTCCACCAGCGGCATCCCGCAAGCAAGGCGTCCTTCTGGTGCGCAAGCGAACGAAGAGACGGTCAGCGCGTTCGTCACCTCCCTTTTCACTTGCAGCGCAATCGCCATCTCGTCGAAGTCCATGAAAGTCTCTAAGAAAAGGAGATCGACGCCGCCGTCGAGTAGCCCTGCGATTTGCTCCCGAAAGCAGGCGGCTCGGTCGATTCCTCGCGCTGCGGCGTCGTCCGCGGTGATTCCGAGCGGCCCAATGCTTCCCCCTATGCATACGTCCGCGCCCTTGGCCGCTTTTCGCGCGAGCTGCGCGGATGCAAAGTTGATTTCCGCAACGCGCTGTTCAAACCCAAAGCGCTCGAGACGCACGGCATTTGCCCCAAACGTGTTTGTCTCAATGACGCGCGCGCCCGCGCCGATATATTCCTCGTGAATTTTCTGGATCTGATCCGGTTCGCTGACGCTTAACTCCTCAAAGCACCGTTCGAGAGGAACCCCGCGGTCGAGCAATAACGTACCCATGGCTCCATCGCCGCAAACCAATCGCGTCTCTAATTCCTCCAGCAGGTCCATCGTTCGCTCCGATTAATTATCGCGACCGCAAAGGACGCTCCGCGCTGCAGATTCCAGGAGAAGGCAGCGAGCGTCAGGGCAGGATGGCGAACACCCGCGCAGGAAATCCGGAACCGCCTTTTGGTTTTGGGAAGCTGACCACCACGATGGCCCCGGCTTCGGGTAATTGGTCAAGGTTTGTCAGGAGCTCAATTTGGTAGTGATTCGTGCCCAGAAGATAGGTCTCGAGCGTGTAATCCTCTTTGCTCGTAGCAAAACCCGGATCGGTGTCCGTGGTTTCGTGGCCGGAAGCGGTGATTTTGCGCTCCTCGTAGAGAAATTTCAAGGCCGGCAAGCTCCAGCCTGGATAGTGTGATACGCCTTGTGCGTCTTTGTTCTCCATTTTCGCTGCCTCTGGCCAACGCCTCGACCAATCAGTGCGGAGCGCGACAAACGCGCCTGCCGGAATCCGTCCGTGGTCGGTTTCCCATTTTCCCAGTCGCTCGACAGTCAAAGTGTAATCGGCATTTTTCGCGACTTCTTCATGCACATCGATTACGACCATTGGTAAAATCATTTCCTTTAGGTCCAGCTGGTCCACGGTGCGAAGGCCTCGGTGGAAATGTGCCGGGGGATCAACGTGTGTGCCCCACTGGCCAACGTGGCTGTAGACCTCTGTAAAAAAGCCCGTCCCCATCGTGTCCGGACGCTTGTCGTACCAGTAAATTGTCTTTCGCGTCTCTTCCGGAAATCCGGGCCACCGCGGAATGCCAGGCGCAAAAGCGTGTGTCAAATCAACGAATTTCTTGCCGCGGAGCGTCTCTAGCACCGAAGCAAGTGACTTCTCCTCGGCAGCTCGAAGGACGGGCGTCGTAGCCAGCATGACGATAGAGACGGCAAACCAGGAGCCATGATTCCGCGCGTTCATTCTTCGTTGTTAACTGATTGCTCAGTACGAAGCCAACAAGTTCGAATAATGGGGCACGAATTTCCGTCTGCACCAGCCCCTGCTCCGCTGCCTGGTCGAAACGGTGTTGTTATCGACAGGTTTCGCGTTGCCCCTTTTACGAATGAAGACTCTGCCGAAGAACCGAGTTATTCAATCCCTTAAGGTTAAGGATTGCTTATCGCTTAGATAAAGATTCAAAGAAACACTGTGAACATCTCTGCTTCCCAACGCATAAATTCGCCTGGACCGCAGGGAACGGAGAGGAATGACACGCTGCTAAAACCGCTTCCCCAATCGGCGACGCTCTTCACGAGGACGCGCACAACCGAAGCTCCCCCTCCCGCGCGCGGGGAGATGGGGGACAGCCTGTTCGAGCGGTTTGCCTGGCTCTATATTTTCTGCCGCGAAAAGCTTTTCCGCGATGACACCGACCGCATGATCAGCGCTTTGTGGCAGAACGGGGCACCCCCGAAAAATACAGAACTGATCGAGCTCGGTTGCGGACCGGGTTTTTATTCCTGCGAGTTCGCGCGGCGCTTCCCCACCATCAAAGTCGTTGGCATCGATCAATCGGATCAACAGCTGAGTTGCGCGCGCCGGCGAGCACAAACGCTCGGCTTGGTGAACTGCCAATTCGAGAAGATGAATATTCTCGAACAATCCCGTCCGGATGAACGCGTCGATATTGTAATAGCTTCTCGCCTTTTTACCGTCTTGTTGGACCGGAACCGAGCACTCTCGGAGATATACAGGGTTCTTCGCCGGGGCGGGCGGTGTCTCATTGCCGAACCGCGGCATGCCTTCCGGGCTTCAATTCCTCTCCTCGCGATGTGGTTTCTGGCTGGAATGACGCGGTGCAAACACGGATATCGTGAACCAAGAAAAGCGAGCGTTCTCGTCCAGGACGAATTTGCAGCGTTGTTCACCAGGGACCCGTGGAGAACGTGCCGAGTCTGGCTTGACGGCCGGTATCAGTACGCTCTTTGCGAGAAGGGTTGAGGAACGCGGCGTTCAAATTCACACCGCACGGCGCATGAAGTCCGTTCATCGGGTGCTTGACCCGCAAGCGCCGCCGCCGATTCCGCGCGGGCTATGCGCGCTCGCCGTGATGACGAAAGCGCCCCGCGCGGGCAAGGTGAAAACGAGGTTGTCTCCGCCACTTACTCCGCAGGAAGCGGCGGCGTTAAATATCTGCTTTTTGCGCGACACCAGCGCTGCGATCTCTGCCGCAGCCACCGCCGGTGGGGCCAGAGGCATCGGCGTTTACACTCCCGTCGGCGAGGAAGCTGCCTATAGCGGAATATTGCCACCCGATTTCGACCTTATTCTGCAACGCGGGGAAGCGTTCGGTGAACGATTGATATCCGCAACCGAGGATTTATTGCAGGTGGGCTTCCACTCTGTTTGCCTGATCGATTCCGATAGCCCCACCGTTCCGCAGCACGCGTACGCCGCAGCGGTGACATTCCTGGCGGAAGGAGATGAGCGGGTCGTGCTCGGCCCGTCAAACGACGGCGGGTATTATCTCATCGGCATGAGCCGGCTGAACCGAAAACTCTTTGAAAATATCGAATGGAGCACCGAACGCGTCGCCGAACAGACACTGGCTCAGGCCAAGCAACTCGGGCTGGAAGTGAAGTTGTTGCCCACTTGGTATGACGTCGATGATCGCACGACCTTGCGCCGGCTTTGCGCCGAGCTGGTCGGATCAACGGCGCCGCCCTCGCGTGGATTTGAAGCCACCCACACACGCGCTTTTCTAACCGACGTGATCACGCGGGAAGGACGCGAGAGGATTTGGCCTAACGAATAGCGCACACCATGAACATGAATTTCAACTTCAAGCACGGTAAACGCGCACTTGTCACCGGCGCGGCCGGGTTAATCGGCTCGCACCTCGCGGATCTGCTCGCTGGGCAAGGTTGGACGGTGCGGATTCTCGATAACCTCGAGCCGCAAACGCATCGCAACGGAAGGCCGCCCTGGATTAACGACGCCGCTGAATTCGTGGAAGGCGATTTGCGCGATCGTGCAGTGATGACAGCCGCCCTCGCCGATATCGACGTGGTCTTTCACCAGGCCGCCTATGGCGGCTACATGCCGGAGATCGCGAAATACGTGCACGTTAACTCGTTTGGCACGGCGCAACTGCTCGAGATCATTCGCGAACAGCATCTTCCGATCAAAAAAATAGTCGTTGCCTCGTCGCAGGCGGTTTATAGCGAAGGTGCGGCCGAATGTCCCGAGCACGATCTCGTATTTCCGCCCGTCCGCCCCGTCGAACAATTGCGGCGCGGTGATTGGAACGTTCATTGCCCGATTTGCGGCAAGGTGACGAAAACCGTTCCGACTCCGGAGAACGCGCCGGTCGGCGGAGAAACAGTTTACGGACTGACGAAAGTCGACCAGGAAAAACTGGTGCTTCTTTGGGGCAAGCAGATCGGCATTCCCACCGTTGCGCTGCGTTACTCCTGCACCTATGGACCTCGCCAGTCGATCTTCAATCCCTACACCGGTGTGATTGCGATTTTCTGCACTCGTTTGCTGAACGATTTACCGCCGGTGCTTTACGAAGATGGCGAGCAAACGCGCGATTTTTCCTTCGTCGAAGATATCGCACGCGCCAACTTGCTCGCCGCCGAATCCGACGCGCTCGATGGGCTTCCGGTGAACGTCGGAAGCGAACGTGGCGTGCCCATCCGCGAGGTCGCCGACCAAATATCGGATGCGCTCAACATTCGCATCGCGCCTGAGATCAATGGCGACTTCCGCCCCGGCGAGATGCGCCACCTCACAAGTGGCACCGCACGCATCCGAGCTGCGGGATACGAGCCGAAGGTTGATCTGGCGACGGGCATCGGGCGATATCTCGATTGGATCCGCGCACAAGCTGACGTGCGCGATTACTTCAGCGAAGCGGCCGATATTTTGCGCAGCAAAGGCATCGTCCACCGCGTGACGAAATAGCCGCCGCGTCGCGCTTGCAACTTCGCCAGTCACAAGCGAGACGCTTGGGCTACGCCGATGTACTCCGTTTCCGTCATTATTCCCGCGCTCGATGAGGAGGAGCCGATCGCGGATGTCGTCCGCGGATGTCTTGCCACGGGGTTACCGGCAGAGGTGATCGTGGTCGACAATGGCAGCACGGATCGCACAGCGGAACGCGCCCGCGAAGCCGGGGCGCGCGTTGTGCCAGCGCCCCGCGGTTACGGCCGCGCCTGCGCTGCGGGTATCGCCAGTTTGTCGCCGGAATGCGAGGTTGTCGTCTTTCTCGACGGGGATGGGAGTGATTGCCCCGAGCTGATGGATCAACTTATTCGCCCACTCAAGGATGGGATCTACGATTTCGTGATCGGCTCACGCACCCGAGGCGTGCGCGAGCCGGGCAGCATGAACGCGCAGCAAGTCTTTGCCGGTCACCTCGCCGGCTGGCTCATGCGGCCGCTCTACGGCGTGAAATATACGGATATGTGTCCGTTCCGTGCCATCCGGCGGTCCGCCCTCGACCAGCTTGGGATGAAGGAGCAGACTTACGGGTGGAATCTCGAGATGCAGATGCGCGCGGCACGTGCCGGTCTCCGCATTCTCGAAGTCCCGGTAAGCCATCGGTGTCGCACCGGCGGTGAATCAAAAGTCTCCGGCACATTGCGCGGGACATTCGTGGCCGGAACGCGGATTTTCGCGACACTCCTGCGTGTTGCAGCCGAAGGCTGATGGCCGTTCGCGCAATGCCGACGACTTAGCTTGACGCCCAGCGGCATTTGTTTCATCGATGGCGAGACTTGCGGGGGAAACGATCTGCGGCGTCTCACAGTGTCGCAAGGGCAGTCAGTGCGGCGACTTCGTAAAGCAGGTTCGGGCAGTTCGTCATAAGCCTTCGATTACCTGAGCAACAGATGAACGAGCGCGGCCAGATTCGAACAATAATTACGCCTTCGAGTCGCTTGAAGTTCGCCTCCGCTGGTCTGATCGCGGGGACGCTGGCCGGCCTGGCCATGACGGTAGTCATGTTGCTTCTCGCATGGTTGTTCGGCGTCGCGACGCCTCTCGCGATTTTCGGCGACCGTCTCTCAATCTTTATCCCAGCGGACACTTTCCTGGCCTTGATGGGAGGAGTCGGGGGCTACAACCACATGAAGCAACTTGGCATCGGCTCGGTGATTATCGACCAGGTGTTCATCGGGGCGTTGGGAGGAATGATTTACGGGCTGCTTTGTCGCACGCGATCGCACTTTAGTACCGCGACCACGGCCGCGATCTTCGTGGCGCTTCCGCTCACCGCGACGGCTATCGTGCTCTGGCCAGTGCTTGGGACGAGTTACCTCGGAGTTCCGATCGATGCGGCCAAGCTCATTACGCTCGTGGGTCTCACCCTCGCATTCGTGGTTTTTGAGCGAATGCTTGTCCTCGGCTTTGCCTGGACCACGCAAAAAGGGACTGGGCCCGACGAGCCTGAATTCACGCCTCACATCGCGCGCCGGGCGCTAATCTTTGGAGGCTTTGGCCTTCTCGTCACAGGAGGGACTGGAGCTGCCCTCCTCCGCAAACTCTATGACGTCGCCACCTTCAGTTATGACGGCACACAGTACAAAGGTCGCCTCGTGCAGCCGATCACGCCCAACGACCAGTTTTATTGTGTGACAAAGAACGTGGTTGATCCGCGCGTCGACGTTTCCCTCTGGCACCTTGAGGTTTCGGGCCTGGTTCAAAATCAGCGCACCTACCGGCTACGCGATCTGCAGGGCATGCCGCCGGTTGATCAGGAAACAACATTGATGTGCATCAGCAACGGGCTGGATGCCGGATTAATGAGCAATGCGATGTGGCGCGGCGTCTCCATGGTAACGTTGCTCGAAGTGGCCGCTCCGCTCCCCGGAGCGAAGAAAGTGCGGCTGCACGGACTGGACAATTACACCGACACTTTCCCATTTGAAAAAGCGATGGATCCGACAACGCTGATCGCCTACGAAATGAACGGGGAGCCGCTGTCTGACAGGCACGGCTATCCCGCGCGCGCCATCGTTCCAGGTTATTTCGGCGAGAAACACGTGAAGTGGATTACCCGCATTGAAGTGATCGATGGAAGCGCGCAAGGCTTCTACGAAAAGCAAGGGTGGGGTCCGGACTTCGTCGTGCCGACCCGCTCGCGTTTCGATCAACCGGAGAACGAAGCACGTGTGGCGCTCGCGACGGCTGCAGGCGGTATCGCTGTGAAGGGGGTCGCATTCGGTGGCGATCGCGGGATCTCAAGAGTGGAAGTCAGTTCCGACGAGGGCGAGAGCTGGGACGAAGCAACCTTGGACTATCCGGGAACTCGTCTCACCTGGGCGCTCTGGAGCTTCGCCTGGCGGCCCGATCAAACCGATGACTACACACTCGTTGTGCGCGCTACGGACGGAGAAGGCGCGGTGCAGGAACTGGAGGAAGATCGGCCGTTCAAGTCGGGCACGACCGGGTTTCACAGGATTGTCGTGCACGTGACTGCGTAAGGCACAGTCAGGTTCAAATCTGGCAGCGTGAACACCAGGCTGTCGTCCTTCCTCCGATTGCGGCGCGTTGCAATCGTGTGTTGTGCTTCGGACAAACGCCGCCCGGTTTCCAGCGCTGGTGAATCAGCCACGACCTTGGCGGCTCGCCCCAATCATCGCCGATGATCGAGAGCGCCGCTGCGGAGACGAACCGCGTCACACGCCGCAGCGATCGCTGCTGAATGGCCTTCAACGCTCCCGCCGCTGTCGACGGTGCAATCCCGGCACGCCACAGAATTTCATCTGCCATCCAGTTGCCTATCCCGGGGAAACCATTTTGCAGGAGGAGCACCGCTTTTATTGGAGCACGACGATGCCGCTTCAGGAACTCGCCGATAAAGGCGGCACTGAAATCCGGCGAGTTGATTTCCGGAGTCGAGTTTGGCCACCAGTCCGGTAGCGCCCGGCCTTGAGAAAACTTCACGCGTCCGAAGAGGCGAGGATCACGAAACACGAGCGCTTTTTTCGCTTGCTGCAGCACGAGGTGATCGTGCTTCGCGGGCCGGAATCCCGCGCGTTCCACCCGCAGGGTGCCGCTCATACCGAGATGGATGCCAAGCCGGCTCGTCCCGGAAAATTCAAACAGCATTTGTTTCCCGAAAGCGCGGGAGCGAAGCAGCGTCGCCCCAGTCAGCAACCGGATGATTTCCGGGGGACGACTCCCGCGGAAAACGCGTTTTCTGGAGTGTAACTGCACGCCGACCACCCGTCGGCCGATCCCGCAGTCCCATTGCCGGCGATAATATTCGACTTCAGCGAGCTCCGGCACACCGAGAATTTAGTCCAGTCTCTCGCGGGACAAAGCGCCATTGAAGCGGCCCCATTCCTTTGCGTCTCTGCCGTTCATGCTACTCTCTTCCGATGGAAAAACTGATCATCGTGGGCAGCGGTTGCGCGGGATTGACCGCGGCCATTTATGCCGCGCGCGCCAACCTCAATCCCCTCGTGCTCGAAGGGCGGCAGCCTGGCGGACAACTTTCCACCACGACGCTCGTCGAGAATTTTCCCGGCTTCCCGGAAGGAATCGACGGACCGCAATTGATCATGAACATGCACGCGCAGGCGGAGAAATTCGGCGCCCGCTTCGCCTACTCTGAAGTCACTGGCTTCGAGCCTGCAAATGGTCATGTACGCCTCCTGGCGGACGACGAATGGTTGGAGAGCCAGGCTCTCATCATCGCCAGTGGAGCCTCAGCCCGCTGGCTTGGCCTCGAGAATGAAGAGAAGCTCATCGGCCACGGCCTCACCTCTTGCGCGACCTGTGACGGCGCGTTTTATCGCAACGTGCCAGTCTGCGTGATCGGCGGTGGCGATTCAGCCGCTGAAGAAGCGATTTTCCTCACGCGCTTTGCCTCCAGGGTTTACCTCATCCATCGACGCGACAAATTGCGCGCGTCGAAAATCATGGCCGATCGCGTGCTCGCACACCTAAAGATCGAGCCAATTTGGAACACCGTCGTTACGGGCTATGTGACGGACGAGAAGGGCGAGATGCAGTCGGTGCAGCTGAGGAACGTTGAAACGCATGAGGAGCGTGAGCTCGAAATCGCATGCGTCTTTGTCGCGATTGGACACGACCCAAATACGAGGTCATTCGCTGGCAACCTCGAAACCGACCCTGATGGTTACCTGCTTGTCAAGCATCTCGCGGAAAGTAAGCATCCCGGCGTATTTATCGCCGGCGATGTAGCTGACCGAGTCTACAAACAAGCCATCACTTCCGCCGGGTCCGGCTGCGCGGCTGCGATGGAGGCGGAGAAGTATTTGAGCACGCTCGACAAGTAGAATTGCGAGGTCATCCCGAGCGAAGTCGAGGGATCCCGAGGTGTAACGAATAGTTGTGCGACGGGATTCCTCGGCTTCGCTCGGAATGACATGCCTCCACGTGACCGCCGAGTGAGAAGAGCTTGAAGATTTGCGATCTGACGCAGTTTTACTCGCCCGTCAGCGGCGGGGTAAAACGTTACGTCCACGAGAAGATTGCCTACATCGCGGAACATCGGGCCGAAGACGAGCATGTGCTCATCATCCCCGGGGCGAAAACCGAGTGTGCCGATTTCGGGCGATCTCGGACCTATTCGATCGCTTCGCCGTTGCTTTCGCGAACCTCACGGTATCGCGCCTTGCTGAACCTTCGCGCCGTCGAGGAAATCCTTGAGCGCGAGCAGCCGGATATCATCGAGTCCGGCGATCCGTATCAGATGGCGTGGAAAGCGATCGCGTGCGGCGCCGCGCTTCGCATCCCCGCCGTCGGGTTCTATCATTCCCATTTTCCGGAAGCGTATCTGCGCAGCGCGGCAAAATTCCTTGGCCTCAGCGCGACGGAAACGGTCATGGGTCTGGCCCGGCGCTATGTGCACAAACTTTACAACTCCTTCGCCGCCACATTCGTGCCATCTGCACAGCTAGCTGAGCTTTTGCGAGAGTGGGGAGTCGCTAACACCCACGTAGTACCTCTGGGCGTGAACGAGAAGGTTTTTTCCTCAAGCCCCGATGATGCTGCGGAGACGCGCGCATCGCTCAGCATACCGCCCGATCGTTGTGTTCTCCTCTATGTGGGGAGACTGGCGAAAGAAAAAAACACGCTAACGTTGTTCCGCGCTTTTGATCTGCTCACGCAGCGTTCCGCCGAGAGATTTCATCTGCTTGTGGTCGGCGATGGCTCACAACGCGACGCGCTCCGCCAGCTGGAAGCGAAAACTGGGGATGTCACCTGGATGAAGTACTGCCCCGATTCCGCCGAACTCGCGAAATTTTATCGCGCCGCCAATCTTTTCGTTCATCCCGGTGTACAGGAAACGTTTGGCCTTGTCGCGTTGGAGAGTCAGGCCTGCGGCACACCGGTTGTTGGTATCGCCGGGACCTACATGGATCGGATAATCCTGCACCGACAGGAAGCGTGGGCGAGGGAGAATTCGCCTCGCGCGCTGGCGGTGGCGATCGAGAAGATGGCGGCGGGCGACGTGGCCGAGCTCGGCGTAAGAGCTGCTCAATCAGCGAATCAATCCCACTCCTGGCGGCGCGTGTTTGACCGGCTCTTTTGCATTTATCAAAACGTCTGCGCAGAGTACAAGAACACCCGAGCATGAAACGCGACCAGTCACTGACCATCCGGGGTTATCAGCCAGCTGACCGGACCGCAGTGCGGCGGTTGTGCTGCCAGACGGGCTTTCTGGGCGAGCCCATCAATCCCGTTTATGAGGATTGCGAACTCTTCGCAGACTTTTTGACCTCTTATTACACAGATCGCGAGCCCGAGTCATCTTTCGTTCTCGAGATCGACGGCGAATTGCGGGGATACCTGCTGGGCTCGCGCAAACCGCTCCGCAACCAGCTTTACTCCTTCGCGCAAAACATCTCCCTCTTCCTGCGCGTCCTCGTTCGCTATCGTAGATATAACCCGCGTTCGCGCCGCTTTGTCCGGTGGAT
This sequence comes from Chthoniobacterales bacterium, assembly GCA_040005675.1. Taxonomy (GTDB): domain Bacteria; phylum Verrucomicrobiota; class Verrucomicrobiia; order Chthoniobacterales; family UBA10450; genus JACCXL01. Next base: position 28,269 of record JBDTYN010000090.1, read on the forward strand.
GGTTAGCCATGGCTGGCGGGAAGTCCCGGCCGCCCCACGCCGGACGCCACATTTCCATATCAACCTGCTTCCCGAGGCGCGGAAAATTGCAACGACCCGCGCGCTAATGAGCGCCTATCTGAGTTACCTCTATCGGTCCGGCGAAAAACGCGTTTATGGTCAGATCGTCACCTTCGAAAGCCGGCGGGGGGAAAAGATGTTCGAGCGCTATGGATTCAAGGTGCTCAATCGCGCCGAGATTACCAAATACAAGGCGTTCTATCCCGAGTCGGTCTATCTGAGCACCGTGATTAAGAATCTGGAGACGGCCGAGCCGCTTTCGGCTTATGCGCCATTACGTTCCTAGTGCCTTGTCTCGCACGCGCGGAAGTATAAGTCCGAGAAAGTCAGGAGGCGTGAAGAGTGCGGGCCGCCTTCTATCGTCCTCCCACGGTTCTATCCCGGCCGCGGCGAGAGCGCTCTGAAAACGTGAATGATACCGTCGTAATTTTGAATCCTGCTGCGCGAAGCGAGCGGGCTGACCGACAGCGCGCGCAAATCGAGAATCTCGCGCATAGCGCGGTACTTTGCGCCACGTCACATCGGGGCGAAGCGGAGAAACTCGCCCGGAAGGCGACTGAGGACGGTTACAGACGCATCATCGCGGCCGGTGGAGATGGGACGATCAACGAAGTGGTAAACGGCATCGCCGGCGCCGACGTCACCCTGGGGCTGCTTCCGCTCGGGACGATGAACGTGTTCGCTTCCGAGCTAGGGCTGCCGACCAACGATCTCGGACGTTGCTGGGACATCATTCAGACTGGCAGGACACGGTTGATGGATTTGCCGAGCGCCAACGGCAAGCATTTCATTCAGCTGGCCGGGGTGGGCCTCGACGCGCAGGTCGTGAAAGAAACGAGCCGGAACTTCAAACGAAGCTTTGGTCCGCTCAGCTACGTGATATCGGCGGCGCAGATCGCGGCGCGCACCCCGCCGCGGCTCCGGATCGAATCCGAGAACGCGGTCACGGAAGAAGGATCGTTCGTGCTAGTCGGCAATGGACGGCTCTACGGAGGCCCTTTCCCGTTCTTTAAAAAGGCGCTGCTTGATGACGGCTTGCTCGATGTCCTCGTCTTCAAGCGACTGAACTATCTCGAAATGATCCGTTATCTGCAGGACGTGATTTTCAGCTCCGAAATCACCTCTCCGGAAGTGGAATACTTCCAGACCAAGGCGCTGCGCGTCAGCAGTGAGGCGGAGGTGCCAGTGGAAGTAGATGGCGAGCTGATGGGGACGTGCCCGATCGAATTCAGTGTGCGCGGTCGCGCTCTCCGCGTCTTATCGCCGGACTGAAATCGGTGCCTCTCTCTTTGGCTAAATAGCGGCACCAGAGCCACAAAAGTCCGATTGCAGGGCTCCTTGCCAGAGGTGTTTTTCGCGCACAATTGGATTTCTGAATCGACAAAGAAATCGCGTTGCGATACTCTCGCCAGATGCGCCTCTCGCGCCGAAAACCGTCGCTCTTCACGCGGCGATGGACCGAACGGCAGCGCTTTGCTCTTCTCACCTTGATCGGGGTGAATGTCGCGATCTTCATCGCGCAGCTTTTCCTGGAAGCTCACCAGCCCGGCGTCGTCCGGGAGTATCTTGGTGTGAGCGATCACGGCCTGCGCAGCGCCTACGGCTGGCAGTTTGTAACCGCGATCTTTCTGAACGATGGCCCATGGCATTTGCTCGGCAACATGATCCTGCTTTATCTGCTCGGTCGGGATCTGGAAACGATCGTTGGTGAGGTACACTTCGCCTGTCTCTATCTTGCGGGCGCGATCGCCGGCGAGCTAGGTCACCTCTTTCTCATGCCGGCGAATTCCGTGCTTTACGCCGCTTCCGGAGGCGTTGCCGCCGTTGTGGTTGCCTATGCGACCATCCTTCCCGAACTCGAATTAACATCGTTCAGGTTCTTCCTTCTGCCGATCCGGTTGAAAGCGAAGCACCTTGGCTACGGCGCGCTCGTGCTCTCGATCCTTCTCGTCTTCTTCGACCGATCTCGTACGGTCGTCCACAGCGCTTACCTCGGCGGTTGTACCGCGGGCTGGCTTTATGCCCATTTGCTGGGTTTCGGTCGCCCATCGTTTGTGCAGCGCGCGCTGCGTCAGCGTCACGCGCACTTGGAACGCTTCCGGCAGATGACGGCTGCTGAGTTCATCGCGGAAGAAGTCGATCCGCTGCTCGACAAAATTTCGCGCGAAGGTATGCAGAGCCTGACGTGGCAGGAACGGCGAACGCTCGCCCGAGCCCGCGAAAAAATGGTGGGGAACGCGCAGACGCAGTAGCCGCGTGCCGCCAAGTCGTTCGTTAGGCGCAGACACGCCCCCTGCGCCGCGCTGTTCTTTTCATGGACGCTGATCACGCCTGGATGCAGCAAACATCCTCGCGCGCGCTTTCTCCGCTCCGGGTCGCGCGAACGCTGCAGCGCATGGCAGGAGCCTGGCCCATTGCCGCTCCGCCGCTCCGCACCATTGTCGATGAATTTCCCCTTGGCCCGAGGGCCCTGCTTCACCTGATCTCCGTTTCGAGTATCTGTGCGACCCGATTGGTGCAGAATCCCGAAATTCTCCTCTGGCTGCGGAACCCGGAAGTTTGCGCCCTGCGGCGCGGGCCCGGCCGGATGCTGAATGAGCTGCGCGTCTTCGCGGCCGACGCGGTGGCGGCGGAAAACTTCCGCGCGCTCCGGCTTTGGAAAGGCCGCGAAATGTTGCGGATTGCCTTGCGTGAAGTCGCCGACGTCGCTCCCCTCGAAGAAACAACAGCGGAGCTCTCGCAACTCGCCGAGATCTGTCTCGCTGAGGTCTGGAAAAACTGGGACGCAGAACTGCGCCTCCGCCGCGGCTCGCCTGCGACCGAATTTGCAGTTCTTGGCCTTGGAAAACTTGGTGGCCGGGAACTCAACCACAGCTCGGATATCGATGTCGTCTTCATCTATGGCGAAGAAGGGCAGCTCTCCGCCAACGTCACCCACCACGAATGGTTCAACCGGCTAGGCGCGAAAATAGTCGAGACTTTCGCGAGCGGCGATTCCGCTGGAGCGCTCTTTCGGATCGATTTGCGACTCCGACCGGAAGGTAGCGCCGGTCCGCTGGCGCGTTCGCTCGAGAGCATGGAAAATTATTATGCCGGCTTTGGCGAAACGTGGGAACGGCTCGCGCTGACGAAGGCCCGCGGAGTTTGTGGCAGCCGCGAGCTCGCCTACGAATTTGTACGGCAGCACCAGCCATTTGTTTATCCGCGCAGCCCAACGCCCGATTTGTTGGACGAGATCGCCGCGATTAAGAGACGAATCGAGCGCGACATCGTCGGGCCGGGCGATTTGGAACGCGACGTGAAGCTCGGTACTGGTGGCATTCGGGAAATCGAGTTCGTGGTTCAGGCGTTGCAAATCATTCACGGTGCGCGTCACGCATTTCTGCAGGATACAAGCACGCTCAAAGTCCTTTCCGCTCTCGCTCAGCTGGACCTTCTTCCGCGCGCGGAAGCAGTGGCGCTTGATGCCGCCTACCATTTTCTTCGCCGCGTCGAGCATCGTCTACAGATCGAGGCGGAACAGCAGACGCATACGTTGCCTGCAGATGCGGAGGCACTCGAACGTCTGGCCCGAAGTCTCTCTTTTCCCGGGACAGCCGAATTTTTGGAGATACTGCGAAAGCATATGCGGCATGTCCGTTCGGTTTTTGCACGGGTGGTCTCCGGCACCAGTGACGCTGCCGGTTCGACAGCGGATATTTCAATTTTTCGCGACGAAAAAAGTGCGACGAAAGCCCTTGCTGACCTGGCCGAAGGGCCGGCCAGCTTTCATGTTTCGGCCCGAACGCGCCAGGTTTCGCGCAAACTGAGGCCGTTGCTGCTGCAATGGCTCGCGCAGATGGCAGATCCCGATGCCACGCTCAACCAATTCGTGCGCTTTGTGCGGGGTTACGGTATGCGCAGTTTGCTCTTCGAATTGCTGGTCGTAAACCCGCGGCTGCTGGAATTGCTGGTGAAAACCTTCGACGCCAGCCGCGTCGCCGGAGACCTTCTGATCCGGCAGCCTCAGTTGCTCGAAGAGATCACTCGCGGCGAGGCGCTCGATCAACCTCTCTCCACCGCGGACCACCTCCGGCGCCTGAAAGCTCGGAACTTGCGGCCGGGCGATCTCGATGCGGTGCGGTCCTACCGGCAAAATCGCCTGCTTCGCATCCTGCTCCGCGACATCCTCGAGCTTGCTCCTGCTGAGACGATATTCACCGAGCTGTCCGCGCTCGCGGAAGCCTGCCTGATTTTTGTGGGCCGATCGCTCGGCACCGAAAACGAACTCACCGTTATTGCCCTGGGAAAGTTCGGCGGCTCGGAAATCAGTTACGGAGCGGATCTCGATGTGCTCTTCATTGGTGAAAACGTTCGGGCCGCGCAGAAGCTGATGAGCGCGATGGCCCAGCCCACGGCGGAAGGAGCCTTGGCGACGCTCGACCCACGTCTCCGCCCCGACGGCGAAAAAGGACCGGTTGTCGCACCGATTGAAAGTTATTCAGCATATTACGATGGGCGGGCCCAGCTGTGGGAGGTACAGGCGCTCACGCGGGCGCGTGCGATTGCGGGTCCGCTCGGTCCTCAGTTTATGGAGCTCGTGCAACGAGTGTGGTGTGGCGCCGGGAAACGACCTGACCTCTTTGATCAGGTCGGCGCCATGGCGGGACGCGTGCGGCGGGAACGAAGTTCCGGGTCTGATTTCCTCGATTTCAAAACCGGCACCGGCGGCATGATCGAGGCAGAGTTCCTCGTCCAAGCGCTGCAAATGCAGGCAAACATTTACAATCCGAGGATGACAGGCGCGCTTGCGCAGCTCACACGAGCCGGCCTTCTCGCCGCTTCAGCGGCACAGGAGATAGAACGAAGCTATGCCTTTCTGCGTCGATGCGAATCAGTGCTCAGGCGCGCAAATCACAAGAGCGGCTCCGTCCTCCCAGCGGAACCCGATGAACAGCGCAAACTCGCGATTCGCCTTGGACTCGACAGCGCCGACGCTCTGGCGTCACGAGCAATCGAATCCCGCGACGCCATCCATCGCGTCTTCACCCAATATTTCTCGGTCTGAGCCTTAGTGGCCCGTGAGCAGAATCCAGATTTGCCGCAGAACGAACATGCTCACGAATAAACCGGCCGCGACGATCAGGACTAACAGCACGAGCACGCCGACGACGAAGAACCAGTCGCTCGCTCGCGCCGGGCGAGACGACGCTGTGTAATCCTGGAGCAGCTGATAGTTCCGCGCGTTCGATTTAAACCAGAAGGAAAACGCGTCCCCGACCACGGGGATGATTCCCACAAATTCGTTGATCAGGATGTTGGCCGACATGCGCGCGAGCAGAATTTTTGGCAGTCCACGGCGTGCCGCCTGAATCAACGCATAGGCTGAAACAAACGCGGAACTCGTGTCGCCGAGGCCGGGCAAAAGCCCAAGCAAAGGATCGAGGCCGAAGCGGAATCTCGTACCAGGAATACGGACAAGGTCGTCCATAAAAAGTGCGAGAAACTTGAAGAGCGGCTCGAGCTGAGCGCGCTTTTGCTTTTCTTCGGGCGGCAGGACTTCCCACTCCGCTTCCTGGAGCGGCGGGCGGCGACGATCGTGAGCGGATTCGAAAGAACCGCGGGGAGTTTGGTGGAGCGGCACTGTGCGCCTGGCAGTCGAAGACCGCCGTTACGATTTAACCCGGAATTTCTTTCAGCATCTGGGCGTTCGTCGGGAATTTTTTCACGAACATCAGAAGCCGTTCGATCGCCTCACCCGGTTTGTGACCTGCCAGGCCCCGCCGGATCATATTAATTTTTTCCAGCTCCCAGGGTTGCAGGAGCAGTTCCTCCCGGCGCGTGCCGGAGAGGAAAATATCAACTGCTGGATAAGTGCGCTGATCACTGATTTTCCGGTCCAGCACTAGCTCCATGTTGCCGGTGCCTTTGAATTCCTGAAAAATCAGTTCGTCCATCCGGCTGCCGGTGTCGATCAAGGCGGTCGCGACGATTGTCAGTGAGCCGGCTTCTTCAGTATTTCGCGCGGCGGCAAAAAGCTTCCGCGGGATTTCCATGGCGCGGGCGTCGATACCGCCGCTCATGGTGCGCCCGCCACCACCGGTCGCATTATTGAAAGCGCGCGCTGTGCGCGTGATTGAATCGAGAAGAATGAATACATCCTTCCCGGCTTCGACGAGGCGTTTAGCCCGTTCGATTGCCAGCTGCGCAATGCGCGTGTGACTCTTGATGTCGCTATCGTTCGAACTGGCCATGATTTCCGCTTTTGGGCACGAGCGGCGAAAATCGGTTACTTCCTCCGGCCGTTCATCGACGAGGAGAATGATGAGTTTCATTTCCGGGTGGTTCTTCACCACCGCATCCGCGATGTGGTGCAACAGCGTCGTCTTTCCCGTGCGTGGCGGCGCGACGATCAGACCCCGCTGCCCCATGCCCAGCGGCGTCATCAGATCCATGATCCGCGTGGTGTAACGATCCGGAACGGTTTCCAGCGTGATCCGGCGATTCGGATTAATCGTGGTGAGTTCTTCAAAAGGACGCAGCCCCTGATATTTTGGTGGCTCGTCGTCATTGATCTTCAACAGCCGCATCAACTGCGGACCGCGATTGCCGCGGCGCGTCTCGCCCTGGATCCACATGCCGTCGCGGAGCGCAAAACGGCGTACGATCTCCGGCGTGACAAAGATATCCTGAGGGGTCTGCACGAAATTGCGCTTGGCATCGCGGAGAAAGCCGAAGCCTTTGCCCGAAATTTCGATGACGCCTTCACCCGGTTCCAGCTCAACCATCTGTTCGCCATTGGGGGGGGCGTCGTAACCGCGATCGTTCGGGCCGCTGCCGGTGCGGGTCGTCTCGCCGGCGTTACCCGGGCCTGAGCTCGCGTCGCTGCTATGATTTCCTTCAGACTGTGTCTGCCCCTGCGGTCCAACACCCG